>JAFARZ010000365.1 GCA_019245115.1 Streptosporangiaceae bacterium | reverse complement strand
GCGAACCCGGCAACGACACCCCCCGCAAGCTCAAATCCCCGCTACGCTACCCTGGCCCGCCGCACGACATACCCAGCGAGTAGGCAGCCCCTCGCCGCGCAGGCCAGCTACCCACCCCGCAGACGGGCCCAGGCAGAACACCGTCACGGCTTTCGGCGGGATACAACCCGCCACGCACCAATTGCCACACTTGCGAATCCGCCACTCTGGATTACGCTCGGCTACCGGTACGGTACCGTGTGGCACCAGTAGGGTTTCATCGGATGCGAATTCGACCGTTTGCACACTCCTTGCGCATAACCTCTTCGGGCGCGGCGGAGTTCTTGATCGGAGGCGGCATCGCCGCTGGGCTGGCGGCTCTCGGCTGTGCGGATACTGCGTGCCTTGTGCCGCTTTGCTGGTGAAATCGCGGTGGCTTGCGGTCGGCCGGGTCCCGAGCGTTGAACAAGTCGAGAAATACGGACATACAGTATGTATATATCTTTTGCCGAATCCGGCAGATGGACACTATCGGCAGCGGGCTCAATAGCTTTAACTGCTGAGATGGCCATCGGGAATCTGGCGGGAAGGTCGGCATGAAGCTCGTAAACGCTGCCGCGGCGATCGTCGGCATGTCACTGCTCGGGGTGGCTGCATGTGGCGGCTCCGTCCCTCCCGCGGCGGTAGGTAGCGGCAATTCGGCGCCCATGATGACTTACGCCGAGGCAAGCTGTTCATCGCTGCACGCCGCACTGACGAGAGTTGAGCGCGATGCGGCGCAGCAGGAGCAGTTCATCGCGGCCAACCCGTCCTATTCCGCGCCGGTCATCGCGGCGGCGTGGCTTCCGCCCGGTACTTACAGCAAGGATCTAGAAGCCCTTGCCACTGCGGTACAGCCGTACGGCGACGCCCCTGGCAACGAGGTGAGCCAGGTAACCAACGATGCCGGAGTGCTCAACACCGACCTCAGCAAGTGGTTCGGAGGCACAAGCCCCGGCCCGGCCGAGCCTCTGCCGAATAACTGGCAGATGGACTTCTCCGATTTTCAAGGAGACATCTGGACGCTCGCATCAGCATGCCACGTGCAGCAAGGTACTCCATGGGGAGTGGTGTTCGGTGGTTCGAGCACCACTCCCGCGTCACCGTCAATTAGCCCTACTGTCACGCCGGCACCTTCGGCAACTAGTCCTGCTGTGACACCACCACCTTCGTCACCCGCGGCGCAAGGGGGCTGTTATCCACGAAGTAACGAAGGGACCTGTTATGAGCCTGGCGAATTCTGCCGCAAAGCCGACCACGGAGCATCAGGGATTGCCGGTGACGGCAAAGCGATCACTTGCGAGGACAACGACGGTTGGCGCTGGGAGCCATCGTGACAGACGGTTGCACCTCCGCTTCTGCCACCTCATTGCGGATTCCACCAACGCGGGCTCGTTGGTCTCTCCGGCATGCCAGATCGCGACGCCGACAGGGAACCCGTCTAACCTCGTTGGGCTCCGTGATTCGAGTGACAGGAGTGGTGAAAAACAACATACTCATCATTGCGAGGGCCACCCGGTGCAGATCGCCGGTGATCTGCACCTGGAAGTGCGCAGCCCTTCAATCTGTGAGCTCATCATCGCGGTGGAGGATGCGGCCACACTTCAGCGCGACCACTTCCCCATCGCCAATAGCCATCGTCACTGTCCCGCGACCGTACTCGACGATTGATTAGATCAATCGGACCCGTCTCATTCCGCGCGTTGCCGCTCCATGCGGGCCACGCTCTCGATCATGTCCGTGATCATCTGACGGCCCTCGCTCGACAGGTCACCCAGCGATCGCAATGCCGCCCGGGTAACCCCCTTCTCGCGCAGCATCACGAGCAGCGCTGCCTGGTCACCCAACGACTCAGCTTCCTCGCCCTCGCCGAAGAACCCGACCGGGACCCCGAAGAACCTTGCCAGTGCGGTGAGGGTCTTCAACGTCGGGTTGTCGCCGCGCCCTGTGCGAAGCTTCCAGATGGCCGTCGAGGACAGTTCCTCCCCCGTCGCCGCGGTGATGGCGGCAGCGGCATCGGCGTTGGTCTTCGGCGGAGACGCATCCGCGGGCCACATGTGCTGGATTAGCCACTCGACCTTCTCCGCCAGCGTTCGTCCGGCGCGGTCCTGATCTCCCCGTTGGTCCGCGCGCTTGTTCGCGTTCATCGTGGCCCCTCATGGCAACGTGTTGATAAATGAAGACAACGATAGAATCAGTCATTAACTATGATTGACAGTCCTGCTCTCGGCTAGGTAGACTCACGCCACCAATCTTAGTTGATGACACCGCGCCGCAAATATCGGCAGTCAACAACACTGGGGGGACGTTGAGCGAACACGCAGGCCGGGGTCACCCAGGCCGGTCGTCAGGCCGCGAGGCCATGATGAGCGGCGCCGCCCGCGCACCTCGCAGCGAGCCCGCCGGGGCTAATCCCAAGTCGGCCAGCGGTTCACGCAGCCACCGACGGGAAACCAGGACGTCGTATCTCGGACGTGGCGTTACCGGCGCGGTTGCCGCGGTGAAGATCGCCGCCTGCGTTGTCGCTCCGCTCGTGGTAATGCTAGGTGTGCTCGGCGGCATCGGGTCCTTCGCCACGGTTCGGCACCTCGCCACCCCGTGGTTCGGCCCATCGGCGTGGATGGTTCCGGTCGGCGTCGACATCGGCATCCTCGCCCTGCTCGCCTGGGACCTGCTGACCGAGTACCTCGGACTGTCATGGCCAGTCCTGCGCTGGACCGCCTGGGCGTTCATCGCCGCCACGACTTACCTAAACATCGCCGCCGCCCACGGCAACCTGACCGCGAGCGTCATGCACGCCGCCATGCCAACCCTGTTCGTCACCGTCATCGAGGGCATCCGGCACTTGATCAAGCAATGTACCGGCCTCGCCGCAGGTACCCGGATCGAACGGATACCGGTGTCCCGCTGGCTTCTCGCGCCCCGGTCAACGTTCATCCTGAGCCGTCACATGGTGCTGTGGCATGCAACCAGTTACCGGGACGGGCTCCGGTATGAGTACCAGCGCCTGCAGGCGATCTCCTGGCTTCAGCAGGAGTACGGCCGCTGGCTGTGGCGGTGGAGAGCGCCGCTCGACAAGCGTCTGGCCCTCAGATTGACCCTGGCCGCAGCCACTGTCGGAACCAGCGATGATGACGCCGCATCAGGGCCGACTGCGGAGCTACCCGGCAGGCTGCCTGGGCACACCGCGGTCCCGCCGCCAACCGCCACCAGCGCTCCCGTGGGCAAGCGGGCCAGAGGCCTGATCGAGGCGACGGCGTCAATCCTCGCAGATGCCGACCGCGACGGCGCCCACCTCAGCCAGGCGGCGCTGGCCCGGAAACTCCGAGAGCACGGCCATCGGGTGGCGAACGACCGGCTCCGCTGGCTCGTCGCCATGGCAAGAGAAGCGGTCGCCAAGGACGCACAGCGAAGCGAGGTCGCTTAAGGAGCCAAACGGGGGGAGCAATGACCACAGGAGATATGGGGGCGGACGCCGAACAGCCCACAGGCCTTTCACGCGTCTTCACGCCGGCGCAGGCGGCCGAGATCCTGCGCCGCATCGGTCTTATTGAGATGACAGAGTGCGCGCTCCGGACCCGCGCCTACCGGAAGCAGATTCCGTTCCATCTCAACGGCCACAGAGTCATCTTTACGATGGATGACCTTCGCGAGATCGCAGAGGGGCGGGCGTTCCGCCCACAGGAAGCTGAGCCGGAAGCTCACAGCACACAGCCTGCCTCAAAGCCTGAACTCGTGCCCGTACGATCCTCGCGCCGCAAGCCGCGCCGGAGTCAGTGCCCGGCGCCGAGTGGCGCCTGGCGGGCGCGGAGACCCCGCGATGACTAGGCAAAAGCGCCGTCCAAAGCCGTGGGCTGAGACCAAGCGCGGGCTGACGCGGTACTGCTGGCGTTTCGACGGCGAAAGGTATCGCACGCCGTACTACGAGGATCCCGACGAGGCGTATGCCGAAGCGGCCGAGCAGATCACCGCGCAGATGAGAGGAACCTGGCAGGACCGGTCAGGCGCGAAGCTGCTCTTGGAGGACTGGATCGACACCTGGCGCGAGCTTCTCGACGTCGAGCCGACCACGCTGGCCAAATACAAGTACCTAATCGAGTTCCACATACTGCCTGAATTCCAAGGCCGGGAACTAGGCTCCCTCAGCTTCGAGGAGATCGAGACCTGGGAAAGGGCCATTCCCAAACGCACCAGCACTCGTGGCATACCTTATGCCCCGTCAGTCGCAAGAGGTGCCCGCGACCTGCTGATCACCATCCTCAGCGATGCGGTTCATGCCGGGAAGATCGACAGAAATCCCGCAGAGCGGCGAAAGGGACGCCGCGGCCGCGTAAGCGCCAAAGGTCGGCGTACACCCGCGCACGCCGCCAAGCAGACCACGGCGAACGTGATCACTCCCGTCCAGGCGATCTGCTTCGCCGAGCGCTGCGCCCTACTGTCCGGCAAGGACATCGACTTCGTGATGAACATCTTCGCCACCTGGACCGGCGTGCGCTGGGGCGAACTCCTGGCCGTCGAGGGCTGGGAGGGTGATGACTCGCCGCTTCGGCTCCCGGCCGCCGGGATTGCCACCTACCAGTTGGACTGGCAGCTCCGCGAGATCGGCGGCGTGGTGCGCAAGGCACCGCCAAAGGACGGCTCGGTCCGGACCCTCGACCTGCCCGCTTTCCTCGCGGATCTCTTGCGGCTGGCGGTCAAGAACCGGCGGGAGCGCTGCATCTGCCCGGATGTCGATGGCCGCCCGGTATGTAAGGGTGACGACCTGACCGAGCCGAACTATCTGTTCCTCGGCCCTAAAGGCGGTCATCCGCGCCGGTCCAACTACGCGGACGACTTCATCACCCCCGCAGCTGAAGGGCTACACCCAAAACGCAAGGGTGTCCGACGGCCTGTCTACGTGACCGCCGAGCCCTGGCCAGGAATACCGATCCGAAAGGGAAATCGGAAATTCAAAGCGGTGGACCTTGCCGAAGGCACCTGGCCAAACCTCCTCGGGAAGTTCAAGCCGCACGACGACAGGCACACTCACTCCACTTGGCTGGACGTCTCCAACCTGCCTAAGGTCATCCAGATGGATCGCCGCGGTCACGCGATGCAGGGCATGGACTCCGTTTACATTCACGTTACTGACGAGATGCGGCAGCAGCTCTGCGATTATCTGGGGCAGCTATGGCAAGAGGGGATCGCTGAGCGATACAAGCTGGCACCCAGGTCGGCCGTGCCGATCCTTGACCAGATCCTCGTCACCCATGGCCAGAAGCTGAAGCGCGAAGCCTCGCGCCTGAGTGCCGATAAGTCCGTCCAGTACGAGAGACCAGCGAGCCTGCGCACGCGGATCCCGAGCCGCTCGGACCGCAGCCGCTGAGCGGTCCGTGATCCAGACATGGCTAGCCTGCTTGGCCACGGCGCTGACCAGTCCGGGCCGGGCCGCGGCGCCCCGCGCGGCTGTTCCAATAGCCAATCAAGTCTCCCGCTCGGTAGGTTCCATCCGGATCGGGTTGAGGGAATCCGGGCCGCCGACGGTGCTGGGTCACGGTCTTGCGGTCCTTACGGATCAGCGCGGCGAAGCGTCCGAGAGTGATCCTCGTCTCCGGATCAACCTGGATCGATCCCGGATCGATCCGCTTCGGGGAATTGAGATCCGGCTGAGCGGTCAGCCAGGCGTCGAGCGCGGCTTCCTCGTAGACGTGCTCCCCCCGTCCGCCTCCACGGTGTCCTGTGGGCGGAAGCTCGCCGACCGGCCTTGGAAAGTCGGACCTACGGCGCCAGGACCGCCGCACATAGTCATGTGTACGGCCGTGCCGGGACGCCCAAAGCCGCAACGTCGTCAGTCCGGCAGGTAGCTGGCCCACCGGTCGTTGCGAGGGCACGTCTTATGATCGGGCAGTAGCGAGGGGTGGCGCCACGCGCCACGCCTTGCTGGGGTTCGCGTTGACCCCGGGACGGTCGGCGTGTGCCACCCGCCCAACGCGGGTTCGCCGACCGTCCACATCCACGGCGACGGGCCGTCCCGGAGGCGCTGCGTAGCCCCGGAACGGCCCGCCCTGTGATCAAAGATCAGAGCATCGCGAACGCCAGGTCGTGCCGGGCGATGTACCAGTCGCCGATGTCGGCCATCCGGCCTGCCGCGATTCCGGCTTCCCTGCCCGCGTCGTGCCGGGTGCGCTCCGGCCGGATTGGCTGCCGGTCCGGGAACTTGGTCTCGAACTTCTCCGCGATCCTGACCTCATCCGCCGACATGATCGCGGCGAGCTGCTCGCCAGCCGTCTTCGTGAACTCCGCGCGTATGGCGCGGATCATCTCAGCCGCGCCCATGCCGAAGCCACGCAGGTATTCGCGGTAGTACGGAACGACCAGGATGCGTAGCCGGGTCGCCTCCGTCATCTCCGGTAGCGCCTCCCGCGCGCGTTGGGCGTATCCGGCCACGGCCGCCCGCGCGGCCTCCTCCATCCGCCGGGCGACGGTCGGTACCAGGATGTCCAGGGCGTCGAGCTTGGCGCGGGTGCCTACGGTGACCAGGAACTTGTCGTTGCGGGTGGCGTTGTACCCGAACAGGGCGACCCGGCACCCGAAGACCCGTACGACTTCGAGGAGCGCGTCCGCCCGGGCACGCCCGTGCCCGGCAGTGCCGGGCACGATGTGGACCTCGGTCGCGACGGGAATGCGCGACCCGCCCGCTGCAGGAGTGAGCTGGACAGCTGCTGTCTGAGTAGCGGTCATGATCGGTTTCCTCCGATCTGAAAGTGGGTTTGCGTTGACATGGCTGCTGGGAAGGTGTGCCGCCCACCCAGCAACAGCACGGTCATAGTACCACGCAATGCCTTGCGTAGTACTGCTATGGCTGTAGGGATCCAGTGAAGATGTCATCCGGGCCGCCTAGTTGTCATCTCGGATGTCATTTGTGCAGGTACTTGTCATCTGCGGCGC
This sequence comes from Streptosporangiaceae bacterium, assembly GCA_019245115.1. Classification (GTDB taxonomy): domain Bacteria; phylum Actinomycetota; class Actinomycetes; order Streptosporangiales; family Streptosporangiaceae; genus JAFARZ01. The sequence continues at coordinate 32,562 of JAFARZ010000365.1, read as the reverse complement.
GGCGGTGCCGGGTTTGACCGGCGGGTGGCGCGCGGGTGAGCTTCCGGGATGACGGCGGCAGGGGGTCGACTACTGACCTGGCGCTGGTGCGGGTTGCCGAGTCACCGTGCGGCCAGGTGCCGCTCCAGCCCATCCAGCAGGCGACCCAAGCCGAACTCGAACAACTGATCAAGGTCCAGCTCCATGTCGCTGTTGACCAGCCGGTTCAGCAGCGGGAAGTCGCCGGTACCGGCGATGACCCGGAAGCCGTGCTCCTGGGTCTGCATCCACTCGTCGCTCGTCAGCCCCGAGTCCTGCTCGGCCTGGGCCTCAGCCTCAAGGTTGAGGGCCAGGCCGCGCACGTGGCTGAACAGCGTTATGTGGACGTGCATAGTCTGCTGGATCGTCAGGCCCAGCCCGTCCAGCGCGCGCAGCGCCCACTCGGTGTGCCGCATCCCGTTGGGGATCAGCTGCGGGCGGGTGATGGACAGCGCCGGGGCGAGCCACGGGTGGCGGCGGAATCCCTGCCACTGCATGCGGGAGGACAGTTCCAGCTGGGCCCGCCAGCCCCTGGGCGGCCGGGCCGGCAGGGGGTCCTCGCCGAGCACGCTGTCCATCATGGACACCAGCAACTCGTCCTTGCCGTTGACGTGGCGGTAGAGAGACATCGGGGCCGTGCCCAGCTCGGTCGCGATGCGCCGCATGGACAGGTGCGCCAGGCCCTCGGCGTCGGCGACCCGGATGGCTGCGGTCAGGATCCGCTCGCGGGTCAGGTCGGGGTCGCCCTCGTGGCGGCGCGCGGCGCGCGCCGCCGTACCCGCCGGCTGGGCGGGTACGGCCGGGCCGGCGACCACCGTGCCCCGGCCCGGTAGCGACCGGGTCACCCCCTCGGCGTTCAGGGTGGCGAGCACCTTCGTCGCGGTGGCCAGGGCCACGCCCCACTTGCGGGTGATGTCCCGTGCCGATGGCACCGGGTCGCCAGGCCGCAGTTCGCCGTCGGCGATCCGGGCACGGATCTCGGCGGCGATGCGGCGGTACGGCGGCTGAGTCATCGATCGTTCCTCCTTCCCGTACTAGTACACCAAGCGGATTGACTAGTACACGTACGGTGTACGCATAGGTGGTACATCGTACGCGACGAGGAGGCACACAATGGTCAACCGGACGGTAGTGATCTCGGGCGCCGGCATCGGCGGGCCGGCGCTCGCGTTCTGGCTGCGGCGGCACGGCTTCGCGCCGACGGTCGTGGAGGCCGCGCCCGCGCCCCGGCCCGGCGGGCACGCCGTGGACCTGCGCGGCGCCGGGCGCGAGGTGGTCGAGCGGATGGGGCTTCTCGACACGGTACGGGCCGAGCGCGCCGACGAGCGCGGATTCGCCTACGTGGACGGCCGCGGCCGGTGGACCGCGAGGATGCCGGCCGGCCTGTTCGGCGGCGAGGGGATCGTCGCGGAGATCGAGATCATGCGCGGCAACCTGACCCGCATCCTGCACGACGCCACCCGCGACGGCACTGAGTACCTGTTCGGCGACCGGATCACCGGGCTGGCCGAGGACGGGGACGGCGTCAAGGTGACGTTCGCCAGCGGTACCGTGCGGCGGTTCGACATCGTGGTCGGCGCGGACGGGCTGCACTCCGGGGTACGCCAGCTCGCCTTCGGGCCGGAGCAGGAGTTCGTGCGGCACCTCGGCGGATACATGGCCTACTTCACGGTCCCGGACCCAGGCAACCTGGACCACTGGTTCCTCATGCACAGCGCGCCGGGCGGGCTGGTCGCCGGGATCCGGCCGGAGAACGGCGGCACGGCCAAGGCCATGCTCAGCTTCACCTCCCCGCCGCTGGACTACGACCGGCGCGATGTGCTTGCCCAGCAGGAGATCCTGCGCGCCAAGTTCACCGCAGCGGGCTGGCTGGTACCGCAGATCCTCGCCGCCATGCCCGGCGCCGGGGACTTCTACTTCGACTCGCTCAGCCAGGTCCGCATGGAGCAGTGGTACCGAGGGCGGACGGTGCTGCTCGGCGACGCCGGCTACTGCGGCTCACCGCTGGCCGGGCTCGGTACCGCGATGGCGCTCGTCGCCGCCTACGTGCTCGCCGGTGAACTGTCCGCCGCACCGGACGACCACGAGGCGGCGTTCGCCCGGTACCAGGAAGAGATGCGCGACTACGTGAAGCAGTGCCAGACCCTGCCACCCGGTGGCGTGAAGGGCTTCGCGCCGAACAGCGCGCTAATGATCAGGATGCGCAACCTGTCGATGACCATGATGACCCGCTGGCCGATGCGCGCGCTCATCGCCAGACAGTTCCAGAAGGCCGACGCGATCACGCTGAAAGACTACTGACGGCGATCTATCGAAAACGAGCCGGCCGCAGCCGCTCAACGGACGAACACAGTTCCGCTCTTCCTCGCGCCCGCGAGCCGCGATCACAGAGGTTCCCCGGCTGTTTCAGAGGCAGTTCCCCACGCTGGGCAGCCGGCCAGGAGACGTCAAGACCGAGGTCACCCAGCAGCTGAGGGAAATGCCAAGTTCCCGGTACAACCGGGTCGATAGCCCAGTCGCCAAAATGACAGAAAGCCTGCGCGCAGATGACATCTTCGGTGAATCCCTACAATGGCTCAGTGGCACTGCCATGCCTCAGATAAAGTCGGCCCTGCCTCAGTCTTTCGGGTCTCCGTCCTTGCAGCCCCGCTGCGGGAAGCGATAGCGGTTGTCGCTGAGAACCGCTTTGCGGCGGGTCGGGTCCTCTAGCGAGACGATGAGCTGGTGTGAGGTGTCGGAGTCGTGCTTGTCAGTGACGATGGTCCAGATTTCCGGCCGGCGCACGGCTGGCCGGCCAGCTCGTCGACGATCCTTCTGATGGGCCTGATAAGTCCGGCGGTCCGAGCTGTCCGCTCGAGCCATGGCAGGTGATGCGCCAGAGTGGCTTCGGAGTGCTGTCGATGAGACTGCGAGTTGAACGCGGCGAGCGTACCGCCGCTGACCGTAGCGAGCCGCAGCGGGCGGATCGCCCGGTGGGAGGCAAGGACTGCGGACGTAGACGTGCAGCAGGCTCGGGCGCAGGTGGTGGTTGGCTCTGGCTGTGAGGCGCATGTAGGAGTGGATGGTTTCCCCGGCGACGGGCCGGACCGGGAGCGGCGGGAGCAGCCCGTCGTCTTGTGGCACGGTCTGCTACAGCGGCAGGTGGTGCTGGCCGTCTCGGTGGCGATGTCGACGCTGAGGGACTCAAGGCTGGTGAGGGTGATCTTCTGGGCGCCGTCGAGGACGACCTGGATCGCGGCGCCGCGGATGAGGCGTAGCGGCTGCCGATCATGTCGCCGGTTTTCCGGTAGAGGTACCCCTTGAGCCTTGCCAGGGTGCCGGGGGGTGGTGATGGTGCAGGCGGAGGTTATCTTCAAGGGCGGAGACTAGACCGGTCCAGGGCTCGTCGTGGAACGCGGCGGTGCGGATCATCCCGAACCACCCGGCGATCTGCTCGCCGCCGGTACCGAACAGCAGCCCGACGCGCTTGACCTGTTGACTGAACTACCGCGGGAGGCCGCCTGGTTCGGCGGACAGTCTGCTGGCGCGGTGGGTACGTTCCCGGCTCATGGTCACAGACGACGAGTCGCCCAGGGACCTGGCATCGCTGGTCGTTCCCCTCGCGGGTTCGCTTCGGGATACCGGCGACCCGTGGGAGCCGTATCAGCTGCTTGACCGTGATGGCCTGGCGGTCGGCCCTGTTGCCAGTTACCTGCAGGATCTGCAGGCGGCTGGGCGCCCGGCGGCCACCTTGCGCTCGTATGGCATGGACTTGCTCCGGTGGTTCCGGTTCGGCTGGGCGATCGGGTGCCTGTGGGATCAGGCGACCCGGGTCGAGGCCCGTGACTTCTGCCGGTGGATCCAGCTCGCTGACAAGCTGGTGCGGCCACACTGGCGATCCGGGCCGGATGCGGGGGCGGGCCGGGCGGCGGGCAGGCCGGCTCCCGGCGCCCCGAACCCGGTGACCGGTAAGGCCGCGCCCGCCGCGGGATATGCGACGGCCACGGTGGCGCACTGCGAGACAGTGCTCCGCAGCTTCTATGAGTTTCACCTGGAGGCCGGGACGGGGCCGATGGTCAACCCGTTCCCGCTGGTGCGGGGCGGCAGGGCGGGTGCCCACCGCAATCCGATGGATCCGCCGGGGAAGGACCGGACGGGGCTGTTCCGGCCGCGTCCAGAACAGCGGCTGCCGCGCCGGATCCCGGACGGGAAGTTCAACGAGCTGTTCGCGGAGCTCCTCTCGCACCGCGACCGGGCGCTGATCGCGTTCTGGATCTCCACTGGTGCCCGCGCCTCGGAGCTGCTGGGCGTGCTATGCGGTGGCGCCGACCCGGGCCAGCAGCTCGTCACGGTTATCCGCAAGGGATCGCGGGCGCTGCAGCCGCTGCCGGCGTCGCCGGACGCGTTCGTGTGGCTGCGGCTTTACCAGGAGGAGATGCGCGGCCTGGTCCCCTGCGGTCCCGATGACCCGTTGTGGTGGACGCTGCGGCGGCCGTTCCGGCCGCTGTCGTATCACGCGGCGCGTGCCATGTTCGGGCGGGCGAACGAGTCGCTGGGCGCGAACTGGACCCTTCATGATCTCCGGCATACCGCCGCTTACCGGATGGCGCGTGACCCGCAGATGCCGATCACCGACGTGCAGTGGGTCCTCGGACACGCGCACCTGTCCACGACGCAGGTTTACGTCACGGCCGCCCCCGAAGATGTTGTCCGGGACGTCCTCGCCCACCACCAGCGCCGGGCCACCCGCCCGGCGTCACCGCCGCAGGCTTCCCCCGGCTACCGGCCAGAGACCCTGGACATCTTGTTCGGCCGGGGCCCGCAGTGACGCCCCTCAAGCCGCCGGCCCTGGTCCCGGGCCGGCGGCTCAGCGCAGAGGCGTCCGTGTTGCGGGAGCGGTTCCCGCCCCGCCCGGCAGGCAGCAGCTGGGAGGCCACCGGGCACGATCGCGCGGCCGTGCTGCGCCGGCTGCTCGCGCCGCCGTTCCCGCTGGGCAATGCCAGCAGCCAGAACCACCGCAAGCTCGGCCTGGCCAGGGTCCTGGACTGGCTCGGCGCACAGCCGGGCGCCACCTGGCAGGAGCGGTGGATGGCCTCCGGCGCCGACGCCGACGGGAACGCGGACTGGCGCGGCCCGGCCATCCGGTGGCTGAAGGACAGCGGCCGGATCCCCGGGGAGAACAAGCAGACCGCTGCCATCCTCGGCTCCGGGCTGCTGCAGCTGATCTGCGGTGATGTCATCCGCCCGGGCATCTGCTGGCTGCTGGCCACCGATGCCCCGCGCAACCTCGCCCCCGAGATGGCCCGCGTCCGCGATCCCGCCGGGTTCGCGGCGCTGACCGCGGCGGGCAAGGCCGGGCAGGCATCTTTCACCACCACGCGCGACGCGGTGGACCTAGTCGCCGTCATCGTGGCCGCCAAGGGCGGCACAGTCACCGATATCACCGTCGGCGACTGCCTGGAACTACTGGAAGCCGGCGTCCGGACATGCATCCACGGCAAGAGCCCCTACTTCTACCAGCTCCTCCACGCGGCAGGGACCTTCCCGGCCGGCGCACCGCCCACCGTGCGGATGTTCCACCCGCAGATCCGGGGCCAGCTGACCCCCGAGCAGCTGATCGACCGCTACGACATTGCCTGCCGGCCGGTCCGCGACCTGCTGGTGGACTACCTGCGCGAGCGCCAGCCCGGCCTGGACTACAGGACCCTGATGGGCCTGGCCTACGGGCTGGGCCTGCTGTTCTGGAAAGACCTGGAGAACCACCATCCCGGCATCGACTCGCTGCGCCTCGGGCCCGACGTCGCCGCAGCGTGGAAACAGCGCATCCAGACCAAGACGGCCAGGCCGGCGGCCGCTGCCAGCCAGGGTGCCCCGGCCACGATCCCGCGGTCCGCGGTCGCCGGCTACCTGACCATGGTGCGGGCCTTCTACCTCGACATCGCCCAGTGGGCAGCCGAGGATCCGGCCCGCTGGGGACCATGGGCCGCGCCGTGCCCGATCCGGCCCGGCGATAACACCCACCGCAAAGAACGGTCCTGGCGCAAGTCCCGGATGGACCAGCGCACCAGGGAACGCCTGCCAGTCCTCCCGGTGCTGGCCGCTGCCGCCTACCAGGCGCGCGCCGGCACCGCAGCGCGCCTGCAGGCCGCGCGAGCCGCCCGCCCCGGCGAGCTGTTCACCGCCGCCGGCCAGACCCTGCGCCGGTCAGTGCTGGTCAAACCCGGCACCCGGATCTGGGCCGAAGATCCCGGCACCGCAGCCCGCCGGGACCTGACACGCGAGGAAGACAACGCATTCTGGGCCTGGGCCGCCATCGAGATCCTGCGGGCGACCGGCATCCGGATAGAGGAGCTAACCGAGCTCTCGCACCACAGCCTGGTCCAGTACCAGGTCCCGGCCACCGGCGAGGTCGTCCCGCTGCTGCACATCGCCCCGTCCAAGACCGATCAGGAACGGCTGCTCGTCATCGGGCCCGAGGCAGCAGACGTCCTCGCCGCGATCTTGAGCCGCATCCGCGGCGAAGACGGCACAGTCCCCCTCGTGGCCGCCTACGACATCAACGAGAAAGTATGGAACCCGCCCATGCCGCTGCTGTTCCAGCACCTGGTCGGCCTGGAGAACCGGCCGATCGTCATCGAGACGGTCCGCCGGCTGGTCAGCGACGGGCTGGCAGCAGCCGGCCTCACCGGCGCGGCCGGCGCCCCGCTCAGCTTCGTCCCCCACGACTTCCGGAGGATCTTCGCCACCGACGCGATCATGAACGGGATGCCGCCGCACATCGCCCAGCTCATCCTCGGCCACAAGGACATAAACACCACGATGGGATACAAGGCGGTCTATCCCGAGGAAGCCATCAACGGCCACCGGGCGTTCATCGCCCGCCGCCGCGAGCAGCGCCCCAGCGAGGAATACCGTACTCCTACCGAGGCCGAATGGGACGAGTTCCTCGGCCACTTCGAACGTCGCAAGCTCGCGCTCGGCGACTGCGGCCGGGCATACGGCACTGCCTGCCTTCACGAGCACAGCTGTGTCAGGTGCGCACTCCTGAGGATCGACCCCGCCCAGCGGGGCCGGCTTGAGGACATCCGCGGCAACCTGCTCGCCCGCATCGCCGAGGCCGACCGTGAGGGCTGGACCGGCGAGGCCGAGGGACTGAAGGTCAGCCTCGCCGCAGCGAACAACAAGCTCGCCCAGGTCGACAGCCTCATCGCCCGCCGCCGCGACACAGTGAGCCTGGGCATGCCCGCCTTCCCCGACATCGCCGGCCACACCGCCGCTCCCGCCAAGGAGCCGGCATGACCTCACCCGCCACGCTCGCCGCCGCCCTGCGCGCCCACGCTCAGGGCCTGCGCTGCCACCAAGCCGCCGCCGAACTCCTCATCGCCCAGAACTGGCTGCACCGGGCCGACTTCACCAGCCGGTTCATCACCGTCCACCCCGGCACCGGCGGCGGACAGCCAGTAGCCGTCATCGACTGGCCCGCCGTCATCACCGCACTAGGCGCCAGCCTTCCCTGCTCCGGAGGCGAACAGCGGATGCTGAAAATCACGGCAAGCCTGGCCGGCGGCATCCCCGTCGACCTCCAGGACACCATCACCGGCCTCGACGACCGTAACATCCAGCTCCTGCTCACCGCCATCAGCCGCGCATCCGGGAAACCGCCACTGAACTGGGGAAACTCATGAACAACTTCTAGTTCAGAGAAGACGTCGATGCTGTGTATACGGTCACGGGGATCTGCTACGCGAAGTACTTGAGCATGTCTGATGACTCGGCTCCTCAAGGCTTCAGCTGCGCGGGATCGATAATTCTGGGCACCCTTTCAGGTTGCCGAGTCATCGGCCTTCGAAGGACCCAACACCCGGGCAATTACCTGCACTGCACGTAAATCTTCACGACTGCGACGACTGGGCGCTTACCTACCACTGGTAGCGGACGATCAGGCCCGCTCCCCAGCTCGGCTGCTTCCATTTCTCGTGGTGGAGCCTCCCGACGATGATTCCTGGGGAGATTTGAAGATCATCGGCGAGTCGCCGGACCTCATCGAGGCTGTTGATACGCCGCAGGCGTTCCGCGTAGCGGGCCGGGATCAGCAAGTCGGCTGCGAACGTGTTCGCTTCGTCCTCGGCGTGCCCTGCCGAGTCCTTGGTATCGATGAAGGTCGCCGGCACATCCCGTGGTCCGCTCTTTCTTCCGTGCAACAGCAAATGCCCAGCCTCATGGAAGAACGTGAACCACAGGATGTCATCGCGCAGGTAACGTGCACTGAGCTGGATGAGGGCTTTGCTGGGACTGAGCCATCTCGCTACGCCGTTTACGCGGGCCTTAGGGAGTTCCTTCTCGATGATCACGACCACACCGACACGTCGGCACATCTCCTGGAGCTGTGGAAGCCAGTCATGGGGGTCTGTGATCCTTGTCATCGCGCGGGCTTTGCGGAGCATCTCACGGAATTCATCGCGGTCGAATGGTCCGGTTTCGACTTCGGCCGCAGAGAGTTCTCCGATGCGTATCCACGCTGCAAGCGCGACGGGGTCTCCTTGCTGCTTGGCCAAACGATAGGAGTTCAGCGATGATGACTCGTTCCAGATAGTGCTCCATGCGCTGACGGAGGCCACCCCAAAGAACTTGAGTACTTCCCTGATCTGCTGGATGCGGTCACTTACTCGCCGGATGCGGCCCCGGCTGGCGAGTTCCTTGATGAGCTCTGGGCTAGCCCATCCGATGTGTTCTTCGAGATCCTTTCCCTCCTCCAGCTGTGACAGGTGGCCCTGATAGTTCGCCTCAAGAGCGTTCCAGATCCGGGCTGGGATGTTAAGGACGTGTTCGAGTTTCAGCGCTGTGTCGGCCGTGATGGTGGCTGATCCCTTGAGGATCAGGTTGACATGCTTAGCTGACAGGCCGGTTCTGCGCGCCAGCTCGGCTTGCGACATCTCGCGCGTTTCCAGGACCTCGGCCAGGGTCTCACCGGGCGGCACTGCGTAGTCAGGCTCGTACCTGAACACCGGTTCTGTGTTGTCGGTCATTGGTTATTACCTCCTTCCTATTGATCTAGTGCGGGTCGGTCACTTCGATGATTGTCACACTCTTTACCTTCGGACGGTCGAGACCTCCATCAGTCCTAGTAGGGGGTGGCTGGGTAGTCGGTCGGAAGATCAGCCGGAGCGGGTGAACCAGATCGACGCTGACCTGACCCGCCCTGTTGCCTTTGAGTTCGTGCGGCCGGCCGAACACCATGTCGGCAAGCGACTCGACGGCCTCAAGTTCTTGAAGACGCTGGCGAAGCCGCCTGGCGCAGGCTGCGCCATAGGCTCGGTCGAGCGCTGCCTGGCTGTTGCACAGCCGGGCCAGCCTCTCGGTCTCGAAGGCGATCTCCATCGACTCCTGCTTATTACCAATCCGGTAAAGGAACAGTATGGTATACTAGCACATGCAGGTCAGGTACCTGCCGAGTTCCCCGCATGGGGTTCCAACACGGTAGCGGTTCGGCCCGTCGGAGGCGGTGCCGGTGCCCACGACTCCTGATATGGAGGCACTTATGGATACACAGGTTGCGGTCGAGGAAACGGGCAGGGCGCGTGGGCCGAGCTACGTGGTCAACGTCGAGGGCATCGACCACGACTGGCCCAGCCCGACGATCACCGCGGCGGACATCCGGAATCTGGGCGGGTTCGCCGCCACGGATCCGGTGATCGAGGTCGATCTGAAGGACAACTCAGAGCGGACGCTAGCCGAGGACGAGGTGGTCGACATCAAGCCGGGCATGGGCTACGGCAAGAAGATCAAGTTCAAGCGGGGATGATCGTGACGGAGCGGATCGAGCAAGAGCTCACCCTCCTCCGCGCCGTGTACCCGGACCTAGAGTGGCGTCCCGATGCCTTCTGGGTCCGGATACCGGATTACGCGGTGCCTCCCGCCCTGTGGGACCCGCCGAAGGTTGAAGTGGCCTTCCGTATCCCACCGACGGTGGGTGAGCAGCCCTATGCGTTCTGGGTACGGCCCGGACTGAGCGCTGTCGGTGGTCGGCCGATCACCAACTACACGTACCCAACCTCGACCTGCTTCGGAGATAGCTGGGGGCAGTTCTCGTGGGCACCCGAGGTGTGGGCGCCCCATGTGGAAATCACTCGGGGTTCTAACATGCTGAACTTCGTGCGTTCGTTCGCCGACCGGCTTCGTGAGGGGCCCTGATGATCCAGATCACCGTTGAGCCGGGACTGTGGCGAACCGCGCGTCAGCACCTTGACCAAAGCGCCGAGCAAGTGGGGTTTTTCCTCGCCAGCTGGTCGTCGGCTGACCGCCAGTTCAGGATTCGTAGCTGGCAGCCGGTTCTTGACGGCGCTGCCGACGCTCACGGCCAACGGCACGTGTCGTTGCCTGACGAGACGCGGTCAGCCATCATCAAGTGGGCGTGGGCTGAACAGGCATGCCTGATCGAGGCGCACTCACACGGGCGGCGGGGGCCGGCCGCCTTCTCCCGATATGACCTGCAGAACCTTGAGGAGTGGGTTCCCCACCTGTGGTGGCGGCTGCGCGGCCGCCCGTACGCGGCGATAGTGACCTCAGCCCGCGATCTGGACGCGCTCGCCTGGATTGACGGCCCGGGTGAAATTGAGCCGGTCGGTGGGATAACAGCCGACGTGTTCTTCCCGGCAACTGGGGCCACCCGGTTGCTCAGCCTAAGGGGTGACGATGGACGACGATAGCCGCTATAGCCGCAACACCGCTCTTTTCGGCGAGGATGGCCAGAGGAAGATCGCGGCAACTACTGTCGCGATCGTAGGGCTCGGCGGGCTGGGATCTCATGTAGCGCAACAGCTCGCATACCTCGGAGTGATCCGCTATACCCTCGTCGATGACGACGCGATTACCGAGTCAAGCCTCAACCGGGTGATCGGTGCCGTCCCGCAAGACGTCCCGTCGATGATGCCGAAGGTGAGGGCCGCAGAGCGGTTGATTAAGTCGCTCCAGCCCGAGGCCGCGGTCACGGTCCTGGAAGCTCGCGTGACCCGGAGTTCAGAGGATGGCGCTGCCACCTTGATACGCAACGCCGATGTCGTCTTCGGTTGCCTCGACAGGGAGTCGCCGCGCCTGTTCCTGACCGACCTCTGCTCGGCCTCCGAGATCGCATACTTCGACCTCGCGACGGATACGGGCGGGGAAAATGAAGACTGGTACGGCGGCCACGTAGTCTACTGCGATGGCAGACGCTGCCTCTCCTGCCTCGATCTCCTTGACCAGCGCCTGATTCGGATCGAGCAGATGACTGACGTCGAGCTTGAAAACGAGCGGCGTCTATACGGGCTGAAAGGCGACCTCCTCGGAGGCACAGGTCCCGCCGTCGTCTCCGTCAATGGGGTGGTCGCCTCCCTGGCAGTTACCGAGTTCATGGCGCATGTCACCGGCATCAGACGACCGGCTCCGCAACTTGTATACCGAGCTGACATTCCGCGGGTAACGCTATCGAAAGATGTTCCACGCTCCGGGTGCCCGTACTGCTCAAGGTGGGGCCACAGGCAGCCAGCGGCATGACACGCTGATCCTCTTTATCTGGGATATCGGTCACGGTGGCGGGGACAGCCACCCGATGTGGTCGCCGAGCACTTGGGCGGCGATGTCCTTCTTCCCAGGCCGACAGGTCATGGGTCAGGGCCAAACCTACGTAGGAGATCGACGGAGGCGGACGTAGATGGGCCGGTCCCAGCCACGAAGTGTCGGTCGCTTTGCCTGATCGACCGTCAGCGGGCGTTCGCCGGGCCGACTTCGACGGCGTAGGCGGTGGCCCCAGTCTCCGGCGGCTGCGCGTTGCCAGACAACGGCGACGGCGTGTGAAGGCCGAGCAGACGTGCGGCGGACAAGTCGGCGGCCAGCTGGATGTCAACGGCAACCGAATCCTGACCATCTGGCGGCATGCGAATGTTGACCGTCTCCCGGGGTTTATGGTTCGTCGGCCGCGGTGGGGATGCGGCCGAGGTCTCGGTCTTTGAGGCGGTAGCTGTCGCCTTTGAGGGCGAGGACGTCGGCGTGGTGGACGAGCCGGTCGATCATGGCGGCGGCGACGATCTCGTCGCCGAAGACTTCTCCCCATCGGCCGAAAGGCTTGTTGCTGGTGACGATGAGGCTGGCTCGCTCGTAGCGGGCGGAGACCATCTGGAAGAACAGGTTGGCGGCTTCGGCCTCGAACGGGATGTAGCCGACCTCGTCGATGACCAGCAGGGGGTAGCGGCCAAGGCGGAGCAGCTCGGCCTGGAGCCGGCCGGCGTGGTGGGCGTCGGCGAGCCGGGCGACCCATTCGGCGGCGGTGGCGAACAGGACCCGGTGCCCGGCCTGGCAGGCGCGGATCGCCAGGCCGGTGGCCAGGTGGGTCTTGCCGGTGCCGGGCGGGCCGAGGAAGATGACGTTTTCCTTGGCGGCGACGAAGTCCAGGGTGCCCAGGTGGGCGATCTGGTCGCGTTTGAGCCCGCGGGCGTGGTCGAAGTCGAACTCCTCGATCGATTTGCGGGCCGGGAACCTGGCGGCGCGGATCCGGCCTTCACCGCCGTGGGATTCGCGGGCGGAGACCTCCCGTTGCAGGCACGCGACCAGGAATTCCTCGTGGGTCCAGGTTTCTGCGCGGGCCCGCTCGGCCAGTCGTGGCACCGATTCGCGCAGCGTGGGCGCCTTCAGCGCCCGGGTGAGAAACGCCAGTTCCGCGGTCAGGTCCCGGGACGCCGTGGTCTTGGCAGCCATCACGCGGCCCCGCCATCAATGCCCAGGGCGGCGTCGTAGTCGGCCAGCCGCCGCACCTCGACGGCCGGCTCTGCGGCGGGCCGGACGATCTCGAGCCGGTCCCTGCGCAGCGCGCGGGCCGCGGCCAGGTGCGCGGGGTCGGTGATGGTCTGGTGCCTGGCCCAGACCCGGTCATGGTCAGCCACGACCCGGCCGTCGCAGACGGCCCGCACGGCGGTCAGGTCCGCGGTGATCTCGATCCGCCGCCCGATCACCGAGGGATGGACCGAGTAGTCGCTGGTATCCAGCCGTACGTAGTGATCGCGCGGCAGCCGTGCCGAGTGCCGCCACCCGGTCACCGGCGCTACCGGCGGCAGCGGGATCATCGCGGCCCGGTCCGCCTCGATCCGGTCTGCCGGGCGGCAGCCCAGCACCCGGTGCTGCCGGTCATTAGCGCGGGCCAGGAACCCGGCCAGCTGGTCGTTGAAATCAGCTGGGCTGGTGAAGACGCGGCCGGGCAGGAACGACCGTTCCAGGTAATCGTGCAGCCGCTCGACCAGGCCCTTGGCTTCCGGGTCGCCGGGCCGGCAGATGATCACCTTCGCTGCCAGCGTGCCGCGGAATCCCTGGCACTCTGCGGTCAGCTCGCTGCGGCCCCGGCGGTGCCGCCCGATCGCGCCTTCCCCGTCCCACACCAGCACCCGCGGCACCGCGCCCAGCCGGGAGATGAGCTGCCACCAGCCCGCGAACAGGTCCTCGGCCCGCCGCGTCGGGATCAGCAGCCCCGACGCCCACCGGGCATACCCGGTCACCATGGTCAGCACCGGCAGCTGCTTCGCCGTCCGCACCTGCCCCGGCTCGCACGGCACCGTGATGTCCGGGAACCAGAAATCGCACTGCGCGATCTCCCCGGCCGCATACGACGTCCGCGACACCGGATCCGGCGGAACATATGCCGGACGCAGCTCGGCCACCTTCGCCCGCAACGTCCGCTCCGAATACGGCCACCCGATCCGCTCGGCGATCACCGTCGACGGCATCGACGGGAACGCCGCCAGCAGCTCCCCGGATCCGCGGCTCGAACCCGTCGGCCACCGACCCCTTCGGCGCCCGCACATACCGCGGCGGCCCGTCACTGGCCAGCGCCGCCTTCACCGTGTTCCGCGCCACCCCCATCACCCGGGCGATCTGCGCGATCGGCATCTGCTCCGCCCGCCGCAGCCGGCGGATCTCCGCCCAGTCCTCCACGTCCAGCACCTGCTTCCTCCCTGGCTCGGCCAGAGCCAGGGTCTCGGGGAAGCTGGTCAAAATTCGTTCGCCGCGCCGTGGTCAGTATTCAGCTGCCGCCGACACTGGAACAGCGCGGCCGAGCGGGCCGATCCGGCGCAGATGTCGAGCCGAGTCGTTCGGCCAATCAAGAGGCGCTTGGTGTGGTGGCCCGGCTGGCCGCCCAGGAAACAGCGTGCACCGATGCGGTGGGTCCGACTGAGCGCTGGCCAGCCATTCGTCCAGATCGGTCTGCCGAGCGCGATCCGGGATGAGATCACGGCGGTGAGCCAGTCGCGTGAGCGATGGCGGGCTTGATGTTCTTCGGGCGGCCGGGGCCTCGGTCGTGAGTGGTGAGCGCCGCTGAGACGGTCGCGGAGTCGACGCACGACGTGTCAGACGGCGTCGCGGTGCAGCGGTCTGGCGCTGGCCGGTATCGGGTCGTTCGGCGATGGCCCTGGGAGATCCAGCTTTCCAGCCCGGGTCAGGTTGCTGACCGAGCATTCTGCCGTCAAGGCTCAGGAGAGCGATCATGAGGACGCGTCCAGTACGACCCAGTATTGGCCAGGGAGGGAAAGGTCCAAGCCGCTAGCGACGGCCAGGGACGGCAGATTCGTCATGAGATTGAAGGGCCTGAGTGGCCCACCTGCCCCCCAAAATGCCCCCCACGGAGGTGAGGAACAGGGCCAGAAGAGATAAACGTGCTGGTGGGGCTACATGGACTTGAACCATGGACCTCTTCCTTATCAGGGAAGCGCTCTAACCGAGCTGAGCTATAGCCCCATCGCGAGTCAGCGGATCGCTGACTACCCGGGTGAGATTACCGCATCCGCCGCGGATGCGCTAACCGAAGCGGCCGCGCTAGGCCATGACGGCGGAAAGTGATCATTCGGCCTCGCGCAGCGTCACTTCCACCCCGCCGATCAGCCGGGATGTCAGGTTGTAGATCACCGCGCCGATGGTGGACATCGCGGTGATCAGGACGATGTTGATCCCGCCAAGCAGGACCGTGTAGCTGAGAATGCGGGACGCGGAGAACCACGGCCGGGCGTTGTATCCGGCCGAGCCCTGGCTGGAAGTCATCGTCGTCACCAGGTGCTGTAGCGAGTTGAACACGCCGAGCGCGGAAAGGACCCCGTACAGCACCGCGACGGCGACGAACAGCACGACGAACGCGACCACGGACACCGCGAAGCTGAACTTCATCACCGACCACGGTTCAACCCGGGCGATGGTCAGATGAGCCTGCCGGGCCGAACTCGGCCGCCGCGCCGTGACCTTCGGCCCGCGTGGATTAGCCGATTTGCCCGACTTGGCCGACTTGGCGGGGGCGCCTGGTCGCGGGAACGCCTGCGTCGGGGGGGTCGAACCCGCCCCGGCGGGGGAAGCCGCGGAACCACCAGCGAAGCCGGACGACGAGGTCGAGGTCGAGCCGAACGAACTCGCCGTTGATGACTTGGCCGTGAAAGACGGCGTCGACGCGGCGGCCGTGTCCGATGGCATCGGCGGCGCCGAGAACGCGTCCGTCATCTCGAAGGCATTGCCGCGCGGACGGTCACCCGCAGCCGTCGACGTCCACCCGGGGTCGCCGCTGCTGGCCGACCGCGATCTGGGCGTCCATATGTCATCGGCGGGCATGGCCGGCGTGGCGGCCCCTTCCTTGGCCGGGTCGCTTTCCCCGGGGACTTCCTCGGACGCCACGGTATCCGCTGGAGCAGAAGCCGCCGCAGCGGTATCCGCCTCATCTTTCACGACCGAAGTATCGCTGGCTACGGCGGTGTCAGCGTCGGAGGCGCCGACGGCACCGCTCCCGGCCGAACCAGAGCCGGGACGGCGGCCATTGCCAGACGAACTGTCGCTATTCTTGCGGCCGGGCGGCTTGCGCGTCCCGGATCGCTTGGGTGGCGCCATCACGCCCGTGGGTTCGGAATCACCTGGTTCGGCGTCACTCGACGTTGGGTCGCCCGAGGCCGTATCCAGGTCCCCATCGAGCACGAGGTCGTCGAGATCCTCGTCGACTGTTCGCCTGTCCAAGCCGTCCTCCTCCAGATGCCGATGCTCAAGAGGGTATATGCGGACGAGTCGCCCATATGACACCACTTGAGAATCTGGCTGGCTCCCAAGTACTTCCCCGGCCGTAGGCCATACCCGCTCAGGAAGCCGTTTGCCCCGCCACTAGGGGGATTATTCCGCATCAGTCTCGCCCGCGTCGGACAACTCGCCATCGCCGGTCACAGGCTCACCCTCTGCCTCTTCTTCGCCTTCCAGTGACTCCAGTGACTCCAGTGACTCCACTTCCAGGGATTCCGCATTCCGGGCCAGCCCGACCACGCTATCGCCAGGCGCGAGGTTCATCAGCCGGACTCCCATCGTCTGCCGGCCCGACTGCTTGACCTCCGCCGCCCGGGTCCGGATCACGCCGCCCGCGGAGGTGATCGCGAAGACCTCGTCCTCCGGCCGGACCATCAGCGCACCGACCAGTTCGCCGCGGGCTTCCACTATCTTCGCGGTGACCACGCCGAGGCCGCCCCGGTGCTTCACCGGGTACTGGTCGGCCGGGGTGCGCTTGGCGTAGCCGTTACCGGTTGCCACCAGCACTTCCTCGCCCTCACGCACCACGTACATGCCGAGCAGTTCGTCACCGTCGTTAAACCGCATACCGATGACGCCCGACGTGGCGCGCCCCATCGGCCGCAGTTCCTCGTCGGAGGCGTTGAACCGGATCGCCTGCGCGCCCTTGGAGACCAGCAGCAGGTCTTCGTTTTCGGAAACCAGCCGGGCGGCGATCACCTCGTCGTCTTCGCGCAGGTTGATGGCGGTCAGTCCGTTGGAGCGAACGTTTCCGTAGTCTTCCAGCCGGGACTTCTTCACCAGGCCCGACCGGGTGGCCAGGACCAGGTAAGGCGCGACCTGATAGTCCCGCAGCGCGAGCACCTCGGCGATCCGCTCATCCGGCTGGAACGCGAGCATATTGGCCACGTGCTGGCCGCGTGCGTCCCGGCCCGCGTCGGGCAGCTCATAGCCCTTGGCCCGGTACACCCGGCCCTTGTTGGTGAAGAACAGGATCCAGTGGTGGGTCGTGGTGATGAAGAAGTGGTCCACGATGTCATCAGTGCGCAGCGCGGCACCGCGCACGCCCTTGCCACCACGCCGCTGCGCCCGGTACAGATCGGTCCTGGTGCGCTTGGCGTAGCCACCATAGGTGATCGTGACCGCGACGTCTTCCTCGGCGATCAGGTCCTCATCGGCCACCTCGCCGTCATAGGCGATGATCTCCGTGCGCCGGTCGTCACCGTACTTCGTCACGATCTCGCCGAGCTCGGTGCCGATGATCTGCCGCTGCCGCTCCGGCGAGGCCAGGATGTCCTGGTAGTCGGCGATCTTGGCTTCGAGTTCGTCCCGCTCGTCGACCAGTGCCTGCCGCTCCAGGGCGGCCAGCTTGCGCAGCTGCATGTCGAGGATGGCCTGCGCCTGGATCTCATCGATCTCCAGCAGCTCCATCAAGCCGACCTGCGCCTGCGCCGCCGACGCGCTGCCGCGGATCAGCGCGATGACCTCGTCGATCCGGTCGATGGCCTTGAGCAGGGCGGCCACGATGTGCAGCCGTTCCTGCGCCTTGCGCAGCCGGAACCTGGTGCGCCGTACGATGACTTCGATCTGGTGGGTGACCCAGTGTCGGATCAGCTGGTCCAGCCGCAGCGTGCGCGGCACGCCGTCGACAAGGGCGAGCATATTCGCGCCGAATGTTTCCTGTAGCTGGGTGTGCTTGTACAGATTGTTGAGAACGACTTTGGCTACAGCGTCCCGCTTCAGCACCACCACGAGGCGCTGGCCGGTCCGGCCGCTCGACTCGTCGCGCACGTCGGCGATCCCGCTGATCCTGCCCTCGCGCACCAGTTCGGCGATCTTGGAGGCCAGGTTGTCCGGGTTGACCTGGTACGGGAGCTCCTTCACCACCAGGCAGATCCGGCCGCGCGCGTCTTCCTCGACGTCGACGACCGCGCGCATGATGATCGAACCGCGGCCGGTCCGGTATGCGTCCCTGATGCCGCGGCCGCCGACGATCAGCCCGCGGGTGGGGAAGTCCGGCCCCTTGATCCGCGCCATCAGCGCGTCGAGGAGTTCCTCGTCGGTGGCCTCGAAGTTGTCGAGGTACCACTGGACTCCGGAAGCCACTTCCCGCAGGTTGTGCGGCGGCACCTTGGTGGCCATGCCGACCGCGATGCCCTCGGACCCGTTGATCAGCAGGTTCGGGAACCGGCTGGGCAGCACGACCGGCTCGCGGGAACGCCCGTCGTAATTCTCCCGGAAGTCGACGGTGTCCTCGTTGATGTCCCGCAGCATCTCCATCGCGAGCGGAGCGAGGCGGCACTCGGTGTACCGCATTGCCGCGGGCGGGTCGTTGCCGGGTGAGCCGAAGTTGCCCTGGCTGTCGATCAGCGGCATGCGCATGGACCATGGCTGGGCCATCCGCACCAGCGCGTCATAGATCGACGAGTCGCCGTGCGGGTGGTACTGCCCCATGACGTCGCCGACCACGCGCGAGCACTTGAAGAACCCGCGGTCGGGCCGGTAGCCGCCGTCCAGCATGGCGTACAGAATCCGCACGTGAACCGGCTTGAGCCCGTCGCGCACGTCGGGCAGCGCACGGCCGACGATGACCGACATCGCGTACTCGATGTAGCTGCGCTGCATCTCGACCTGGATGTCGACCGGCTCCGTGCGGTCGTGCTGGGGCTCCTCGGTAATGTCAGTCACAGTTGGAAATCCCTTAAATGTCCAGGAACTTGACGTCCTTGGCGTTCCGGGTGATGAACGCGCGGCGGGCGTCGACGTCCTCACCCATCAGCACGGTGAACAGTTCGTCGGCCTGGGCCGCGTCATCGAGCGTGACCTGCAGCAGAACCCGGGTTGCCGGGTTCATAGTGGTGTCCCACAGCTCCTCGGCGTTCATCTCGCCGAGGCCCTTGAACCGCTGCACGCCATCCCTCGGCCGCGGGTCCTTCCGGCCCTCCGCGATGCCGGCCTCGATCACCCGGTCCCGCTCGGCGTCACTGAACGCATATCCGGGGTGGACGCCGCGGCCCTCCCACTTGATCTTGTACAGCGGCGGCTGGGCCAGGTACACGTGACCCGCCTCGATCAGCGGCTTCATGAACCGGAACAGCAAGGTGAGCAGCAACGTCCGGATGTGCTGGCCGTCCACGTCCGCGTCGGCCATCAGGATGATCTTGTGATATCGCAGCTTGCTGATGTCGAACTCGTCGTGGATACCGGTGCCGAGCGCCGTGATCATCGCCTGGACCTCGGTGTTCTTCAGCACCCGGTCGATCCGGGCCTTCTCCACGTTGATGATCTTGCCGCGGATCGGCAGGATGGCCTGGAACTCAGGATTCCTGCCCTGCTTGGCGGAGCCGCCGGCCGAGTCACCCTCGACCACGTAGACCTCTGACTTTTCCGGGTCGGTGGACTGGCAGTCGGCCAGCTTGCCGGGCAGCCCGTTGGACTCCATCGCCGACTTGCGGCGGGTCAGGTCCCGGGCCTGTCGCGCGGCGATCCGCGCGCGAGCCGCCTGGCTGGCCTTGTTGATGATGTCCTTGGCCTCGCCGGGGTTGCGGTCGAACCAGTCCCGGAGGTGGTCGTTGGCCGCCTTCTGCACGAAGGACTTGGCCTCGGTGTTGCCGAGCTTGGTCTTCGTCTGCCCCTCGAACTGCGGGTCGGCCAGCTTCACCGATACGATCGCGGTCAGGCCCTCCCGCACATCCTCGCCGGTGAGGTTGTCGTCCTTCTCCCGAAGCAGCTTCTGATCGCGGGCGTACCGGTTGACGATGGAGGTCAGCGCGGCGCGGAAGCCCTCCTCATGGGTGCCGCCCTCCGCGGTGTTGATCGTGTTCGCGAACGTGTGGACCGACTCGGTGTAGGCCGAACTCCACTGCATCGCGATCTCGACCGAGATGCCATCGGCTTCCTCCTCGAAGTCGATGACCGTGGCGTGCACCGGCTCCTTGGAGTTGTTGATGTACCGGACGAAGTCGGCGATGCCGCCCGCGTACTGATACCTGGCCCCGCGGGGGTCGTCCGGATCACGCTCATCGGTGATGGAGATGGCGAGGTTCTTGTTGAGGAACGCCATCTCCTGCATCCGCCGGGACAGCGTCTCGAACGACCACTCGGTGGTCTCGAAGATCTCACCGTCTGGCCAGAACGTGGTCATGTTGCCACGCTCATCGGTAGGCTCACCGCGCTCCACCGGGCCCGCGGGCTCGCCCTGGACATAGGACTGCGTCCACACGTAGCCGTCCCGGCGAACCTCCACCTCCAGGCAGGCGGACAGCGCGTTCACCACCGAGACGCCGACCCCGTGCAGGCCGCCGGACACCGCGTAGGACTTGCCATCGAACTTGCCGCCCGCGTGCAGCGTGGTCATCACGACCTCGAGCGCGGGCCGGTGCTCCACCGGATGCTCGTCAACCGGGATGCCGCGGCCATTGTCCTTGACCCGGACACCGCCGTCGGCCAGCAGCGTCACCTCGATCTCGTCGGCGTGCCCGGCCAGGGCCTCGTCGACGGAGTTGTCCACGACCTCGTAGACCAGGTGGTGCAGGCCCCGCTCGCCGGTCGAGCCGATGTACATGCCGGGCCGCTTGCGGACAGCCTCCAGCCCCTCCAGAACCGTGATCGAGCGAGCGTCGTAGGACAAACCGAGACTCCATCCTGCATCAAAGGCGCGCGGCTAGGCTGTGTGCACTCCGTTCCCTGTCGAAGGAGTTCAAGCGCTCAAGGGCTCCACCTGGCGTTCTTGTTCCGCCCTGCCCGCGCATACTCTATTTTAGCTGCGAATACGTATTGCTAGGGCCATGTTGCGGCATGCGTTTAGCCGCGTGTCTGGCAGTTACCCGTACGTGTCGCCGGGTCCCTTGCTGCCAGGCACACGCAAGCCGCCCCGTCGCCTGGGCGGCTGCGGGCCGCGGACCCTGACCCGGCGCACCGAGCCGTTTCCCACTTCCTCGTTCAGGCGTTTCACCAGCATCGGAGCCAGCAACCGGACCTGAGTCGCCCACGCGGTCGAGTCAGCGATCACCGCCAGCTCACCGTCGGCGAAACTGTCCGGTTTGGTATGTGCGGCCAGATCCGCGCCGACTATCTCCGCCCAGCGGCCGAACACCGACCCCATGGCGACCCGATCGTGCCAGCCGTGAGACTCCAGCAGGCCGCCGATCGCCGTGTTGAAGAGCTGGGGGTCGTCGCGATGCGCCCGTCGCGACCTCACCTCGGGTGCGGACGCAGCTTTACCGGCTGGTATAACGCCAGCTCGTTCGTGAAAATTTCCCCTAGAAAGGGCATCGGCCTGAGCCTCCGCCAGAGCCTCAGCCGCCAGCCTGCGGCGGTTGATATCAACCACGGGTCACCGAGCCGTTGGATACGGCGAAGCGGGCGCCGCTGAGCACGGCGGGGACATCCGCCTCTACCGCGGCGGTGATCAGCACCTGCTCGGCGTCGGCGACAATGGCGGCGAGGCGGTCCCGGCGGCCGGCGTCCAGCTCGGCGAACACGTCATCCAGGATCAGCACCGGATCCTCCTGCCCGTCGCGCAGCAGCGCGAAACTGGCCAGGCGCAGCGCGAGCGCGAGCGACCAGGACTCGCCGTGGCTGGCGTAGCCGCGGGCCGGCATCCCCCCGACGGCCAGCTCGAGCTCGTCGCGGTGCGGACCGATCAGGCAGACACCCCGGTCCAGTTCGCTGGCCCGGACCGTCGCGATGGCCTTGAGGATCGCTTCCTCCAGATCGCCGGTGTCAACCGGTACCGTGGCCTTATACGAGACCGCGGCGGCTTCCTTCGAACCACCCGACACGGCGGCATAGGCGGCGACGATATGGGGCCGGAGCGCCTCGGTCAGCCGCAGGCGGCCGGCCAGCAGGGGGGCGCCCGCGGTAGCGAGCTGAGCGTCCCAGGCGTCCAGCGTGGCGGTCATCGCCTCGCGGGCCGGGCCGCGCAGGTGGCTCTTGGCGCCGGCCGACTTGAGCAGGGCGGTGCGCTGCTTGACCACGCGTTCGTAGTCGGCACGGACCCCCGCGTACCGCGGAGCGGTGGCGACCAGCAGGTCATCGAGGAACCGGCGGCGCTCGCCGGGATCGCCCTTGACCAGGGCCAGATCCTCGGGGGCGAACAACACCGTGCGCAGGATGCCGAGGAGTTCCCGCGGCCGGGGCAGCGGCGTGCGGTTCAACCTGACCCGATTGGCCTTGCCCGGATTGAGCTCCACCTCGATCAGGGCGTCACCCCGGCCGCTGTGGACCAGGGCGCGCAGGATGGCCTGGTCGGCGCCACGCCGCACCAGCGGGGCGTCGCCCGAAACCCGGTGGCTGCCCAGCGTGGCCAGGTAGCCGATACCCTCCACCAGGTTGGTCTTGCCCTCACCGTTCAAGCCGCTGAACGTCGTCACGCCCGGCGCGAGCTCAAGGACGAGATCGGCGTAGGACCTGAAGTCGTTAAGCGCCAGCCGGCTGAGATACACGCTCCTAGCCTATTTCCTGGGGGGTACAGACCAACCCCCCAGACCCCCCGGCCTGCGACGCTTCCCGCCGCAGTGTCACCTGCCCGGAAGGCCCTGCGGGCCCTCGCGGCCAGGCGACCCGCGAAGCTCGCTTTCGCTCGCCGCGGGGCCACTGTGGGTCGCTGGTGTGCCGATTACCCGGCCGACCTGATTGGCATTAGGACGTAGCGGTAGTCGGCCGCTGTGCCTTCGCTCTTGCCGGTGATGACGGCGGGCTTGGTGGGGGACGTGAACGACAGGCGGGCCGTGTCAGAGTCGATCGCGCCCACGCCGTCCAGCAGGAACTGCGGGTTGAACGCGATCTGCAGGTCCTCGCCGGTGAAGTCGGCCTCCAGCACCTCGACGGCCTGGGCCTCATCCGACGCGCCGGCCTCGAGCACGAGCTGGCCGGTGCTG
Organism: Streptosporangiaceae bacterium; assembly: GCA_019245115.1. Classification (GTDB taxonomy): domain Bacteria; phylum Actinomycetota; class Actinomycetes; order Streptosporangiales; family Streptosporangiaceae; genus JAFARZ01. The sequence goes on along the minus strand of JAFARZ010000365.1, from coordinate 9,640 downwards.
AACGCCAGCCGCACGGGCGTGTTCCGCTCGGCCACCAAGGCCACCCGGCGGATCGCCTCGGCGAAGACGCTGGCCGGCAGTTCGGCCACCGCGTTGAACTCACTCGGCAGGAGCGCCTGATACCGCGGATACTCGCCGCTGATCAGCCGGGTCGTGGTCTGCCTGCCCGCACCGGAGAAACCGATCAGGCTGGCCGGCTCGTCACCGCCCAGGGAAACCTGGACCTCGGCGCCCGAGGTCAGCGCGCGGGCCGTATCGCCCAGCACCTTCGCCGGGACCAGGACAGCCGTGTTCAGGTCCGGCCGTGTTGGCGTCCAGCGCAGCTCGCGGACGGCCAGCCGGTACCGGTCGGTGGCCACCAGGGTGAGCGACTCACCGGATATCTCGATCCGGATCCCGGTCAGGGCGGGCAATGTGTCGTCACGGCCTGCCGCGATCGCCACCTGCCCGATGGCCGATGCCAGCGCGTCACTGCCCACCGAGCCGGCCAGCGGAGGCAGTTCGGGCAGCGTCGGATATTCCTCCGCGGGCAGCAACATCAACGTGAACGTGGCGCTGCCGCACTTGAGCGTGGCGCGGGCACCGTCGGTGGTCAGCGTGACCGGCCGGGCGGGCAGTGACCTGACGATCTCCGCCATCAGCTTGCCGGACACCACGACGATGCCGTCTTCATCGGTGATCACCGGTACGGAGGCGACCGCGGACACCTCGTAGTCGAATGTGGACAGCGTCAGCTCGGCGTCGCCTCCCGAACCAGCCCGCAGGTGCATGCCGGCCAGGACCGGCGCGGTGGGACGGGCTGGCAGGGCACGCGCGGTCCAGGCCACCGCATCGGCGAGGTGGTCGCGTTCAACCTGAAGCTTCACAAGTGGTCCCTCCTATGTGTCGGGAAGCCTATCGCGGGGTATGGCTTCTCGCGAGGCACTGCGGCTCAGCTTTAGAGCAGCGGGTGCCATACCCGGCACCCCTGGCGTTCGCCACAGGCCCTACTTGGGCTTGGTTCTTTCTTGATAGAGAGAACCGTCATAGTCATAGGTGCGGTGGATATCGGGGAAAACCGATATCCATGCAGGTCACTGGCTGTTTCGCTATGCACATGTGATGTGCGTCCAGCGGGGATGGCGAGGGCCCGGCTGTTGCTCACGGCGGTGCTCCGATAGGTTCCCACTGGTTGTCCCCGGGTTATCCGGACGTCTTCCACAATCTTGTCCACACCTTGTGTGCGTCATGCGATACCGGCTCACGAGGGCGGGTTCTTCTGCTATGCCGGAGATCGGGTCCCAGGCCGGGGACCCGGCCCGGGCAGTCAACTGGTGCGAGCCTGCTGCTTGATCCGGGTGGTCAGCTCGGTCACCTGCGTGAATACCGACTGGCGCTCAGCCATCAGCTTGCGTATCTTGCGATCCGCGTTGATGACCGTGGTGTGGTCGCGGCCGCCGAACTGCTGGCCGATCTTCGGCAGCGACAGGTCGGTGAGTTCGCGGCACAGGTACATCGCGATGTGGCGGGCCGTGACCAGGAGCCGGGAACGCGAGGTGCCGCACAGGTCCTCGATCGACAGTCCGAAGTACGACGCGGTCTGTCCCATGATCGTGGCCGCCGTGATCTGCGGGCCCTGCGCTTCGGGGATCAGATCCTTCAGCACGATCTCGGCGAGCTGCAGGTCCACCGACTGGCGGTTGAGGCTGGCGAATGCCGTCACCCGGATCAGCGCCCCCTCGAGTTCCCGGATGTTGGTCGAGATCCGGCTGGCGATGTACTCCAGGACCTCGGGCGGGGCGTTCAGCCTTTCCTGTTCGGCCTTACGCCGCAGGATCGCGATCCGGGTCTCCAGTTCAGGCGGCTGGATGTCGGTGAGCAGCCCCCATTCGAACCTGCTACGCAGCCGGTCTTCCAAGGTGACCAGCCGCTTGGGCGCGCGGTCGCTGGAGATCACGATCTGCTTGCTGGCGTTGTGGAGGGTGTTGAAGGTGTGGAAAAACTCCTCCTGGGTTCCTTCTTTGTTCTCGAGGAACTGGATGTCGTCGACGAGCAGCACGTCCACGTCGCGGTAGCGGCGGCGGAAGCCGTCCTGCTTGCCGTCGCGGATCATGTTGATGAAATCGTTGGTGAACTCCTCGGAACTCACGTACCGCACCCTGAGACCGCTGTAGAGGGTCTGCGCGTAATGCCCGATCGCGTGCAGCAGGTGAGTCTTCCCAAGTCCCGAGTCGCCGTAGATGAACAGCGGGTTGTAGGCCTTGGCGGGGGCTTCGGCGACCGCGACCGCCGCGGCGTGCGCGAACCGGTTGCTGGAGCCGATGACGAACGTCTCGAAGATGTACTTCGGATTCAGCCGGGTGCCGCCGGGCACCAGATGCCGCGGTGGCGGCGGCAGTACGGGCTCGCCCTGGGGGTCGGTCGGATGGGTTGTGAACCCGCCTCTGCTGTCGGCCGGATGCGTCCCAGTCCCGCCGAACCCGTTGCGGTCATCGGCGGAAAGGGGCCCGCCATACCCGATCCTGCCCAATTCATCGGGAAGAGCGCCCCCGAAGCCACTCCTCCCCCTTTCGTCGGGGGAATGGGTCCCCCCGAATCCTCCTCGGACCAAAGGCGGGCTGCTGTGATCGTGGCTCGGCGGTCCCACGGGGGCGCCGGTCATCGGGGAGAACGGCCCCCCCGAACCGCTCTCGGCAGGCTCCATAGGCCGGCCGATCTCACCCATGCCTCCGGCCGGCGGCCGGGCTTCATCCGGGCGGGACCCTGGCGGCGAGGACTGGCCACCCTGCGGAAGGAGCCGGGAACGGTCGTCGGTGGTCACTTCGAGCCCGTAGCCCTGACCGGGCGGAGGTGCGGTGGGCTGCGGACGCGGCGCCATGATGGGCTGCGGGCCTGTGGCGTGCTGGCCGTACGGCGCTTGATTTGCCTGGGCCTGCGGCCCAGGCGCCGGCGGCCCCGGCTGCTGGTCGCGCGGCTGCGCCGGCGGCTGGGACGGCATCTGCTGGCCCGGATCCACCGTAACGGCAAGCTGGATGTCTCGGCCGAGCTGCTGAGACAGTGCCTGGGTCACCAGCGCGCGCAGCCGGGTTTCCAGCTGCTCCTTGACGAACTCGTTCGGCGTGGCGATGAGGGCGGTATTCTCCACCAGGCCGAGCGGGCGGGTGAGCTTTAGCCAGGCCCGCTGGTGCGGCAGTATCTGGAGGTCGGCCAGGCCATCCAAGGACCGGGCCCACACCTCTGCTAGGTCGGTGCTAGTCATCTGATGCGCTCCCCTCGCATACGTGCCGCGAGCGGAAGCTCACGATCCACAGACCTATCCACATGTTGTGCACGTGGCATCCCGGCTGCACACGGTGACCGTGGCAGCTTGGGGAGAATAGCTTTCCACAGCCTAAGTCCCAACAGCGGGGGACGCCCGGCAAACGCCAGTGTTCTAGATGGTAGCCTGGATGAAATCCACGGGTCGCACCCGGTCAGGCGTGTGCCCGGGTTACCACGGTATCGCTATTAAATTTCCTGGAGCCAGTGAGCGAGCTAGCGGCTGCGGCGGCGTCTGGCCCGAGAACCGACGAGGAAGACGCCATCTTGAGGCGCCCCGCGTGCGAGCGAACAAGGAGACACAGTGAGTAAGCGCACGTTCCAGCCGAACAATCGGCACCGCGCGAAGACGCACGGCTTCCGGCTGCGCATGCGCACGCGGGCAGGCCGTGCCGTGCTCGCCGCACGCAGGCGTAAGGGCCGCGAGAAGCTGAGTGCCTGATCCTTCCCTCCGCGTCCCGGATCCGACGGAGCACTGAGTTTACGCGCACCGTCCGCAATGGCATCCGCGCTGGTCGGCCTACGTTGGTCGGTCATTTGCTTGTGGACCCGGTTTCGGCCGATCAGGCACCGAAGGTAGGATTTGTAGTCAGCCGGGCAGTGGGGTCGGCGGTGACGAGAAACCGCGTGAAGCGGCGGCTTCGTGAGCTGATGCGCGGCTATCTCCACTCGCTTCCGGGCGGTAGCCTACTTGTGTTGCGCGCGAACCCGTTGGCCGGAAGCGCGCGCCAGCCGGATCTTGCCGCTGATCTGGATCTGGTGATCAATAGGCTGCGGCGGCAGGTTGGGCAGCGTGGCAAAAATCGATACACCGGTAATGCCGGATAAGCAGCGGGCAAACGAGCCTCCCCGTGATGTCACGGTGCCGGCCCGGCTGCTCATGCTGCCCATCTCTGGATACCGGCGCTTCGTAAGCCCCCTGCTCGGTCCGCGATGCAGGTTCGCCCCATCGTGCAGTGAATACGCGCTCGGCGCGCTGGCTGAGCACGGGGCGGTGCGGGGGCTGTGGCTCGCGGTGGCGAGGCTCGCCCGGTGCCATCCGTTCAATCCCGGCGGTTATGACCCGGTGCCTACCCGAGGAGCAAGCAGGTGCTGAGCATACTCAACCCGCTGAATGACCTGGTGGCCTGGGTCATCATGCGGCTTCACTCCGTCCTCGGCGGGGTCTTCGGCCCGGACAGCGGATGGGCCTGGGGGCTTTCCATCGCCGTACTGGTGATGCTGATCCGGCTGTGCCTGGTGCCGCTGTTCGTCAAGCAGGTGCACGCTCAGCGGAAGATGGCCCAGCACCAGCCGCAGCTCATGGAGCTTCGCAAGAAGTACAAGAACGACAAGCAGAAGCTCCAAGAAGAGACGATGAAGTTCTACAAGGAGAACGGCGTCAACCCGCTGGCGGGCTGCCTGCCGATGATCCCGCAGATGATCGTCTTCTTCTCGCTGTTCAGCGTGCTGCGCAGCATTACCAACTGGATCCCAGGACACACCCCGCCGTACGGGCTGACCGTGCCGGTGGTGAAGAGCGCTCGAGCGGCCAAGATCTTCGGCGTCCACCTGGGTGACAAGCTGCTGTTCGCGCACCCATCCCCGCCGTTGCACGTGGCTCTGATCATCGCGGCGACCGTCTGCGTGAGTGCGACCACCACGTTCATGACCGTGCGCCAGTCCGCCAAGCGTGGTCTCATGCAGACCAATATGGACCCGGACAACCCGATGGCCGCGTCGCAGAAGTACATGATGTACATCGTCCCGTTCTTCTCGCTGACCGGTCTGTACTGGCAGTACGGCTTGGTCCTGTACTGGGTCACGACGAACGTGTGGACGCTGGGCCAGCAGTTCCTTATGTTCCGCAACTGGGAGCCTCCGGAGGCCGCGGCCGCCGCGGCGGCGGGTGCGGCAGGTCCCGGCGGCACCCGGGTGTCCGGTGGCGCTGGCAAGCCGTCGACGGCGGCCAGGCCAGCGAGCGGAGCGCGTTCGTCCGGCGCGGGTCGTCCGGCGGCTTCAGCCAAGCCCGGCCGGCCGGGTGCCGCCTCCGCCGCGGGCCCAGGCAAATCTGGCGCCACCCGTTCGGGCAGCACGTCGAGCGGCACGGCGCGATCGGGAACGGCGGGACGACCGGCGAGCGCCGGACGGTCGGCTGGGGCTGGCAAGACCTCCGAATCGGCATCCGCTTCCGTATCGAATGGAGCCGCGCAGAACGGCAACGAACGAAAAGGCCTGCTGCGGCTGGGCCGGACGAAGCCCGCTGAGCCCGAACCGGTGGACGATGTTCCAGTGACAAAGGTCGTGCGGCAGCAACCGCAGCGGCAGGCACGGAGTAAGCGGTCAGGCAAACGATGAGCGCGGACGTGGTGGGAGGGGACTTGAGCTCGCAGGAAGCCGAGGTGGTCGCCGAAGAGGCGCTGCCTGTGGAGGACGCGGCTGACGAAGCCGACGAAACGGCGCCCGATGCGGCCGCGCCGTCTGTTAAAGACCTCGAGCTGGAAGGCGATATCGCCGCCGACTACATCGAGGGGCTGCTGGACATCGCGGACCTCGACGGCGACATCGACATGGATGTGGAGGGCGATCGCGCCATCGTGTCCGTGGTCGGCGCGACCTTGGAGGAGCTGGTCGGCGAGGACGGCCAGGTACTCGAGGCCCTCCAGGAACTCACCAGGCTCGCCGTGCACCGGCAGACGGGTAACCGTGCGCGGCTGATGCTGGATATCGGCGGCTATCGGGCCCGGCGCAAGGCTGAACTGGCCGACTACGGTCGGCGGGTCGCCGAAGAAGTGGGCCGGACCGGCGAGCCGAAGGCGTTGGCCTCAATGTCGCCGTTCGAACGGAAGATCGTGCATGACGCGGTCGCCGCGGCGGGTATGCGATCCGAGTCCGAGGGCGAGGAGCCCAACCGACGGGTGGTGGTCTTCCCGCGTGGTGATGTCCCGGCCTGAAGCCGAGCAAGCGGTCCCGATGGGCATCGAGGGGGGTCCCGGGGGGACCCTTCCCCCCGGCAAGGAGAACGGGGATCCCGGGGGGACCCTTCCCCCCGGCAGAAAGAGTGAGGCTCCCGGGGAGAACTCTCCCCCCGGCGAAGAGGACGTGGGTCCGGAGGAAAGCATCCCCCGGGATAGGGTCGCGGTGTTCGGCTCGGCCTTGGAGTGCGCGCAAGAGTACGCGGCCATCCTCGCGACCCAAGGCGTCGAATGGGGTGTCATCGGACCCCACGAGGTGCCGAAGCTGTGGGATCGTCATCTGCTCAACTGCGCGGTGGTAGCGGAACTGATACCTGACGCCTCCGGCACGCTGGTGGACATCGGCTCGGGTGCGGGGTTGCCGGGCTTGGTGTTCGCGATGCTGTGCCAGCGGTTGCGGGTGACGCTCGTCGAGCCGCTCGAACGCCGGGTGACGTTCCTCAACGAATGCGTCGGCAAGCTCGGGTTGGGGAACGTTACCGTAGTGCGGTCCCGTGCCGAAGACCTGGCAGGCAGTCTCGCCGCGGATGTGGTGACGGCCCGGGCGGTGGCCCCGCTAGACCGTTTGGTGCCGCTGGCGGCCGGGGTCGCCCGCTCGGGTGGCACGGTGCTGGCTATCAAGGGCCGCAGTGCCGAAGAGGAGCTCACGCGAGCTCGGTCGGCGCTTCGCCGGGTCGGCGCGCGCAGAGCCGAGGTTCTGCGGGTTGGGCAGGGTAAGGTCAGTCCTGCGACTACCGTCGTGCGTTTTCTTGCTAGGTGAGGCAGGGCTTAGGTGTGGCGGAACTGACAGGCCAGGTAGACCGCACGCGAGACACTGGATCGGGGGGAGTCGTCCCTCCGGCCCCCCGCGGTGACACAGCCGGATTGGGGTGGCCCGACAGGCCGGCCGGTGGTCTTTACCCCCTCGACCAGAGCCGTCCGGTTCCCCCCTCAGGAATCGGATGGCCTGATGGGGATCGAGTAACGAGAGGCGTTCAGGTGAGCAAAGAAGGGTCGGTTTCACGTGGAACGAGTCCCGTTGTGGTCCCCGAGGTGCCCCAGAGTTCGGCAGACACGCCAATAGCCAGGGCCGCCGAGGCAGCGATCGGGGTTCGCGGGATAGGCGACCGGGAGCCGTGGCCGCGTCCGAGCCGGTGCCGGATCATGACTATCGCCAACCAGAAAGGCGGCGTCGGAAAGACGACCACCGCGGTGAACCTGGCCGCGAGCCTGGCTCAGCACGGTGCGCGAGTTCTCGTCGTAGACCTGGATCCACAAGGGAACGCGTCCACGGCGCTGGATGTGGAGCACCACGTGGGCGTGCCCTCGGTGTACAACGTCCTGGTCGATGACCGCCCGCTGGCCGAGATCGTCAGGCCCGCCGGGGAGATGCCCGGCCTGTATTGCGCGCCCGCAACCATCGACCTGGCCGGAGCCGAGATCGAACTGGTGCCGGTGGTCGCTCGCGAGCTGCGACTGGCGCGGGCGCTCCGCGCCTATGACACATCGCACCTGGACTACGTGTTCGTGGACTGCCCGCCGTCACTGGGCTTGCTGACGTTGAACGCCTTGGTCGCGGCCGAAGAGGTGCTGCTCCCGATCCAGTGCGAGTACTACGCCCTCGAGGGCGTCCAGCAACTGCTGAACACCGCCGAACTGGTCCGGGTGAACTTCAACCCCGGACTGCACATCTCCACCGTGCTGCTGACCATGTACGACGGGCGCACCCGCCTGGCGTCTGATGTGGCCGACGATGTCCGTGCCCACTTCGGCAGTTCCGTCCTGCACACCATAATCCCCCGGAGCGTGCGAGTTTCGGAGGCGCCTAGCCGCGGTCAGTCGGTCATCACTTACGATCCGGGTTCGAGCGGTGCTGTCGCCTACGTCGAGGCAGCACGCGAAGTCGCGATGCAGTCGGCCGGAGCACGGTAACGTCGGCGGTAGCAAGAGCATGCCTCTGCGGCATGCTCTTAGAGAAAGCGGAACAGATCGGGGAACGGCAAGTGGCTCAGCAGCGACGTGGACTCGGCAAAGGGCTCGGCGCACTCATCCCGGAGTCGCCGCTCATCGGCGACGGGGAGCCGAACCGCGCCACGGAGACGCGTCCGCGCCCGGATCTCCGAGGAGTACCCGCGGACAGCCCATCGGAGTCGATGGTCGACGTCCCCGGGGCGCGGTACGAGGAGATACCGGTCACCTCGATCTCGCCGAATCCTCGTCAGCCCAGACGCTCCTTCGACGATGACGCCCTGGACGAACTGGCCGACTCGATCCGGGAAGTAGGCCTGCTGCAGCCGGTGGTCGTGCGGTCCGTCGGGGTGGGCCGGTACGAGCTCATCATGGGCGAGCGGCGGTGGCGCGCCTCGCAGCGGGCCGGGCTTACCGAGATCGCGGCGATCGTCAGGGACACCCCCGACACCGACCTGCTCCGCGACGCTCTCATCGAGAACCTGCATCGTCAGCAGCTCGACCCGCTCGAAGAGGCGGCCGCATATCAGCAGCTCCTTGACGACTTCGGCGCCACGCATGAGCAGCTCGCCCAGAAGATCGGTCGCTCCCGTCCGCATATCAGCAATACGTTGCGGCTGTTGAACCTGCCACCAGCTGTCCAGAAGCGAGTCGCCGCGGGCGTGCTGAGCGCTGGGCACGCCCGAGCCCTGCTGGGGTTGAGTGACACCGAAGCTCAGGAGCACCTGGCCACTCGCATCGTGGCGGAAAACCTGTCGGTGCGCGCTGTCGAGGAGATCGTCTCCGTGGGCATCGACGACGATAAGGCGAAGCCCCGCTCGTCGCGCGCTCCGGGCAAGGCGCCGGTCGCGCCCGGGCTCAACCACCTGGCCAACCGCCTGTCCGACATCTTCGAGACCCGGGTGAAGGTGGAACTGGGGCGTCACAAGGGCAAGATCGTCGTCGAGTTCGCCTCGCTGGACGACCTTGAGCGCATCGTCAAGGCGATGACCCCCACCGCTGTCGAAGGTGACGATCAGACGCCAGGTGCGGGGGTTTCCGCGTCTGAGGTCTGACGCTGCTTGGTGCTTGGTGCTTGGTGCTCTGGTGCTCTGGTGCTCTGGTGTGTGCTGTCTGGTGCTTGGCTGCGAGTGGACGGCCGTCGGCTGGACGGCCGTCGGCGTGCCGTGGATTGCACCCGTATGCCGGGATTAGAGCGTTATGTGCGCGGCGGTCACGCTGGACGACGTGGAAGATCGGAGCCTCGTGGAGGTTAGGGCGCCGGTTTCCGGCGCCTTTTCTTCCGGAGGGCTCCTTTCTTCCCACTGAGGGACCTTGGTCTTGGAGGTCTGCCCGGCTGATGTCTGGGTTGGCCGGGGGTGGGCGGAGTGGCTGCGTTAATCAGTTGCGGTGTGTGCTGCTGGAGGGCCACAGTTAGCGGGTCGGTGGCACAGGCCGCCGAT
>JAFARZ010000348.1 GCA_019245115.1 Streptosporangiaceae bacterium | reverse complement strand
GCGCTGACCGGGTAGTCCCCGCCGATGCCGAACCCCAAGATCGCGCGGAAGGCGATCAGCCACCAGATGCCGGGCGCGAAGGCTGACGCGACCGCGCCGGCGGCCAGCACGAGCACCTCGTAGCCGTAGATCTTCCGTCGCCCGAGCTTGTCGGCGACATGGCCGAAGAAGACCGCTCCGGCCGCTGAGGTGAGCAGCGCCAGCGAGGTCAGCAGCGATTTCTGGTAGCTGGCGATATGCCACTCAGAGGCGATCATCGTGGCGGCGACGCCGATGACGAACAGGTCATAGGCGTCGGTGAAGAACCCCATGCCAGAGGTGAGCAGGATTTTCCAGTGTTCCCTGCTGGTCGCCGCCTCGTCCATCTCGGCGAGCATCTCCCGGCTGATCTGGGCGTCCTGAGCCGGGTCCGCGGCCCGGCTGACAGGGTGGGGCATCGATTCCCCTCCTCGATTTTGGTCACGATCAGGTAACGGAATCCGCGGTCGGCATACCCAACGGCCATCCGGCATACACCGCGACATGTGAACTCTAGGTGAACTCCTCGCGGATCCGGGCGAGATTCGAATCGGCGACTGGCCGGATAGCCGGACGGGATGGTGTAGCTGCGCCGGGTGTGCGCTGAGCGTCCTCAGCTCACTCGTCGGCGACCGAGGACGTCAGCCGGCTGGTCAAGTGGTGTCCGGTGGTCCGCTCCCGCTCGTAATGATCAACGAGCAGGTCGTGGCCGAGGTCGTTACGATAGTCGCGCCACACGGAGTGGACATGATTCCCCTCGTCGATCGCGTTGTCGAATTCGATCAGCAGGTGGCTGCCCTGTATCCGGTAGTAGTGCGGCGTCCCTACGTTGTCACGAGCATCCGGCCGATGGTTTCCGGGGCCTCGAAGGTGCTCTCTTCGTCGTTCGCCATCTCACACCAGCCTCACGTAGCTGCCGCTGTCGAGGTGAAGATTCACGCCCGTGATGTACCCGGCCGGCGTTTCACCGGCACCTTCAGCCGGGACGGGGAACACCACCGCTGCCCGGGTTAGTCGCTGGTCGCGCGGGGGCGGCTCGGTGTCCGCCCGGCCCGCCGCCCGAGCCGGAGTCCGGCGAGGAGCAGGAGCGCGCAGGTCCCGATGAGTACCGGCTCGGTGGTAAACGCGGCGTGCAGCCCGAGGTGATCGGCGAGGCTGCCGAGCAGGTAGGGGGCGGCGACGACGAGCACGCCGCCGAGTAGCTGGGTGCGGGCGTTGGCGGTGTCGTCGTTTCCGGACGCGGCGGCCAGGGTGAGGGCGAGTGAGAGGGGGTAGAGATTCGCGACGCCGAGGCCGCAGAGGAACAGCCCGGCGATCGCGAGGATAGGCATGCCGGCCAGCCAGAAAAGCAGGAACCCGACGGCGGTGACGGCCAGGGAAGCGCACAGCAGCGGAACGGTACGCTCGGCGCGACGGATAAGCCACGCCCCGCCGATCCGACCGCCCAGGATGCCGAGGTAGAAACCGCTCATGGCGGTGGCGGCCTGGGCGGTGCGCAGTCCGGCCGCGGTGAGCAGTTCGGCACCGAAGTAGACCAGGCAGAACTCGACTGCGATGCCGGCGGCGACCAGGGCAGCCAGCAGCCAGCAGGCCAGTGGCAGCCGGGCACTGCCTGCGGTGGGCCTGGCGGCAGGCGCCGTGGGCAGCGGCTGATGCCGGTAGCGCAGGTAGAGACCAGCGAGTACGAGGACGGGCAGGCCCATTGCCGCCCGCCAGCTTGCGGGCGTGCCCTGGAGCAGGCCGAGCAGGAGCGGGGCGAGCACCGCGCAGCCAGCCGCGCCGACGTTGGCTTCGATCAGCGCGCGGCCGCGGCATTCGCCGTGCCGGTCGGACAGGATCGCCTGGGTGCAGGTGAGCAGGGTAGTGCCGGCGAAGCCGAGCGCCGCGGCGCCGAGCATGGTGAGTTCGACGCTGTGGGCGGCGGAGAACAGCCCGGCGCCGGTGGTGGCACCTGCCGCCGAGCACCACAGCAGCGTGGCGCGCTGCAGGCGGCGCGCGAAGGCTGTGAAAGTCACCCCGGCGAGGGCTGCGCCGGCCGCCCACAGCGCCGAGTAGATGCCGAGCAGGGTATAGGAGAAGTGCAGTTCGGCCTGCAGCAGCGCCAGCGCGGGTCCGAACGCATACAGCCAGAAGGCGTAGCCGGCCAGCGCGGTGTAGCTCAGCAGCGTCGGCGCGTCCCGGAAGGCCTCGCGGGAATCGTCCGCTGCATGTTTCTGGCGAGATGGTGGCGAGCCGAGGCGCGTCGGCTCCGCCTGGCTAGGACGCGTTGGCACCGCCCGGCCAGGATGTGCGGGACGGCGCGTCGTCGGGTCGAGGTCTGCCGGACCGCAACTTGTGTACCGATACACAATGACAGCGTAGGGGATTATGTATCGATACACAACTACAATGCAGGGGTGAACCAACGACGGAGTCGGCCGACGATGCGCCAGGTCGCCGACGCAGCCGGGGTGTCGGTCATGACGGCGTCCTACGCCTATTCCCAGCCTGAGCGGGTCGCGCCCGGCACTGCGGCGAAGGTCCGCGCGGCCGCGGAGAAGCTCGGCTATCCCGGCCCGCATCCCGGTGCCCGGTCGCTGCGCCGGGGTCGGGCCGGCAGCCTCGGGGTGGTCCTTGGCGAGCGCCTGGCCTACGCCTTCGACGACCCGCAGGCGGCCCGGTTCCTGGCCGGCGTGGCGGAGGTCTGTGCCGCCGAGGGCGTCGGCCTCACCCTGGTCCCGATCAACGGAGCCGCCAGCGACGTGCAGCATGTCAACGAGGCGGTAGTGGACGGGTTCATCGTGTGGACCACCAGCGACGACGACCCGGTCCTGGATGCCGTCGCGGCCAGCGGACTGCCGGCGGTCGTGCACGCCGGACCATCCCGGCGCGGGCTGCCCGTGGTCGGCATCGATGACCGGGCCGCCGCCGCCGCGATCGGCCGGCTGGCCTTCACCGGCGCCGCCCGGCCCGTCGTGCTCAGCTTCCCGGTCAACCGCGACCGCACCCGGGCGCTGTTCACCGGCCCACCCGGTCCGGCTGTGACTTACCCGGTGACCCGGCACCGGTGGGACGGCTTCCTCGACGCCTGGCGCCAGGCCGGGGGCGCGCCCGCCGACCTGCGGATAGCGGTATGCCCGGCCAACGCCACCGCGCACGGCGAAGCCGTTGCCGGCGAACTGTTCCGCAGCGACGATCCGCCCGACGCGATCGCTGCGATGAGCGACGAACTCGCCCTCGGCGCGCTGCGCGCGGCGGCCCGCGCCGGCCGCAGCGTGCCCCGCGCCGTCGCGATCACCGGATGGGACGACAGCGACGCCGCCGCTCCCGCAGGACTGACCACTCTCCGGCAATCGCTGCGCGACCAGGGCAGGCGTTGCGCCCACATCGCTCTCGGCCACTCGCAATCCACAGCGAGCCAGGATCCGCCCAGCTGGCAGGTCATCCAGCGCACGAGCACCCGTCCGTTGGGTGTTACAGGGTAGTCCAACACATCTTCACGTCGCGGAACGCTGAAATGCCCGGTGAGTTTCACGGGTTTCCCGGATCTGTATAGGTAGCGGGGCATTCACCTACCGCTTTTCGTACTCGCCAATCACGCACCACATAACTGGAGTAACAACCATGACCATGGCCGACCGAGCCATGACCGGGCTGCGCTCGGCCTTGTGGCTGCCGGTTTTCGATGACCTTGCTAACCCGATGGCGGTCGTACGGCTGGCCGCTGAGGCGGAGGAGGCCGGCTGGCACGGGCTGTTTGTCTGGGACCACCTGAACTGGCGGGCGCCGGTGCGGCAGGTGGCCGATCCGTGGATCACCCTGGCCGCGGTCGCCGCGGGCACCGAACGGCTGCGGCTCGGCCCGATGGTCACGCCGCTGGCTCGCCGTCGGCCGGCCAAGGTCGCCCGGGAGACCGCGACGCTGGACCTGCTCAGCCAGGGCCGGCTCATCCTGGGGGCGGGCCTGGGCAGCGACCGCTTCGGCGGCGAGTTGTCGGCAACCGGCGAGCAACTCGATGACCGGCTGCGAGGCCAGATGCTGGATGAGGCGTTGGACGTCCTCACTGCCGCCTGGTCCGGCGAGCCGGTGCACCACCGTGGCGTGCATTACACCGTCGACGGCATCCGGTTCCTGCCCAGGCCCGTTCAGCAACCCGGGGTACCGGTGTGGGTCGCAGGATTTCCCGGGAATCCCAGGCCGCTGCGCCGAGCGGCCCGGTATGACGGTTTCTTCCCGGTCAACCTCTCTCGCCCCGACCAGGTCGCCGACATCACCGCCACCATCAACGGCCTCCGCGAGCACGCGGTCGTGCCGTTCGACGTGGCCGTTGCGCTGCCGCCCGGCACCGACCCGGCCCCGTACGTCCAGGCGGGCGCCACCTGGTGGCTGGCTGAATTCGACCCTGAGGCCGTATCGCTCGACCAAGTGCGCGGTGTGCTCCGCGACGGTCCAGCCAGACCCTAGACCACGGCAGAAGTGGACGAACAGACATGACCATCGCAGACACGACAGTCCTGATGCGTTGGAGGCGATCATGACAAACCCGGCTGCGGGCGGGGCCAGCGACTATAACACCGCGATCATTGAGGAGTTCCGGGCGAACCAGGGACGCGTCGGCGGGCCATGGGCGGGCACCACGCTAATTCTCATCCACCACATCGGCGCCAAGTCCGGTATCGAGCGCGTCTTGCCGCTGGGCTGCTTCCTTCACGGGGATGACCGTTTCGCGATCGTCGCCTCCAATGGCGGATCGCCAGCCCACCCGAACTGGTACTACAACCTCAAGGCCAACCCCAGGATCACGGTCGAGGTGGGTGCCCAGACGTTCACCGTAGTGGCGGAGGAGCTTGATGACACCGCCCGTGCCGAGCTGTGGCCGAGGCTGGTCGCGCGGGCTCCTTCCGTCGGTGAGTACCAGGCCAAGACCACGCGGCAGATTCCGGTGTTCATGCTGACCCGCCAGGACTGACCGCGGCCGGAGGCCGGTACCCGATATCGGTGAACCGGCTTCCTCGTCCACGGAAAGGATGCTGCAACGGGCTCTGTTTGCCGCGTCCCCAGTTCCGCACCTCAGGCCCCTCAGGTCCCGTGCGCCTCTTCGGCGGTGTCCCCGGTCGCTCAAGATGACGATGTAGCGGTCATTGACGATGGGGACGCGGGGGCAGTTGACGGCCCCGCCGGCTGGGTGCTGGCGGGGCCGTGGTGTGCGTGCTGGCGCGGTGGTGGTCAGT
>JAFARZ010000340.1 GCA_019245115.1 Streptosporangiaceae bacterium | reverse complement strand
GTACCGGCCGCGTGTGGTGACCGGCGCGCCGCGGTGGATCCCTGATGAGCTGTTCGATCAGGTGTTCGCGGAGCTGCGCTATGACCGGGACCGGGCGCTGGTGGCGTTCTGGGTCTCCAGCGGGGCGCGGGCGGCTGAGCTGCTGGGTGCGACGGTCGGGGACGTCGATCCGGCCCGGCAGGTGATCTCGGTGATCCGCAGGGGATCACGGGCGATCCAGGAGCTGCCGGCGTGCCCTGATGCGTTCGTCTACCTGGCCGCCTACCAGCATCGGCTGGCCGGCGAGGTGAGCATGGCGGCTGATGACCCGTTGTGGCGGAGCCTGCGGCCGCCGCACGGACCGCTGGGTTACGACGCGGCGCGGATGATGTTCACGCGCGCCGCGGCGGCGCTGGGCGCCGACCACACATTGCACGATCTTCGCCATACGGCCGCGTTCCGGATGGCCCGAGATCCCCAGATGCTGCTCACCGACGTTCAGTGGATCTTGGGTCATCGGCACTTGTCCACCACGCAGACCTACCTGAACCCGTTGCCGGATGAGGTGATCGCCAACGCGGTCGCGTTCTTTACCCGCCGCGGACAGCAATCTCCCCCTGAGGCGGCGTCGGGTAGACAGGCTGCGGCCGGATACAACCCGGAGAGCCTGAAGATCTTGTTCGGGGATGGTGGTGGCGCGTGATCGGGCTGGACACGGGAACCGATGCCATCGCCCGGGCGGGATCGGATTCCTCGCAGGTGACGGCAGAGCTCTGGGCGTCCGGCCAGCAGCGCCTGCCTGAGCAGGACAGGGCGCTGCTTGCGCGGTTTCCGCCACGGCCGGACCAAGCGCAGTGGGAGGCGACAGCCTGGTCGCGCGAGCAGGTCTGGCAGGTGGTGACTGCGCCGCCGCATGCGCGGTCGGGCGGTTTGGAGCATCGCCGTCGCCGGTCCCTGGGGCTCGTGCTGGCCTGGCTGGAAGATCAGGACGGGTCGAGCTGGCAGGAGCGGTGGCTGGCTTCGGGAGCCGAAGCCGATCCGGCTGCCGACTGGCGGAGGCTGGCGCTGGCACATGCCGGCGCGGTAGGCGTGGGCACCGCCACCGCGATCACGATGGGGCTTCGCACCCTGATTATGGCCGACGTCATCCGCCCCGGACTGCCGTGGCTGCTGCGCACCTCAACCCCGAAAATGCTGGCGGCCGAGATGGCGGCCAGCCGCGATCCGGACGGGTTCGCCGCACTGCGGGCACGAACCGAGGCGGCCCCGGTCAGCCACGGCGGCACCCAGGTAGCGCTGCACCGGATCGCCGCGATCATGGCGGCGAAAGGCGGCGGAGTCACCGACATCTGTGTCGGGGACTGCCTGGAACTGCTGGCCGAGGTAGCAGAGGTGTCCATCAGCGGGAACGCCCGCAGCCCGTACTTCTACCAGCTGCTGAAGGCGGCGGGGATGCTGGAGGAGGAAGCTCCGGCCACGATCCGGATGGTGCGCTGGGAAGGCCAGCCCACCATTGAGGATCTGATCGACCGGAACGGCATCCAGTGCCGGCCCGTCCGCGACCTGCTGGTCGCCTACCTGGCCGAGCGGCAGCCTGCGCTGGACTTCAACACCCTCAGCAAGATCGCAGACGTGCTGGGCCGACTGTTCTGGCGTGACCTGGAAGAACACCATCCGGGGATCGACTCGTTGCGCCTGGACAGCGAGGTCGCCACCGCCTGGAAGCAGCGGATGCAGCTGAAGCGCAGCCGTCGCGGAGAAGGCGCCGCCGCCGAGCCGCGCCGCTGGTCGGTCATGCCGCTGGTGACGGTCCGCGCGTTCTATGCCGACATCGCGCAGTGGGCCGCTGAGGACCCCGCCCGCTGGGCGCAGTGGGTTGCCCCCAACCCGGTGAAGGACGCCGACCTGTCGATGCGCAAACTCCAAGCGCAGCGCAAATCACGGATGGATGAGCGGACCCGGCAGCGACTGCAGGTCATGCCCGCCCTGCTCACGCACGTGCGCCGGCAGCGCACCCTCACCGCCGAACGCTTGGCGGCAGCCGCCGCGGTCCAGCCCGGCCAGCTGTTCACCGCCGGCGGGATCACGATGCGCCGTGCACCTGCCTCGCCCACGCCCACCTTGCACCTGTGGGCCCTGCCGGTGCCGGAAAACCAGCAGCCGGGACAGACCGCACGGCCAGATGACCCTCCTGCGGCTCCGGCGTCAGGACCTGACCCGTCACCGCCGGGCCGTGGGCGAGTCGACCTCACCGCAGCCGAAGCTGAAGCATTCTGGATCTGGGCGGTCGTGGAAACCCTGCACGAGACCGGCATCCGCATCGAGGAGCTCACCGAGATCTCCCATCACAGCCTGATCTCCTACCAGCTACCCTGCGACGACGGCTCACCCGACCCCGCCGCAACGGCGACGACCGGGACCGGCATTGTTCCCCTGCTGCACATCGCCCCGTCCAAGACCGACACCGAACGGCTCATGGTCATCAGCCCGCTGCTGGCCGATGTGCTCAGCGCCATCGTCGCTCGCATCAGCAATCCTGCGACCGGCACCGTTCCCCTCGTGCAGCGCTACGACCCCCATGAACGGCGGTTCGCCGACACCAAGGCTCCGCTGCTGTTCCAGCGCCGATTCGGAGTAGAGAACCGATCGATCTCCACCGCTGCTATCCGAGTCCGGCTGGAAGCGGCCCTGACCGCCGCCGGGATCACCGATGTCACCGGAGCGCCGCTGTCGATGCAGCCGCACGACTTCCGGAGGGTCTTCATCACAGATGCCATCAGCAGCGGCATGCCCCCGCACATCTGCCAGCTCATCGTCGGCCACGCCGATATAAACGTCACTCTCGGCTACAACGCGATCTACCCGCGGCAGGTCATCGCGGCTCACCAGCAGTTCATCACCCGGCGCCGCACCCTGCGCCCCCAAGAGGAGTACCGGCCCGTCACCGACGCCGAATGGGACGAGTTCCGTGGCCACTTCGCCCGCCGCAAAGTCGCCCTCGGTGACTGCGGCCGCGGTTACGGCACCCCCTGCATCCACGAACATTCCTGCATCCGCTGCCCGCTGCTGCGCCCCGACCCGGCCCAGCGACAGCGCCTTGCCGAACTGGTCCTCAACCTCGCCGTCCTCATCGAAGAAGCCGAAGATCGCGGCTGGCACGGCGAAGCCGAAGGACGCCGCGCCGACCTAGACGCCGCCAAGGCCAAACTCGCCGAAATGGACGCCATCACCGCCAGCCGCACCGCCGCCGTCGACCTAGGCATACCCACCTTCCCGGCCACCACCGCCCGCACCCTCACCCAGCCCGGCCGGCCCCGCACGCCCGCACCGGACAGAACACCATGACCGAGATCAACCACGCCGCCGCCTTCGACGCGACCGCCATCAACGCCCCCACGACCCTCACCCGCGTCTGCAACCGCGAACTGGTCAGCGACGCCCACGCCGTCGGCATCACCCACCTGGACGTCGCCGCCATCCTCGACCACCGCGGCCAGACCCTGCTCATCAGCGGCCCCGCCGGCATCGACTTCACCCGCCCCTGGCAACTGCCCGCCACCACCGTCCCGCCCGGACAGACCATCCTGGACGCCCTGGCAGTCATGCTCGACGACCTCTTCGGCGGAATCGACACCCTCACCGGCTACGCCGGCCACCACGACAACCTCAAACCCAACCCCCGCCACACCGGCAGCGACCCCGACCGCGACGAGGTAATCCGCACCTTCGGCTTCGTCCTCACCGTCAACGACCCGACCGCCATCTGCCGCAGTCCCTACATCCCCCACCAATGGCTCCGCCGCGACGACGAACTCCCCGACCACCTCGCCAGCACCAGCCAAGCCCTGCTGGAGGCCGTCACCATCCGCATCGCCGGAGAATGCACCCACGACCACCGGCACCGCAACCGCTGACCACACTCGCCCCGCCCGAGGGTGGAGAAACACACTCCGCAAGTTCGGGGAAACCGGGACACGTTCCGCCTCCTGCTGTGCTACGCCCGCGACCAGGCCGGACGCCAGCCAGCCCGGCTGGAACTGGCCGACATCGACGCCACCTTGGTCGGCAGGTTCCTGGACCACCTGGAAACCGCACGGGGCAACACCATCACCACCCGCAACGCACGGCTGGCCGCCATCCACTCCCTGTTCCGCTACGCCGCGCTGCGCTGCCCCGACCAGGCCCTGCTCATCCAGCGCGTCCTCGCCGTCCCGCCCAAGCGACACGACTCCACCGTGGTGTCATTCATGACGCGCACCGAGACCAGCACGCTGCTCGCCGTCCCCGACCAGCAGACAACCCTCGGACGCCGCGACCACCTGCTACTCCTGACCGCCGTCCAGACCGGGCTGCGCGTCTCCGAACTGACAGCACTGACCTGCGCAGACGCCAACCTCGGCGCCGGACCGCACCTGCGCTGCACCGGAAAGGGCCGCAAACAGCGCTGCACCCCGCTGACCAAGCCGACCGCACGGCTGCTCCGGCAATGGATCACCAGCCGCCGCGCCGGCCCCGGCGACCCGCTATTCCCCAGCCGGGCCGGCGGCCACCTCAGCCGCGATGCGATCGCCGACCTGCTAGCCCGGTACCTGCCCGCCGCACGTCAGGCATGCCCATCCCTCGCAGGAAAACACATCACGCCGCACACGCTGCGTCACACAGCCGCCATGACCCTACGGCAGGCAGGCATCGACCAGGCCACCATCGCCCTATGGCTCGGCCACGCCACCACCAGATCCACCGACATCTACATGCATGCCGACCTAGCGATCAAAGAACAAGCGCTCGCCCGGACCGCCCCAGCCGCAACCACCAGACCCGGCCGGTACCAGCCCGACGACAACCTCCTCACATTCCTCGAAAACCTGTAATTATCCCGGCCGCTGGCCGCACCTACCCACGCCGGCCAGCGGCCCCCGCCATCACCCGGCATAACCAGCCAGCCGGCATAATTGCCCGCGTCGTAGCCGCGGCCGGCGCGGGCGACCTCCTCAGCGGCCTTGACCGACTGGGAGTCGATGACCGCCGCGGTGGGCTGGGGCTTGCGGCCGGCTGCGATCCGGCATTGATCGCGCAGTTCGCCGTGCATGGCTTCGGTCGCGCCGCTGGCCTGCCAGCCCGCCCTGATGTCGTAGATGGCCTGGTGGGGCGAGAAGTCCGCAGGCATCGCCCGCCACTGGACGCCTTCCTTGACCAGATAGCGGATGCCGTCGACGATGTCGCGCGGCGGCACTGCCCGGCCGGGCGGCCGCCCCGGCCTTGCTTCGACGCCGGGGCGGGCAGCGTGGGCTCGATGACCGACGGGTAGCGCGGCACCCGGGTGCTGCGGCCGGTCCCGCCCAGGCAGCAGCGGCATGCCACCGCCCGGCGATCCCAGCCATGATCCGCGCACGCCCGGCGGCCTTGCTCCGCAGGGCCGCGCATGACACCGGCTATCAGCCCGAGGGTTTGGTAAGCAAGAAGACCGGGTGGCGGGGCGCCTCGGCGGCCACAGCATCTGGCTCGCCAGCCAGGAGCCGATCTGTTCGGAGGGACCTGCCCGCCAGTGTTTCCCCCTGAACCGCCGGAGCCTGAAGAGCCGCGGCGCTGCTACAGGTCGTTATGGCTTGGCGGCATGCGCCTGGAGCTTGGCCCAGGTGTCCCTGAGGCCGAGGGTGCGGTTGAAGACGAGCCGTCCGGGCGTCGAGTCGGGATCCGGGCAGAAGTAGCCGAGGCGCTCGAACTGCACGGTCTCACCGACCGGCAGTTCCGTGAGCGCAGGCT
>JAFARZ010000239.1 GCA_019245115.1 Streptosporangiaceae bacterium | reverse complement strand
TCGGGGACATACTTTCCGCCCGCGGTGAAAGCGGTGGAGATACCTAAGCCGCATGGCGGCGGGACAAGGATCCTGGGGGTTCCCACTGTCGCGGACAGAATCGCGCAAACTGTGGTCGCGATGCGACTGGAGGCCAGGACGGAGTCGATTTTCCATCCCGACTCCTATGGGTATAGGCCGCGGAAGTCGGCGCATGATGCGCTAAAGAAGTGCCGCGAACGGTGCTGGCGAAAGGACTGGGTACTGGATCTTGATATCCGGAAGTTCTTCGATGCATGGTCACACTGCTCCTTTCGCTGATTGTCGTGATCAAAACAGTCCGTCGTGGGTGGGTGGGGGTTGGATACGCAGGCCTTTTCTGCGTCCGGTGCGGACGTGGACGGCGTGGAGCTCGCCGCGCTTGACACGCTGCAACAGGGTTTGGCGGGAGACGCCGTAGGCGAGGGTGGCTTCGAGCATGGCCAGCCAGCCCTGGGGTGCGTCGTCGACGAATAGGGCGCGGATGTCGTCGGTGAGCCGGATTCGCCAGGGGGCGCCGGGGGTGATTTGTTCGCCGGCGATGAATCCTTCGCCCAGCCAGCGGTGCAGGGTGGAGGGGGCCAGGCCCAGTGTCTGGGCGGCGTCGGCCACGGTGAGCAGTTCTCCTTCCTGTGGGTCGTCGCTGGGCTGGTAGGTGGGAATATCCCAGTGGTGTCGTAGTGACTGGACCCTACTGGCGGTGAACGACAATTTCCGGGCGGTGCGTCGTCCTTGTCGGTTGAGGATCCCGGCGATTTTCGGGTCGGGGTAGTGCGCGGCGAGGCGGCGGATGAGCTCGATGGTGTCCTCGTCGGTGCGGATGGTGGGTGGCTTGCGTTTGATCGGCACGGAGAGGTCGGTGATCGCGCCGCCTTTCCAGCGCAGCACCAGGTCGGCCCGGCCGGTGGTGTGGTCACGGGCGACGGTGATGTTGACCTCCTCGAGCAGGGTGTGCAGGAGTTGTTTGCGGTCGCGGTCGGTGGTGGTCGGCGCGGTCCAGACCTGGTCGAGGTCCTCACCGAGGGAGAGGACCTGGGTGCGTTGGGCGTCGGTGAGCGTGGTGGGGCGGGCGGTCTCGCGGCGGGCGAGTTCGGCTTGGGCTGCGGTGAGTGCGGTCAGCGTTTTCTCCCAGTCGGCTTCCAGACCGCGGGCGACCAGCCGGTTTTCGGGGTCGACCGCCCGGTAGCGGCGTTCGGCCTTGCCGGCCTGGTATCGGGCTTGTTCGAGCTGGCGGCGCCACTGGGCCAGCGCGGTGTCGTGGCCGTCTTCGAGCTGCTGGGCGGCGTGCAGGCAGGCTTGGAGGGCGGCGGGGGCTAGCGCGGCCAGGAACGCTTCGGCGACGGCGGAGTCGATCGCTGCCCCACCGATGCGCAGGTGCCGGGTGCCGCGGCCCTCGACGAGCTGACCGCTGCCGGTGCAGTAGTAGCCAGGGGTGGACTTGCGCGGGCCGTCGTAGTAGACGGCGAGCTTGCGTCCGCACGTGCCGCAGGTGGCCAGGCCTTGGAGCAGCGCGCAGCCCTCCCGCACCGCCCCGGTGCCCGGCTGGTGGGCCATCGGGCGGGTGTTGGCGCCGATGCGGGCTTGGTTGGCCTGGTAGGTGTCCCAGTCCAGAAACCCCGGGTGATGATCTTTGATGAGCACCTCCCACTTGTCTTGGGGCAGCTTGTGGCGACGGACCCGTGGCACGCCGTCCTGGCCGAGGTAGCGTTGCTGGCCGGTCTTGCCGAAGACGTATGCGCCGGCGTAGGCGGGATGGGTGAGCACGTTGTGCACGGCATGATAGGTGGGCTCCACCCAGATGATCTCGCTTCCGTGCAGGTAGGCGGCCGGTTGCAGCGGGAAGCGTAAGCCCTGCTCACGCAACCACAGCCACACCGCGCGCGCCGACCCGCGGACGGCGAACTGCTCGAAGACCGCGGCGATGACGCCGGTGACGGCCTCGTCGGGGTGCAACCGGATCTCGCCGTCAGCTTCTCCCCAGATCAGGCCGACCGGCAAGGCGCGACGCAGCTCACCGCGGGCGGCCTTGTTGCGGATGCCGCCCTCCAGGCGGGCCCGCAGGATGTGCAGCTCGGCTTCGGACATGGTGCCCTTCATGCCCAGTACCAGGCGGTCGTTGAACATCGCGGGGTGGTAGATACCGTCGGTATCGGCGATCAACGTGTCGGTCATCCCGGCCAGGTCGAGCAGCCGGTACCAGTCGGCGTTGTTGCGGGCCAGTCGGGAGCACTCCAGTGACAGCACGATCCCGACCTGCCCGAGCCCGACCTGGGCGGCCAGTTCGGCGAACCCCGAGCGGCCCGCCGCGCAGGCCCCACTGACCCCTAGGTCGTCGTCGATCACCCGCACCGCGCTGCGCGGCCAGCCCAGCGCCACGGCCCGGCCGGCCAGGTCGTACTGGCGCGCGGTGGATTCCCGGTTGCGATCGACCTGCGCCAGCGTCGATTGGCGCACATAGACCACCGCGGCTCGCCGCAGGTGCGACGCGGTGACCTTGGGCTCACTCATCGCCCACCTGCATTCCCGCCGAGGTGGCCGCTTGGGCGATCAGCCGGGCCAGCAGCGTGATCGCCGCGCTGACCTGCGACGGAGGAAGCTGGGCGAGAAGATCTGGGGGTAGCGCCGGAACCTGGTCCGGTAGCAGACTCAGCTGCACAGGCTGCACGGGAGTCCTCCTTGGACGGTGACTGCCGTGCAGCCTGTCCCTGGTGGTGCCGCGTTCGCACCGACAGGGCGGCCAGCACCGCGGATGCGTGCAGCAGATCCCTCAGCGACCCCAGCGTCACCGCCGCGTCCTGACCCGCCCCACCGTGTTGCGCACCGGCGTTGCGGGCGTCCTCGCCCGAGGCGTCCAGATCGGTCCACGCCGCCGGGATCAACGACTTACTGCCATCAGGGAGCACCAGCAGCAGCTCCAACCGGCCGTGCCGACGCATCTGGCCCAGCACCCGCAGCGAGTGGCCCACCAGCGGGTGACGCCGACGTGTGATCACCACCGAAGTCACCGGCGCTCCACCCCGGCGACGGTGACCACCGCCGCGCGGTGACCGTTGGCATGCAGCACCGCCCGGGCGACCAGGACGATGTTGGTCTCATCCAGACCGGTCACTGCCTCAGCCAGATCGACGCCGATGCCCTCGGCGATACTAGCGGCGATCCGCAACACCCCAGCCTCGCTACCCGAGCACGACAGCCGCCCGGCCTCCAGCGCGGCCACGACCGCTTTCCACCCAACCCGGGCCATCGGGGTGTCCCCAACCAACCGCGGATCGGTCTCCACAGCCACAAACCGGCCGACGAAATCCTCCCGCCGCAGCCAACACCGGTGACCAATCAACAGCTCAACAGCGGCCTCAGCGCGGGACAACCCCTCAGCGTTCGCCTGCAATGCCGCCGCAAGGTCCTCGATACGGGTAGTGAGTCGGGCATTCCTTCGATTCCCTGGATCACGATCTCATCATGAAGGCGGTCGAGGTGAACACCACCGACAAGTGGGCGTTGCTGTATGTCAAGCGCTGGCTGAAAGCGCCGCTACAGCTCCCCGACGGCACCATGCGGGAACGGGACAAAGGGACACCGCAGGG
>JAFARZ010000004.1 GCA_019245115.1 Streptosporangiaceae bacterium | reverse complement strand
TCCGGCGGTGCCGGCACGGATCCGCAGCGCACCCGTGATGATCTCGTCGGGCCCGGCCACGATGCCGGGAGTAAGGTTCTGGATGCCGAGCAGCCTCGCGACCTCAGGTGAGGCGGGGCGGTTGTAGACCTCGCTCCGCGGTCCAGCCTGCAGCAGGCGGCCGTCGGCGATGACGAGGATCTCGTCGGCGAGCAGGGCAGCTTCTTCAGGATCGTGGGTGACGAGCACGGTAGACAGCCCGGTCTCCTGCTGGAGCCGCCGGAGTTCGCGTCGCAGTTCCTCGCGGACCGGCGCGTCCAGCGCGGAGAACGGCTCGTCGAGCAGGACGAGCCGGGGGCCGTGGCTCAGGGCCCGGGCGAGGCTGACACGTTGCCGCTGACCTCCGGAGAGCTGGCCGGGAAGACGGTCCTGCAGGCCGTCGAGGTGCAGCGTGCCGAGCCACCAGGCCGCAACTTCCGGGTCGGCGTCGGTGGCGAAGAGCATCTGCTGCCAGACCGTCCGGTTCGGGAACAGGGAGCCGAGGCTCTGCGGCACGTAGCCGATGTGACGTGCCTCCACGGGGACCCTCGAGACCGGCTGGCCGTTGTAGCTCACCTCGCCCGTGTCCGGCCCCAGCAGGCCAGCCAGGCTGCGCAGCATAATCGACTTCCCGGCGCCGGAGGGGCCGAGGATCGCCAGCCGGTGACTGGCGGCGCGGTGGGCCAGGTTCAGCCGGAAGGTGCCCACGGTGAGGTCGAGGTCGAAGCTTACGGTGGTCGGCGTCGCGGGTTGCGGAGGCCGCGGGCCGGGCAGATCGGTCCGCGCGCCGAGCCGCACGGGCCGGCGTATCTGGCTGATCAGCAGGACGGCCGTGGCCATGCCGAGGGCGAGCGCCGTGGGAGCCTGGGTGGTGGGGATGCCCGTACTGGAGAACTGCACGTACGTGAAGACCGGAAGGGTGTACGGGTGGTAAGCCAGCAGCACGGTCGCGCCATACTCGCCGATCGAGCGCAGCCAGCACAGCAGCATCCCGGCCCGGATGCCGGGGGCGGCGATGCGCAGGCTCACCAGCCAGAACCTGGCCAGAGGGCGATGTCCCAAGGTCGCGGCGAGATCATCGAGCGCCGGATCGATGGCGGCGAAGGCCGAGCGGGCCGCGATGATCAGGAACGGCGACGCCACGAAGGTCTGGGCGATGACCACGCCGGCGACCGAGTCGGTGAGCGCGCCGTTGAAGAACTGCCCGATCACCGTGTACGGCCCGACGAGGTAGATCAGTACGATGCCGCTCATCACCGGCGGCATCGCCAGGGGCAGTTGCACCAGGATACCGGTGACAGCGGCGACTGGCCCGCGCGAGCGGGCCAGCCAGTGTGCCAGCGGAATGCCGAACAGGGCGACCAGCGCGGTCGAGATGGTCGCGCTTATGGCCGAGACCTCCAGCGCCGACCAGAGGCCAGGAGTGCCGAATCCGCGATTGCTGGAGCCAGCCAGGCGGGCCAGGAACGCGACGACCGGAACGGCGAGATAAAGGGCCAGCAGCCCGCCCAGCCAGGTGAGCGGGCTGCGTGAAGCCCGGTACGCCACTATGGCGACAGCATGCTCTGCAAGCTGGACGGCACCCCGGTACCGGTGACCTTGGGCGGCGTGACCAGGGCGAACCCGTCCTGCTTCAGGACCGCCTGGCCGCTCGAGCCGAGCAGGTAGGAGACGAAAGCCTCGGCCGCGGCCTCGTGCGGCGCCTTGTTCAGGATGGTTATCGTGTAGGTGGCCTTGAGGTCCTCACCGGTAAGAGGCACGGTCGGGATATTAGCAGCGGCGGCCTCGGCGGTATAGAAGAACCCGACGTCGAGCTGTCCGGCCTGCAGCCGCCCGACCAGGGTCTCCTCGGGGAAGATGTCGGCCTTGTCGGTGGCCAGCGTCTTCAGCGCCGGCACGTGCATCTTGCTGGCGGCGCTGGTCATCGCCTGGACGGCCAGCACGCCCTTCGGGTCGGTCGCCGGGTCGGTGAACCCGACCCGGATTCCCGGCTCGGTCAGGACCTGATACCAGGGCTTGCTCTTGATGTCGCTGGCGAACTTGCTGTTCGCGTTGTAGCCGAGGACGAGCGCCGACGTGGCGAACGTGCCGTACCAGGACACCCAGTTACCGTTCGACGCTCCCTTGAGCGAGGCGTTGACCTTGGGGCTCGCGCTGATGAATACGTCGCCCTGGTGGACCTTGCCCTTAATCTCGGTCGCCAGATCTTTCGAGCCTGCCGAAAAGCCGGTGACGCTGTAACCGGTCGCCTGCTGGAAAGCCGGGCCGACCTGCTTTTGCATCAGGTTCACCAGCGAGCCAGCGTACAAGACGTTGACCGGGCCCGACCCCGTGGCCGAAGCGGATGCCGACGCCGAAGTCGACGTCGTGGCCGACGAGCTGCTCGCCGTGCCGGGTGAACTCGACGAGCCGGACGAACTGCAGCCGGCTGCGAAGAGCGCGGCACACAGCACCGTGACCGCAGCGGCCTTGCGAGGCATGCCGCCAGCGCGCCAAATCCTGTCCCCACCTCGAAAGAGCATCATTCGCCGACCATATCAGCTAGTAGTCACACGAGGACTAGCCAGATGCCGAACTGTAATTGCCCGATGTGACTGGTCGCCAACCGGTAATCCGGACCACCGGATGGCCGCCAGCCACTCGACCGCAAACCGATGCCCGAGGTCACGGCGAGGTCTCCAAACGGCCACGGGCCGGTTCAGCCGCTCCCGGGCCGGTCTGCGATGGTGTTGTCATGGCGTGGATTGAGCTTGATGGTGCGGTCAACGTGCGCGACCTGGGTGACCTGCCCACGCAGGATGGACAGAAGACGGCGCGAGCCAGGTTGCTGCGCGCGGACAACCTGCAGGAACTGTCGGCCGCCGACGTGACCAAGCTGGTGCGTGACCTCGGCGTGACCACGGTGGTGGACTTGCGCAGCTCCAACGAGCTGGCCGCCGAGGGGCCGGCGCCGCTGGACAGCGTCGCGGGCGTGCGGCATGCCCATCATCCGGTGCTGCCCGAGGTGGGTTCGAACACCGACGTGATCGCCGAGGCGCTGCTGGCCAGGGTCCGGCAGGACCAGTCCAGGTACCCGCGCGACCCGGTCTGCGGGCACTACCTGGGGTACCTGGAAGACCGCCCCGACCAGGTGGTCGGGGCCCTGCGGAGCATCGCGCGGGCCGAGGGCGCGGCCCTGGTCCACTGCGCGGCGGGCAAGGACAGGACCGGGGTCGTGGTAGCGCTCGCGCTCACCGTGGCCGGGGTGCCCGGGCAGGCCGTGGTGGCCGACTACGCGGCCACGGGAGAGCGCACCGAGGCCATCATGGACCGGCTGCGCAGGTCGCGCCTGTACGCCCGCGACATCGACAGCAAGCCCGCCGACCTGCACCGGCCGCGGGCCGAGACGATGGCGGCCTTCCTGGAGCAGATGGACGCGCGCTACGGCGGGATCCCGGCGTGGCTGGCCGGGCACGGTTTCGGCGACGACGACCTGTGCGCGCTGCGCGTCAAGCTCCGGGCAGGCGCTTGACCGGGAAGGGCGGCGCGACGCGCAGCTCCACGTTCCGGTCCGCGGGGGTGCCGGCCAGGGCGCTGACGTCCCAGGGAACGTTGGCCGCGAGCTCGCGGTGCAGCGCGGCGAGATCATCGCGGGTCTCCAGCGGCACCGATGGCACCGGCGGCGTGTCGTGGTCCACCATCGTGGTCACGATGGACAGGTACTCGCCGTGGTCGAGCAGCTCGACCACCCGGGTCTGGCAGGGCCAGTCCACCACCGCGCAGGTGGTCACCTCCCAGAACCCGCGCGCCGGGTCGGCGGGGTCGGGGTGCGGGCGGATCGCGTTGGTGTGGGTATGGCCGTTCAGCCACAGCACCACGTTGGGGAACCGGTGCAGCAAGGCCACCAGCCCCGCGCCGAGCATTGGCTCGCCGTCCGGTCCCGGGTGGCCACCGCGGGTGTTGTCAAGCGTGCTGGTGCCATGGTGCGAGAACACGATCACCAGCCGGTCGTCGTGGCCGGTCCG
>JAFARZ010000426.1 GCA_019245115.1 Streptosporangiaceae bacterium | reverse complement strand
CCGAACCGGCTGGCGCTGGCCGCGGCGGCCGTGACGGTGGTGCTATGGGCGTCATCCTTCGTCGCGATCCGCAGCGCGGGTCACTGGTTTTCTCCCGGCGCACTGGCGCTGGGCAGGCTGCTGATCGGTGCGGCGGTGCTCGGCCTCGTCTGGCTGCGGCGCCGGAAGGGGTGGCCGCCGCGCACCGCGTGGCCGGGTATCGCGGCCGCCGGGGTGCTGTGGTTTGGCGTCTACATGGTCGCGCTGAACTGGGGCGAGCAGAAGGTCGACGCCGGCACCGCGGCGATGATCACCAGTACCGGCCCGGTGCTGATCGCGCTGCTGAGCGGCTGGCTACTCGGGGAGGGCTTCCCGCCCAGCTTGCTTGCCGGGATCACGGTCTCCTTCGGTGGCGTGGTCGCGGTCGTGGTCGGGATCTCCGCATCCTCGGCCGGGCATGCCCGTGCGTCCGGAATCCTGCTGTGCGCGCTTGCGGCGGCGTCCTATGCCACAAGCGCGGTCATCCAGAAACACGCGCTCCGGCGCGCGTCGGCCCTCGATGTGATCACGTTCGGCTGCGCGACCGGGGCCGTCGCCTGCCTGCCCTTCGGCAGCCAGCTCGCGTCCCAGCTGGCCAGAGCACCCTGGTCAGCGATCCTCGGCGTGGCGTACCTGGGTGTATTCCCAACCGCGGTGGCGTTTACCACCTGGGCGTACGCGCTGGCCCGGACACCGGCCGGGAAGATGGGCGCCACCGTCTACGCTGTACCGGCGCTGACGGTCCTGATGTCCTGGGCCGTCCTGGGCGAGATCCCCCGCTGGCCGGCTCTCGCCGGGGGCGCGTTGTGTCTCGCCGGGATCGCCATCTCCCGCTCGCGCACGACCCGGTAACCCCTTCCACAGGGTTCGGCCGACCGGTCGCCCAGAGCTGCAACATTGTCACATTAACCTCGCAGTTCACATTCACTCGGGATCTCAAGGGGTACGTTGCGCCAGCCATCCCCACCCGAGGGGTACATTGCGCCAACCATCCCCTAAGGGGGGCGGGGCGGATCATGCCGCGTGACATGCGTCGCACTCGTGAGAAGAGGCGGGGCGTCGCGGGCTGGCCGTGGATGGCGCGGCCGTATGGCGACTCGTGCGCCGGCTAGGCTCGGCTAGGCCGGGGTAACGAACCCGGACTCGTACGCGATGACGATGAGCTGCGCGCGGTCCCGCGCGGTCAGCTTGGTCAGCAGCCGGCTCACGTGGGTCTTGACCGTGGCCAGCGTTATGAACAGCTCGGTCGCGATCTCGGCGTTGGACAACCCCCGCGCCACCAGGGCCAGCACGTCCTGCTCACGGTCGGTGAGGACCTCCAGCGGCGGCCGGGGTGAGGCGGGTGACTGGCGGGCGAACTCGCGGATCAGCTTGCGGGTGACGCTCGGGGCCAGCAGGGCGTCACCGGCGGCGACGATCCGGATGGCGGCGAGCAATTCGGCGGGTGGCGTGTCCTTGAGCAGGAAGCCGCTCGCCCCGGCGCGCAGCGCCGCGTAGACGTACTCGTCGAGGTCGAAAGTGGTCAGGATGAGAACCCGGGCCGACCGCTGAGCCGCCTCCTGGTTGGTGATGTGGCTGGTGATGTGGCTGGTCGCGGCCACCCCATCGGTCCCTGGCATCCGGATGTCCATCAGGATCACATCGGGCTGCGCGGTCCGGGCCAGCTCGATGGCCTCCTCTCCGTCAGCGGCCTCTCCGACCACCTCAAGGCCGGGCTCCGCATCGATCAGCGCCCGGAAGCCCGCGCGCACCAGCGCATGGTCGTCGGCGATCGCGACCCGGATGTTCACCGTGTCCCGGATGTTCACCGTGTCCCGGCCTCGGTCCCGGCCTCGGCCGGCAAGCTCGCCACCACCCGGTAGCCTCCCCCGGCCCGCTGACCCGCGGACAGCTCACCGCCGAGCAGCGAGACTCGTTCCCGCATGCCCGCCAGGCCATGGCCACGGCGCTCACTCCGCTTGTTCCCGGTGCCGCGCCCGTCGTCGGTAACCTCCACGATCATGCCTCCGTTGTCGTCATAGCGGATGACGACCGTCGCCGTAACCGGCGGCGCCGCATGCCGTACCACATTGGTGAGCGCTTCCTGGACAACCCGGTAGATCGTCAGCTCCAGGCTCTGCGGCAGCGCCCGTGGCCGGCCTTCCACCCGCAGCGTCACCGGCTGCCCGGCGTCGGCGACGCGCTGCACCAGCGCCTGGAGATTATCCAGCCCCGGCACGGGAGACCGGCTGGCCAGATCGTAGCCGTCGTCGCGCATCACGCTGAGCAGAGACCGCGTTTCCGACAGCGCGGCCCGGGCGGTGGCCTCGATGGCACGCAGGGATTTCGCCGCCTCATCCGGGCGGGTGGCGATCAGGTGGCTGCCCACCCCGGCCTGTACGGCGACGACGCTCATCGCGTGCGACACGATGTCGTGCAGTTCCCGCGCGATCTGCAGCCGCTGCTCGGACAGGGCCTCGCGAAGCGAGCGTTCGCGCAGGCTGGCCGAGTAGGCGCGGCGGCGCCGTATGCCGTCGGCGGTGATCCAGACGGTCAGCTGTACCAGCGCGATGAATGCCGCGTTCACAGTGTTGCCTTTGCCCGTCGTGGCGAGCGAGAGGTTAACCCCGATCCCGGTCCCAGCGCCGTTCACCAGAACCGCGGCCTCAACCGTTGCCAGTGCCAGCAATGACCACTTGCGATCCGCTTGTACGGCCACCGTGTAAAGCCCGTAGGTAGGGCCGGTCACCGGGGAGACCCTCGGACCAAAGATCGAATAGGCCACCGATGCGATCAGCACGACGAAGAAAACCGGGACCGGCCAGCGGCGACGCACCGTCAGCGGCAGCGAGGCGAACGGTGCCAGCAGCAGCATCGGGAGCGTATGCGCCCCGCCGGAATGGTGGGGATGCCTCGAAACGGCGACGCCCACGAGCACCGCGAACATCCCGGCCGACACCGCCGCGTCGACCGCCATCCACTGCCTGGGACTGAGGCGGGTACCCAACGGCGCGCCGGAAGCCACGCGGTGATCCTAACCGGGCCGCCAGGCCAGCGATATCGGTCGCGAGACGGATTCCGGGTGTCGGTCACGCGCCCGACGACAGGTCCGGGCCGCGGCGCGCACCCTGGGCGGTGGAGAGAGAGGAGACGTCAGTGAGCGACAGCTATCTGGGCGCCACCGAAGGAGAGCTACTCGGCGCACCGCTGATGCGCCGCCTTTCGGCCTACAGCGATCAGCGGCGGCTGTTTCCGCATCAGGGCCCGCTGCAGCTAACCCCGGGCACGCTGATCCTCGGCGGCTGGCGCGTGATCCGCAGAGAAGCGGTGGCCGGCGTGCGGCTGACCTTCACCGACGCGTACCGGCGCAGCCAGGCCGCGGGCATCCGCGGCAACAACGCGAGCTTCGGTCTTTTCGGGGACCTGGGCAAACCGCTCGTGCTCGACCTTCACGACGGTGAGCCTGTCTACCTGCTGATCGGATTCCACTGGTTTACCGGCATCAACCAGGCTCGCCGGTGGGCGCCGGTGCTACGCACGTGGGCCTGTGCGGAGGTGCCCGCATGAGGCGAAGGCTGATAACCGCACTCATCCTGGTGGCACTGATCGTCGCCTGCGTCTCCGGCTGCCACTTCGGGGTCACCGTGCACACCGGGGGCCATTCATGACGCCGTGCTGGCGGGTACCGGCGCGGCGGGACGAACCGTGCGGTCGCGGCGCGGGAGCAGGAACGGGGTGGCCAGCATGAGCAGGCCAGCGGCCGCGATCGCGATGCGCGGGCTGGTGACGCTGGCCAGCCCGCCCCATAGCGCGGTGAGGGCAGCGATGGTCGCGCTGCTGCTGACCGACCATGCGGACAAGGTGCGGGCGACCCGGTCCTTCTGGGTCTGATCGAGCCGGTAGGTGGCGAACACCGGGTTGAACACGCCGATAGAGGTGATCAGGCCAAGCTGGAGGACGATGACCAGCACGACCCCGGCGGCACCGGGACGGATGAAGGCCAGCCCGAGCAGCCAGCAGGCGCGCAGCGTCCCGGATGTGAGCATGATCCTGTGCCGCCCGAATCGCGCGACGAGCCGGCGGGCCAGCCGGGAGCCGATCAGGCCGCCGACGCAGGGCGCGCCGAACGCGAGGCCGTACTCCCATGGCGCGAACCCGAGGCGGCCGAGCATCAGGACGGCGAGCAACGGCTCCGTCGCCATGATCAGGCCGTTGACACCGAGCGTGTTGAAGAACAGCGGACGCAGCACCGGGTGGCTGAGGATGTACCGCCACCCGTCAAGCAAGCCGCCGCCGCTGGCTCCTGCCGCGTCGGCTCGCCCGGGGCGCGGCTCGCTTCCGCCGATCGCACCGATCCCCATCGCGGACAGCAGGTAGCTGACCGCATCGGCCAGTACGGTGGTCACGGGCCCGAACAGCCCGATCGCGAGCCCGCCGAGCGGCGGGCCAATCACGACTGCGGTCCAGGTCGTGGATTCCATTCGCGCGTTCGCGACGAGCAGATCGGCCGGAGGCACCAGCAGTTTCAGGTACGCGCCGCTGGCCGCGTTGAACGTTATCTTGGCCGCGGCGACGATAACCGACACGATCAGGAGCTGGACGAAGCTCAGCCAGCCGAGCGCGAACGCGGCGGGGATGCTCAGCACCGCCGCGAACCGGATCAGGTCCATCGTGACCATGACCGGCCGTTTCCGGCGGAACTCCACCCACGGGCCGAGCGGCACCGCCACCAGCGCCCCCACCGCCAGCCCGGCCGCGGGCAGTGCCGACACTTCGGCCGGCCCGGCGTGCAGCACGCGGATCGCGATCAATCCGAACGCTCCCAGCCCCAGACCGGAGCCGTATGCGCTGACCGCGTACGCTCCCCACATCCAGCCGAACCGACGTCCCAGCGACCGCCTCGCCACCATGGACAGCATCAAAGCGAGCGCGGCCCGGCCGATCAAACAACCGCCCGGCCGGCGAGCCACAACGGCGTGTTGTGTGCCGAAGGAGCTTAAGGTCGGTTGGTGTGGATCTCGATGCCGTGCGCACTTTCGTCACCGTCGCGGACGCGGGCAGGTTCTCCGAAGCGGCCGATGAGCTGTCGATCACCCAGCAGGCGGTGTCCAAGCGCATAGCGGCGCTGGAGAAAGACCTGGGTGTACGGCTGTTTACCCGCACGGCACGCGGTGCCCTGCTCACTGGTGAAGGGCAGTCGTTCCTCCCGCACGCCCGCGATCTCCTCCAGGCCGAGGAGCGGGCTGCCGCCTCGGTACGTCCCCGCCGCCGCGCGCTGCGCGTCGACGTGATCGGCCGACGGCTCGCCCCGGCCGGGCTGCTGCGTGGCTTCCACCGGGCACATCCCGAGGCCGAACTCGACGTCGTGACCCACTTCGACGCGGACGCGGCGATCGAGGCCGTCCGGTCCGGCGCGATAGACGCGTCCTTCCGTGCCGTTACCCTTCCGGCGCATCAACTCCCCGACGGAGTCAAGTCCGTGCGGGTCTTTGATGAGCTCGTCCAGCTCCTCATCGGCCCGGACCACGAGTTCGCCGCCGCCGGCGCCGTCAGGCCCGCCCAGCTCGCCGGGCGCAGGATCTGGATGCCCGGCGTGGTCCCAGGGACCGAGTGGGCGGTTTACTACGGAGATCTCGCCGACGCGTTCGGGCTCACGATCGACGTGACCGGCCCCTACTTCGGTATCGAACCGCTCCTCGACGCGGTTGCCCGGTCCCCGGCGCTGGCGACGTTTGTCGGCGAGCAGACCGACCTCGTCTGGCCCGCCGGCTGGGACCTGCGGCGAGTAGCGTTGCACGACCCGGCGCCGGTGTACCCGCATTCGCTGATCTGGCGCGGCGACAACCCGCACCCGGCACTGCGTCTTCTTCGCGACCATCTACGCGCCGCTGAACCGAGCCGCGCCGGGGCCAGCACCTGGACACCGAAATGGGCGCGGCTGCCCAGCTGACCCAGCCGGCGCCAGCTGACCCAGCCGGCTCAGCTGAGCCAGTCGGCCAGGAGGGTGTTCAGGCGGTCTGGAGCGTCCAGCGGGATCCAGTGGCTGGCGTCCGGGATCTCCTCATACCGCCAGGGGCCGGTGACATAGGCCGCGGACTGCCGCACGCGCTCGCCGTCGAGGTAATGGTCGCGAGCCGACCAGATGGCCATCGTAGGTACCGGGATTTCCGGTAGCGGCGGCGGCGGGCCAGGCGGGCGCGGGGCCAGGTTGGCGCGGTACCAGTTCAGCGCGGCGGTGAGCGCACCGGGACGGGACAGGTCAGAGATCCACTGGTCCATGTCGCCGTCGCCACGGCAGAACATCCGCAGCCAGGCCCAGTCGTCGTACCGGATCGTCTCCTCGGCGACGCCCGCGAACTGGAAGAACAGCGTGTACCACGCCATTTCCCGCTGCCGCAGCGTCGCCGGGACCAGCGGATGCGGCACGGACAGCGCGACCAGCGTGGCGACCCGGTCGGGCCGCAGCGACGCGGCGAGCCAGGCGACCGCGGCGCCCCAGTCGTGCCCGACCACGTGCGCGGTCTCGGCCCCCGCCGCGTCCATGATCCCGATCACATCCCCGACGACCTCCCGCAGGCGATACGCGCCCACCTCGCCGGGAAGATCCGAGCGCCCGAACCCTCGCATGTCCGGCACGATCACCCGGAAACCGTTCGCCACCAGGAACGGCACCTGATGGCGCCACAGCCGACCGGAATCCGGGAAGCCATGCAGCAACAGCACTGGAGCGCCGTCGCCGTGCTCTTCGACGTGCAGGGACAATCCGTTCACCGTGATGCGAGCCATCAGACGATCATGGCATGCACCGCCCGATCAGCTTTCCGGCGGCCGTCGCGGGGCGCATGGGCTAGTCACCTACCCCGCTTCACCCTCGAGTCCCATCCCTCCTTGCCGATCCGGATCAGGAAAACGACGCGGGCGGTGTTGACCGCCGCGAGGATCAGGCACAGGATGCCGCCTGCCAAAGACCCGAAGTAGAAACTGATCGCCGTGGCGGCGAGAAAGGCGGTCATTCCCATCGACATCAGCACGAGGGTGGCCCAGTACGAGAGCAGGGGCTTCCGCCGAGAGCGGGGTACTGGGCGAGGGGTCATGTCCGGTCAGGCGAGGCTGGCCGCCTTCAGCACCGCGTTGGCGATCACCTGGTAACCGGCCGGGTTGGCGTGCTGGTTGGGGCCGCGGGGCGGCGGCGCGCACTCCCAGGTCAATTGGCAGATCATCGCCACGTTACGCGGGACGCTGCCGATCCCGGGGACCGTGACCTGATCGCCGAAGTCCGTGGTGTCGAAGGCTCCGAACACATCGGCGACACCGATACCGGCCTTGGCGTACGCGTTGTTCAGCAGGCTGTTGTAGGCGGCGGCCAGCCCTTCGCTGGCCCGGGCGACCACCTGACCGAGCGTGCCTTTACGCCATTCGGCGAGCGCGGGCAGGTAATAGCTCACTCCGACGATGCGGACATCCTGCCCCGCGGCGGCGCGCAGGGCGGCCAGGATCGTGCTGAGGTTGGCGGCGGCTTCGGGGGTCTGGCCGATGCAGGAGACGAGCGTGCCCAGGCTCGGCTGGCTGCCGCAGCTTTCTGGGTCGTTGGCGCCGATGTCGATGGTGACGACGAGCACGTGGCCGCGATGCGCGCGCAGGAAGGCGACGGCCGCGGCCAGCTGGGAGCCACCGCGGTACCGGCATATGCCGCCGTGCATCATCGTCTTGGTGGTCTCACCCGGACAGCCAAGCTGGCTGAGCTTCAGCGCGGGATGGTCTTTCCGGAGCTGGTTGTACACCAGGTCCGGATAGCCTTGCGCGGTCTCGACGCTGGCGCCGGCGGCGTCGGGCTGAACGCCCTGGGAGAGCGAGTCGCCGAGAGCCAGGTAGTAGCTCGCCGCCCCGGGCTGCGCCGGAGCGGAGCACGCGGTAAACGTCGCGGCGGCCACTATCGCCACGGCAGCCGCGATAGCCGTGCGGAGGGGGGATCTGCTCATCTCCTCCGAGAGTACGCGACGTCAATGAAAACGCCCGCGACTCCACCTAGCAGAACGTGACATCTTCCGGCCATTACGCCAAACTGCCGTCAACGGAAGGAACGGGGATGCCACGTAAGCGGAGAAACGGGGGTGGCCCGCGACCGGGCGGCTATCCGGGCGGACAGTCCGCCGCTCGCCCGGGGACTAGGTCAGCAACCGCCATGATCCTGGCCGTGTCCTCCATGGTGTTGTTCGGTGCTGGTTTCGTGTTCATCGGCTTCTTCGTCTATTCCAGCAACGGACCCCACTTGCGTTTTCTCGGAATCGGATTCCTTACCGCGTGTGCCGCATTTGTCGTGGGCTGTATGGTCGGGCTGATCGTCGGGATTCCGCGCTTCGTGTCTTCGGGCGCGCTGCGGCACGATGTGGAGGCGCGCCGGGCGGCGGCCAGGGCGACAGCCAAGGCCGCCACGGCGGCTCCCGCGGGAGCCGCCGCGCCGGACGGCGACGGCCTGACGGTGGCTGAAGCCAGCACGGATCGGCCGGACTCCATTCCGAGCAGCCAGCTCACGCCGAGCACCAACCTCGCGGAGATCAGCGACTGGCTGACGAAGCTGCTGCTGGGAGCGGGCCTGGTGGAGCTGACCCGGCTCGGCAGGCCGATGACCAGCCTGGCCAACTCGATAGCGCGGGCCATGCAGGGCATCCCGGCGGTGGCGAGGCCACCGGAGGCTTCGGTGGTGGTCGCCGGGGGCATCCTCGCCCTCTACGTGGTGCTCGGGTTCCTCGACGGCTACGTCATCACCACGGTCTGGTACGGCAACTACCTGGAACGACTCGACTACAACTAGGCTCGCCGCGCCGCCAGACGAGGTGGCCCGTCGCAGGAGTGGCTCGGCGACGACCAGCCGACCCGCCATGATCATGGGTCGTTTGCGGGAATAATTACCGCAACCGACCCATGATCATGATGTGAGGGTAGCGAGTGGGCCTCAGCCGCCGGTCTTTGTCGCGTCGGCGAGGATCGCGATGATCGCCGCTACCGCGTCGGCGGCGTCAGGCCCCACGGCGGTCACCGTGACGTGCTGGCCACTGGTCGCGCCGAGGCCCATCACACCCAGCACGCTCCTGGCGTCGGCGGTCCTGCCGCCCGCCGATACCGAAACCGCCGAGGCGAACCGGCTGGCCGCCACCGCGAGCGCGCCGGCCGGGCGAGCGTGCAGGTCACCGGCCAGCGTGATCCCCCGCTGCGACTCGACCGAGGGCTGCCCGGAGTCAGAGTTTACGGGCATGGCGCGCCTCTTCCGCGGCCGCGGCGACCGCCGCGACATCCCCGCCCCCCGCGGCGGTGACGGTCGCCGCCACCGCGCCCTCCACGAACGGCGCGTCGGCCATGATGACCCGGCGGCCCGGCATATCTTCCAGCACCGCACGGACGGTCAGCACCGCGCTGCCCAGGTCGGGGAGCACGACTACCCCCGCGCCCGTGTCCGCCTCGCGCAGCCCGCGCTCCACCTTGGCGGCGCTCGTGCCCAGCCCGCCGTCATCCGTGCCGCCCGCCGCGACGACCGTCACCGTGCCCCCGCTGACCTGGCCGGCCAGATGTGCCGTGCCGGCCGCGAGTTCGGCGCTGTGAGAGACAAGGACGATCCCGACGCTCATTTATCCCTCCGCGCTGTGTTTCCCTCCGCGCCAAGGCCACGCTGGCGCGCGGCCGGCTTGGGGCCGCAGCGAGAATTGCCGCCCCTCCGGGACGGCAACCGCCGCGGCAGCTCGCTTCCGCTCGCTCATTTCCCTCCGCGCCCGCTCGCTCACGGCACGTCCTGACCGCGGATCCGGGTCGCCGCGATCCACTGCGCCACCCGGGGGACGCGGGCGGCGCCGACGCTGATCGTCCGGACACCGAGGCCGAGCAGCAGGGGCAGCACGTGCGGATCCGCGGCGGCGTCCCCGCAAACCGAGACCTTTATCCCAGCCTCGCTGCCCGCCCGGACAACGTGCTCGATCAACGCGAGAACCCGGGGGTCAGCGGCCAGTGCGGGCTCAGCCCCCGGATCGGCGCGGTCGATTCCCAGGATGTCGCAGGCAAGGTCGTTCGTGCCTATGGAAAAGAAGTCCACCAGCGAGCCGAAAGCTTCCGCCTGAGCCGCGGTGGCGGCGACCTCCACCATGATCCCCAGCTCGGGCGGGTCGATACCGGCGGCCCCAGCCACCTCGGCCAGTTGCTTACGCACCTGAGTCACCTCATCGGCCGAGGTCACCATCGGCACCAGCACGGCGACCGGCCCACCACGGCCAGCCCGCAGGATCGCGCGGAGCTGGCTGCCGAGCGCATCGGGCGCGCCCAGCAACGCGGCCAGGCCATACGGCCGTCCGGCGCCGGCCAGGAACGGCGGGACCTTGTCCCCGGAGAAATCCAGTAGCCGGACGATCGCCGACTTGCCGCCGAGTCCGGTCAGTATCGGGACGAGCTGGGCCAGATGCTCGGACTCGGTCGGCCAGCGGGCCGCGCCGGTGAACGGGATCTCCGTGCGCAGCAAGCCAACGCCGCCCGCTCCGCCGGACAGGCCGAGCTTCGCCTCAGCGGCCGAAGCCACGTTGCACAGCACGGTCACCTGCTCGCCGTCCGCCGTCCGGACGATTCCGTCCGCCAGCGGACTAGCCAGTGCCTCGCTCACCATGACCGCGGCAGGCTCCGGCTCGGCGGGATCCACGATCAGCTCCCCCGCCACCGCGTCAAGGATGGCCGGGTGCCCGGCCGGCGCTTCGAGCACCCGGGGGTCGGCTCCGGCGAGCATGGGCAGGCCCAGCCCGCGCGCCACTATCGCCGCGTGCGAGCTGGCTCCGCCGCCCACCGAAACCGCCCCGGCCAGCACAGCGCTACCACTGCCAGCGCCGGCGAGGCGGATCAGCTCGGCCGGATCCACCTCCTGCCGGACCAGGATGAACGGGCCCTCGGGCGGCGGGGCCGTGGCGGCGCCGAATGGGCCTGGGCCTCCGGCCGCTGTACCGAATGGGCCTGGGCCTCCGGCCGCTGTACTGAATTGGCCTGGGCCTCCGGCCGCTGTACCGAATTGGCCTGGGCCTCCGGCCGCGGCGCCCCTCAGCTCGGCCACCACGGCGGCGGCCACCTGGCGGACATCGCCCGCACGCTGGGCCAGGTCGGCATCCGGCAGCGCAGCGAGCACGGCGGCCTGGGCATCCGCGGCCCGGGTCACCGCCATAACGGCGTCGGCGCCGGTCCGGATCGCCGCCAGCGCCGGGTCGAGCAGCGCTGGATCCGCCGCGATCAGGGCGCCGATCTCCACTATCTGAGCGTGCGCCTGTTCGCCGCGGGCCCGCAGATCCGCGGCCAGCCCGGCCCGATCCCGCGCCACCGCGGCGAAGGCCGCCCGCACCGTCTCCTCGTCAGCGGCGACCGCCCCGGCGGCGCCCCCGGCGTCGGCGAGGTGGACCTTCCCTACCGCGGTCCCGTCGGATACCGCCGTTCCGCGATAACGTACCGTCATCGTCCGCCCCGGCCGGCAGCGATGGCGGCAGCAATGGTGGCAGCGCGCCGAGGATGAGCGCGGTCGACGCGGCACCGGGATCTTCGTGGCCGACGCTGCGCGGGCCGAGATAACTCGCGCGGCCCTTCAGCGCCTGCATCGGAATCGTCCCGGTCGCGCCCGCCGCGGCCGCCTCGGCCAGTGCGTCGAGAGCGGCTCGCGGCGGCGCGCCTTCCGCAACCGCTGTGCTGAACGCCTTCGTCGCCGGGGCGAGCGCGTCCACCATCGTCTTGTCTCCTTCCCGTGCCGCGCCGAGCTGCTGTACCCCGGCCAGAGCGGCCTCCAGCGCGGCGGCCAGCGCGGGAAGGCCGACGTCGGCGGCATCGCCGAGCGCCCGCCCGGCCCGCCGGAAGGCAGTGCCGTACAACGGCCCGGACGCGCCGCCGACCTTAGAGATCAAGGTGCTGCCGGTGAGCGTCAAGATAGCGCCGGGGGTGCCGGGGGCCGCAGTCTCCAGCGCGCCCAGCACCGCGCTGAACCCGCGGGACAGGTTGACGCCGTGATCGGCGTCGCCGATCGCCGCGTCGAGCTGGGTCAGGCGGTCGCGGTTGGCCTCGATGACTTCCGCGGCCGACCGTATCCAGGCTCTGAAGACCCCGGCGTCCATCACCGTCCCCACCGCAGCGCAGGCGTTTCCACCGGGGCGTCCCACAGCCGGATCAGATCATCGGTGAGGTGACACACCGTAATCAGGAATCCCCTCATCTCCAGGCTCGTGATGTAGTTGCCCACGAGGTTGCGCGCTATGCGCCCGCCGTGCGCGTTCAGGTACGCCCGCACCTCGTTGTACAGCAGGTACAGCTCGATGAGCGGGGTACCGCCCATGCCGCTGACCATGACCATCAGGTCCCCGGCCACCGACAGGTCGCCCTGGATGGCGTCCAGGGCCACCGCGGTGAGTTCGGCGGCCGGCGCCAGCGGGCCTCGGGTGCGGCCGGGTTCACCGTGGATGCCGATGCCGAGTTCGATCTCCCCCTCGCCGAGTTCGAAGGTCGGCTTACCCGCCGCCGGGATCGTGCACGGGCTCAGCGCGACGCCGAAAGACCTGCTTCGCTCGTTGACCAGGCGCGCCACGGCCGCGACCGTGGCCAGGTCCGCGCCTTCCTCGGCCAGCGCGCCGGCGATCTTCTCAACGAACACGGTGGCGCCGGTGCCGCGGCGGCCCGCGGTGTACAGCGAGTCCTGCACCGCGACATCGTCGTTCACCACGACTTGCGCGATCTCGATACCCTCGTCGCCCGCGAGTTCGGCCGCCATCTGGAAGTTGAGCACGTCACCGGTGTAGTTCTTCACCACGTACAGCACGCCCGCGCCGCCGTTGACGGCCCGGGTGGCGGCCAGCATCTGGTCGGGAACCGGGGAGGTGAACACCTCACCCGGGCACGCGGCGTCGAGCATGCCGTAGCCGACGAAGCCGCCGTGCAGCGGCTCGTGGCCCGACCCGCCGCCGGACACCAAGCCGACCTTGCCTGGCCGGGGGGCGCCAGCCCGCGTGATGACCTTGTTCGCCACGTCCACCGACAACGACGGATGCGCGGCCGCCAGGCCCTCGAGCGCGTCGGTTACTACGGTTTCCGGACTGTTGATGAGCTTCTTCATGACGTCGCTCCACTGACTTCTGCACCGGTGCTCGACCCGCGAATTCTCTAAACCCCTATTACACCGAACGGCCGTGGTTCCTCCCGTCCGCACCCGCAGAACCCCGCCCACCGCTCCAGCCGCGATAACACTACGCCTGTTCGTGTGGCGGAACGCCCATATCGCGTCCGCTACGCACCTTTTGCGGGGCAGTTCGCCACACGAACACCTGTAGCCTTAATGACTCGGCCACAAATCAGACACAAATCCGGCTCGCGGACCGGGCGCCAAGCGGTCGCCGCTCGTTCACGCACGTCCCATTCCGGACTCGCCGCCCTCAACGCTCCCAAATCCGGCCTCACCGCTATCGCAGCTTCCCCAAATCCGGACTCCGGCCGTCAACGCTCCCAAATCCGGACTCACCGCCGTCAACTTCCCAAATCCGGGCTTGCCGCGCGTTCATGCACTTCCCATGCACTTCCCATTCCGGACTCGCCGCCATCAACACTTCCCAAATCCGGAAATATCAGGATTTGCCCAGGGAGGCGACGTGGAGGATTAGAGCCCTCTGGAGAAAAAGGTGCCGGTTTCCAGCGCCTTTTCCTCCACGAGGCTCCAAACTTCCATGAAGCTCGCTAGCCGAACGGCACGAAAGGGGACAAAACAGGCACGCCGCACGGGGAACATCGGGCGGACGGGGCGACGCGGGATGGCGGGCGGGGCGGGCGGACGGGGAACATCGGGCGGACGGGGCGACGCGGGGCGGACGGGGAACACGGGGCGGACGGGGCGACGCGGGGCGGGCGGACGGGGGGCGGGCA
>JAFARZ010000392.1 GCA_019245115.1 Streptosporangiaceae bacterium | reverse complement strand
GGCCCATGTGTCCGCTATGTATCGATATGCATAGTTCACCCAGGCTGTTCAGCGCACTCTAGCCTACGAATCAACCGCAAAGCGTAAAACCACCCCGATGAGCCGGCGCGGATAGGACGCCGCGAGCCGGCGGTCCTATCCGCGTGGCCTCTATGCAGGTCGTGAGTTGTGCGCCGGGTTCACGCGCCGGCCGCCCCGGTGCTTCCCTCGGACGCGCCCGAGGGCCTTACGACCAGGGTCAGCATCCCGGGCCGCAGCGCCTGGCCGCTCGACGCGGTGAGCCGGATGACCCCGCGCGATTTAGCCGGGCGCAGGATGGCCAGCGCCCGCCCGTGCCACGTGTAGCGGTGCGGCTGCCGGAAGCTGTCCACGTTGTGCGGGTTGCCGCTGGCCACGCCGGCGAGTTCGCCCGCCCCGCTGACCTGGAAGGTCACCGGAACCGCGGCGTCCGGGACGACCTGGCCCCGGTCGTCGGTCACCTCGACGAGCACGTGCGCGAGGGCATCGCGGCTGGTGGTCAGGTCCCGCACGTCCGAGGTGAGCCGGAGGGCGGCCGGCGCCCCCACCGTGCGAAGCGTCTTGCGCCCGATCTCGCTGCCGTTCTTGCTGGCGATCGCGGTCAGCTCGCCGGGCGAGTACGGGACGGTGAACGTGGCCACGGCCCAGTCGCCGGGCGTCACCGCCTGTGTCGCGACCGTGCTGCCGTTGAGCAGCAGCGTGACGCTGTCGCCCAGGGTGTAGACGTGCACGGTCATCGGCTGGCCGGATCCGGCATCCCAGGTCCAGCTCTCCAGCTCGTCGTAGTAGCCCCACCAGACGGCCACCTGCTCGGTCCCGGCGGGCGCGGGCCGCTCCACCAGCACTTCCACCGGGCTGGTACCGTCCACCGCCGCCCGCCAGTGGTTCTGCGGCTTGCGCTGTCCGATCATGTCGATGTCACCGCAGTTGGCCTGGAAGTACGGGTAGGGGTAGCCGAAGCCTCCCCAGGAGTGGTGCAGCACCCGAGCGATCCCCCACCCGGGGTTGATCCACTGGTTGCCCCACGTGGCCGCCGTCCCGGCCGGAGGTATCGGCGTCTTGCCGATTCCCGATTCGCCCAGGTAATCCCAGGCGGCCCAGACCCAGTTGCCGACCGCCCACGCGTTGGCGTTGGTGAAGCTCGCGTCCTGGAAGATGGTCGCGGGGAAGCTCTCGCTCTGCGTCATCGCCTTGTCCGGATGCGCGGCGTGGATGGCGCCGTAGCCCGCGCCGTCCGCGTTGTAGTGCACGTCCCCGACATCGACGTACTGCCAGGACGGGTCG
This sequence comes from Streptosporangiaceae bacterium, assembly GCA_019245115.1. Taxonomy (GTDB): domain Bacteria; phylum Actinomycetota; class Actinomycetes; order Streptosporangiales; family Streptosporangiaceae; genus JAFARZ01. The sequence continues at coordinate 11,438 of JAFARZ010000392.1, read as the reverse complement.
TTCGCCCCGAAGGTCGAGCCGCCGCCCAGGGTGATCGGGCGGGTCGTGTCGAGGGTCCGGAGCAGTGTCGCCAGCTCCTTGCCGCGCTGGGCGTAATTGCTGTCCTCGACGATCTCATTGCCCAGCGACCAGATCACGATGCTCGGGTGATTGCGGTCGCGCAGGATCATGGTGGTCAGGTCCTGCTGCCACCACTGCGCGAAGTACACCGAGTAGTCCTGGGGGTTCTTACCGGTGTCCCACACGTCGGTGAACTCGTCCATCACCAGCATCCCGAGCCGGTCCGCCGCGTCGAGCAGAGCCGCGGTCGGCGGGTTGTGCGCGGTGCGGATCGCGTTGAACCCGGCCGCCTTGAGGACCTCCACCCGCCGTTCCTCGGTGCGGTCGAGCGCGACGGCGCCGAACGGGCCGTGGGTGTCGTGGACGCATCCGCCCACCATCTTGACCTGCTTCCCGTTGAGCTGGAAGCCATTGGTGCCGTCCCACACCAGCGAGCGGACCCCGAACGTGGTGACGACGGCGTCGGCGGTCTCGTCCTGGATGAGAACCTCGGCGCGCGCCGTATACAGGCTGGGCGAATCCGGCGACCACAGCTCGGCCCGCGTGATCGGGATATCGGCACTCGCGACGACGGTGGCGCCTGATGCGATGTCCTGGAGCTGTGTCACCTGTGCGCCCGCTGGCCGGCCATGCGGATCGATGATCGTGACCCGCACCCGCGAGCGGGCGGGGCTGGTCCCGAGGTTGGCCACGGATACCTCGAGGTGGGCGAGCGACTGCTGCTCCCCCACGGCCGGCGTCGTGACATAGACACCCCACAGCGGGATCCGCACCGGGTTCGTGATCGTCAGCCACGTGTGCCGGTAGATGCCCGAGCCGGAGTACCAGCGGCTGGTCAAGCCGCTGTTGTTCACGCGTACCGCGAGCACGTTCGGTCCGTTGCGGTTCAGGTGCGGTGTGATGTCGAACGCGAACGGCGTGTACCCGTACGGATGGAACCCCAGATGCACGTCGTTGAGCCAGATGTCCGCGTTCTGGTAGACGCCGTCGAACCGGAGTTCCGTGTGCTGCTGGCCGTCGGCGTGCTGGAGCGCGAAGTGCTTTCGGTACCAGCCGATCCCGCCGATCGTGTATCCGACCGAACCGTCGCCCACGCTGTCTTTCGGGTCGAACGGGCCGATCAGCGGCGGCGGAACCGGGGTTGTCGGAGGCACCTTGGGGACGAGCAGGGACGGGTCAGCCGTCACGCCTCCCGCGGTGGAGTCCGCGTTCGGGAGGTCCTCGATACTCCAGTCATGCGGCAGGTCAAGGGCCCGCCACGTGCTGTCGTCGAACGCGGCCGCCTCGGCGCCGCTCACGTCCCCGCGATTGAACAGCCACCCCTCATCAAACGAGACCTCTACCCGCCCCGTGCCGTCCCCCGTCGCCCCGACCGCCAGCTGGGCCGGTGCGGCGTCCGCCGCGGCCGCCGCACTCCCCTCCTCAGCCGCCGCCGCACTCCCCGCCCCGCCAATCCCGCCGGCCACCAGCGCACCAGCCGCCCCTGCCCCCACCTGCAACGCCCGCCGCCTCGACAATTCAGGCATCCCGCGCCTCCCTCTCTCCTCGCTAACGACTGTCCTGGCTACGACTCTGCTAGTTACGACTCTGCTGGCTGACGACTCTGCTAGTTACGACTCTGCTGGCTGACGACTCTGCTGGCTGACGACTCTTGCGGCTGGTGGCTCTTGCTGATTGTGAGCGCTAACATCCAATAGCTCCGTGTCCCGCCCGGCCCGCGCCGGCGCCAGCCCGCGTCCGCGTCCTGCCCGCGTCCGCGTCCCGCCTGTGCCGGATGGATGTGGCAGCGACCCGGTTATAACCGGTTGGATGCCACATCCATCCGGCGCAGTCACGCTTGTGAGCGCTAACATCGGGCCCTGCCCGCTCAGACCGCCGCTCTGCTGGCATAAGAAACCCTTCCGAAACTTTCGGATCATACGCTTAATGTTGTCCGAAAGAGTTGCGGCCCCATTGGGCAATTATGTCCGCCTCCGGCGATGCGTCAACCCCCTTGCGAGTCCCCCGCCACAGATGGATGGCGCCATCGATGTCGCTGGGGCGGGACATTCCGGGCGCGCACCGCGATGGATGGCGCCATCAATGCGCCTCGGGCGCGGGCGGACGGTCGATCACCCTTGAAGAACCCGCCGTTGCGCGAAACAATCCGTTTGATTGTGTTTGATACTGATCTGGCCGAATGGGGAAGGCGAGGACATAGATGGAGAAGGCCCAGATGGGGAAGACGCAGATGGGGAAGACGCAGATGGATCCGTCGCGTCGGCAGGTGCTGCGCGGAGCTGGGGTAGGGTTCGGGGCCGTGGCCTTTGGATCGATGATCGGGGCGCCCGCACGGGCAGACATAGACCGGGGGGAGCCGTCCCCCCGGACCCCCGCCATACGAGGGACCGGAGCGGCGAGCGCCGAGGTGCCCGGAGCGCGGTCCTACGACTTCAACCAGGACTGGAAGTTCGTCCTGGTCAACCCCGACGGGGTGACCGATCCGGCCGGCGCGTACACGAACGCCTACCAGCCGGGATTCGACGACTCCAGGTGGCGGGTCCTGGACCTGCCGCACGACTGGTCCATCGAGCTCACGCCGACCGACAACGGCGGCACGATCAGCGGCAACGGCTTCTTCCAGGGTGGCCTCGGCTGGTACCGCAAGACGTTCGTCCTGCCCGAAAGCATGACCGGGAAGCGCATCTCGGTCGAGTTCGACGGCGTTTACAGCAATTCGAACGTCTACATCAACGGCCAGCTACTCGGCAACCACCCGTACGCCTACACCGGCTTCAACTATGACCTGACCGGCAAGGTGCACACCGGCGGCAGCACGCCGAACGTCATCGCGGTCCAGGCCTCGAACCAGATCCCGAGCAGCCGCTGGTATTCCGGCAGCGGCATCTACCGCAACGTGCACCTGATCGTCACCAGCCCGGTGCACGTCGCCCGGCACGGCACGTTTGTCACCACGCCGGATCTCGAAACCACGCTCGGGGCCGGCTTCGCCACTGTAAATGCACAGACCATTATCCAGAACGACGGTGGCTCAACCGCCTCAGCCAAGGTCACCGTCACGGTGCGGGACCCGCACGGCGCCGTCGCCGGCAGCGCGTCGGCCACCGTTGACGTCGCCGCGGGCCAGAGCGCGACGGCGGCCAGCACCGTGCGCGTCAGCCACCCGCGGCTCTGGTCGACCGAGCAGCCCGCCCTCTACGACCTCGAAACCACCGTGGAAACTAACGGCGCACGGGACGTGACACACAGTACGTTCGGGATAAGGTACTTTTCCTTTGATCCCGCGGGTGGCTTTTCGCTCAACGGCCACCACATGAAGCTCCAGGGTGCCGACCTGCACGCCACCCAGGGGCCGCTCGGCGCGGTCATCCTGCCCGACGCGCTGGCCCGGCAGATGCGGATCATGAAGTCGATGGGCGTGAACGCCCTGCGGACCGCGCACAACCCGCCCGCGCCCGAGCTCACCGCGGTGTGCGAGCAACTCGGCATCGTGATGATGGTCGAGGCGTTCGACTGCTGGCACACCGGGAAGTTGCCGTTCGATTACCACCTGTACTTCGATCAGTGGAGCGATTCCGACATCCGCGAGATGGTTAACGCTCACAAGAACTCGCCCGCCGTCGTGCTGTGGTCCATCGGCAACGAGACGCCGGACACCGGGCTGCCGGGCGGTCCCGCCATCGCCAAGCGCCTGGTCGCCGACGTCAAGGCCATCGACACCACGCGGCCGGTGGTCATGGGATCCGACCGGTACCGCAGCGTGCCGAAGACCGGGTCGCCGCCCGACCTGATCGTGCGCGAGCTGGACGGGCTCGGCGTCAACTACAACACGGCCACCTCCATGGACGGACTGCACGCGGCCTACCCCGGCAAGTTCTTCTTCTGTTCGGAAACCTCGTCGGAGACGTCGACCCGCGGCTTCTACCAGGACCCGGAATTGCTCAACACCGGTGAAAATTACACGCCGGGCAAACGGAACACGTCGTCTTACGACAACAATCTGGCCTCGTGGACGATGAGCGGGGAGTACGAGCTGAAGAAGGACCGGGACCGGCTGTTCTGGACGGGCGGCTTCCTGTGGTCCGGGCAGGACTACATCGGCGAGCCCACGCCATACGACGTGTTCCCGGTCAAGGCGTCGTTCTTCGGCGCGGTGGACACGGCCGGGTTCGCCAAGGACGCCTACCACCTGTTCCGCAGCCAGTGGTCGCTCACGGAGCCTATGGTGCACATCGTGCCGATGGACTGGTCGTCATGGGCTCCAGGGGAGCCGGTATCGGTATGGGTGTACGCGAACGTCGCCACCGTAGAGCTGTTCCTCAACGGCCGGTCGCTCGGGTCGAAAAGTTTCGACCGGAAGGTGACCACCTTCGGCCAGCCGTACCTGGAAACCACCGAGCCCACGCATGACGACGACAACTACCCGTCGGGCAGCTACACCAGCCCGAACGGGTCGACGGGCAAGCTGCACCTCATGTGGACCGTCCCGTTCGCGCCGGGAACGCTGACAGCGGTCGCATCGGAGAACGGAGCCGCGGTCGCGCGGGACACCGTCGTGACAGCCGGGCCGGGCCGCGCCATCGCGCTGGCGCCTGACGCGGGGACGCTCGCGGCGGACGGGTACTCGGTGGCGTTCGTCACCGCATCGGTGGTGGACTCCCACGGGACGGCGGTGCCGTCGGCGGAAAACGTGCTCACGTTCCGGGTGGAGGGCTCGGGATGGCTGGCCGGGACCGACAACGGGCGGGAGGAGAACGCGGCCGGTTACCAGGTCGCCGCGGTCCCCGCCTGGCGCGGGAAGGCGGTGGGCGTGGTGCGGGCCGGACGACGTGCGGGGCCGGTCACGGTGACGGTCACCTCACCGGGCCTGGCGGCCGCGACGGTGAAGCTGGAAGCGGTAGGGGGCGCTGATGCGACGGCGATCGGCACCAGCAACGGCTTCCCGGCTCCTCTTGGCAGCAGTGCCGGTACCGCGAGCGCGGCAAGCACGCCGGCCGCGGACGCGAGCTACTCGGGCGCGCCCGGCACGATCCCGGCCATGATGCTGGACGGGAACCTCAGCACCGGCTGGTCGAACTACTACAACAAGGTCGCCACCGCGAACCTGCCCGCGGTCAGCGTGTCCAACGCCAGCGACTGGGTGTCCCTGTCCTGGCCGGCGCCGCAGCGGCTCAGTTCGGTCGTGGCGGCCTTCACCACCGGCGGCCCGCTCGCGCTGCCCAAGACCATCGAGGTGACCTACTGGGACGGGCACGATTTCGTGCCGGTGCCGGACCCGCAGCTTCAATGGGCGAGCGCGTCGAACCAGCCCACCACGGTCACGTTCGGCGCGGTGACGACCACTCGGATCCGGCTGACCATGACCAGTCCGTCCCCCGGCACCGGGGCCGGGTTCCTGATGATCGCCGAGCTGAAGGCGGCTTAGCGTACGACGGTCGCGGTGAGGAGCGAAGTGGCTGACGACGGGCCAGCGGCCAGGGTGAACCGGCCCGGCTCGGTGACCCAGCCGTGGTCAGGGGTCCAGTGCTGGAAGGCGCGGGCCGGGATCGCGACGCGTACGGTCACCGTCTCCCCCGGGCGGGCGTCCACGGTCGCGAAACCGGCCAGCCACTTCACCGGTCGCTCGATCGCCGAGTCGGGACGGGAGGCGTAGACCTGGACGACCTCGCGGCCGCGGCGCCGGCCGGTGTTCCGCAGAGTCACGGAGACAACCGCATCGTGATCAACGTTGATCGACTCATACGACCATGTGGTGTAGCCCAGCCCGTGCCCGAACGCGAACAACGGCCGACGGCCGTCGCGGTCGTATGCCCGGTAGCCGGTGAACAGCCCTTCGCCGTATCGCAGCACGCCGTCCGCTGGTTCCGGCGACGGCAGTCCGTGCGCGTCAACAGGCCAGGTGGTGGGGAGCCGGCCGCCGGGCTCGGCCGCGCCGAGCAGCACGTCGGCCAGCGCGTTTCCGTATTCCTGGCCGCCGAACCAGGTGAGCAGCACGGCCGGTACCTCGTCCACCCACGGCATCAGCACCGGGGCGCCGGAGTTGACCACCACGATCGTGCGCGGATTGGCGGCGGCCACGGCACGGACGAGGTCGTCCTGCCGGCCCGGCAGCGCCAGCGTCTTCCGGTCGAAGCCCTCGCTCTCGGTCTGCGCCGTGGTCCCCACGACGACCACGGCGTATTCGGACGACCGGGCCAGCGCGACGGCCCTGGCGATCTCCTCGTCGTCGGTGCCGTGCGGCTCCTCCAGGTTGAACTGCAAGGACGTCACGAAGCCGCCGAGCGGCGAGGAGGTCACGTCATACTCGACAACCACGGGTACCGCCTCCGCGTCGGCGAGTTCTACCGGCACGATGTGCTGCGGCGGGAACATCACGATCTCGGCCGGGTCGGCGTCTTCGGAAAGTGCCAGCTCCACGTCGAACAGCTCGACGCCGCGGGCCAGCAGCCGGACCCTGCCGAGCGCGGAAACCCCCAGCCGGTAGGTGCCTCCCGTGGTCGCCTTGATCACCGAGTGGATCTCCAGGCGGGCGACGCTGTCGTATGACCCGAAGCCGTTCATCCAGGTCCATGACCCGGTGCCGCGCTGCTGCGAGCCGAGCAGTTCCCCGGACGCGGCGAAGAACCGGATCTCGGCCCCGGGCGTGACGCCGTCCGGACGGAACTGCCACGGTGTCGTGGCGGCGGGCACCCGGCCGTGTCCGTACACGCCCGCGGCATACCTGACGTCGACACCGTTGACCCGCAGGCCGTCCACCGGTGAGAACGTGTACTGCGGGGACACGGTGGCGCTGCCGCCGCCCATGGTGCGCGCCAGCGCCGCGTTCGGGCCTATCACCGCGACCGGCACCCGGCCCCGGGCCCGAGGCGGGAGCGGCAGCAGGTTCCCCTCGTTGCGGACGAGCACGAAGCTGGCCGCCGCGGTTTCCCTGAGCGTGGTGACGATGTCGGGGCCGACCGGCTCGGCGAGGCTCGTCGCGGGGTCCAGCGCGCCAGTGCGGTAAGCCAGCCGGAGGATGCGCAGCACCTTGTCGTCGAGCAGCGCCTCGTCCACCGCCCCCGACCGCACCGCCGTGACCAGCGCGTCACCCCACGGGCCGAACGTCTCCGCCGGTCCGGGCATCGCCAGGTCAAGCGCTGCCCGTGCGGCCGGTTCGGCGGACCGGGCGGCGGTCCAGTCAGACACCACCACGCCGTCGAAACCCCACTCACCGTGCAGGATGTCGCGCAGCAGGGGGCTCTCCGTCATGGAGTGGCCGTTGACTCCGTTGTAGGCGGCCATCACCGACCACACCGCGCCCTCGCGCACGATCGCCTCGAACGGCGCCAGGTACAGTTCGTGCAGCACGCGATCGTCGATCCGGACGTCGACGGTCATCCGCTGCGTCTCGGAGTCGTTGCACACGAAATGCTTCACGCAGGCCCCGACGCCGTCCTCCTGCAGGCCGCGCACGTACGCCACGCCGAGCGCTCCGGTGAGCAGCGGATCCTCGGAGAAGCATTCGAAGTGCCGCCCGGCATAGGGCGTGCGGTGCAGGTTCACGGTCGGGGCGAGCACCACGTCAACGCCCTTGCGCCGCGCCTCATAGGCCAGCAGCCGCCCGATCGCCCGGACCCGCGAAACATCCCAGGTGGCGGCCAGGGCGGTCGGCGACGGGATGCTGGCCGAAGGGTCGCGCTCATCCCAGGTCTCGCCGCGGACTCCCGCCGGACCATCCGACATCACCAGCCGGCGCAGGCCGACCGCGGGCTCGGCGTGCAGTGACCAGAAGTCCGCGCCGGTCAGCAGCCGGACCTTCTGCTCCAGCGTGAGCTTCCCGACGCGCTGGCTGAGTTCGTCTTCCGCGGCCTGGGTCACGGAGCGGGCAGGTTCACCAGGCCAGCCAGCGACTGGCGGTGTGCCTCCGCCGTTCCGAACGCCAGCGAATCCGCCTTCGCCCGCTTCAGGTACAGGTGCGCCGGGTGCTCCCACGTGAAACCGATACCCCCGTGCAGCTGGACGCACTCCTGGGCCGCCTGCACGGCGGCATCCGAGCAGTACGACTTGGCCAGGGCGACCGCCACCTTGGTCTCCCGCGCCAGCAGAGCGTCCGGCGAGCCGGACCCCGCGCACCCGGCGGCGTACCGGGACGCCGCCCTGGCCTGCGCGACACTGACCCACATGTCGGCGAGCCGGTGCTTGAGGGCCTGGAACGAGCCGACCGGCCGCGCGAACTGCCGCCGCTCCTTCACATAGGAGACGGTCATGTCCAGGCAGCGCTGCGCCACCCCGAGTTCCTCCGCCGCCAGCACGCAGGCGCCCGCGGTCAGCGCCGCGTCGAACGCCCGGGACGCCGCGTCGCCGGACGCGATCACGGTCGCGGGCGCGTCGTCAAACGAGATGTCGCACAGCTGCCTGGTCATGTCCAGCGACACCACGGGCGTCCGGTCCACCCGGGCCGTTGACAGATCGACGACATACAGGCATCGCGGGACGCCGTCGGCCGGCACCAGCAGCATCCCGGCGGGCAGCGCGTCGGCCACGGCGGCGACCGACCCGCGCAGCCGTGACCAGCCCGCCGCCTTGTCGCCCGGATGCAGCCCGGCGATGCGCAGCGTCGTCGGGCTGCATCCGGGAGTGGCGCTGAACGGAACGGCGAGCGCGACGGTGAGGCTGCCGTCGGCCATCCGGCCGAGCAGGTGCGCGGCTTCCCTTGAACCGGAACTCTCAGAGCTGACGCACGACAGCAGGGCCGTGGTGGCCACCACCGCGCTGCCCAGGAACGGCACCGGCGCGACCGACCCGCCCAGTTCCTCCGCGGCGGTCGCGGCCTCGCGGACCGAGGCACCGGCGCCGCCGGCCCGCTCCGGGATCAGCAGCCCGGCGAGGCCGATGTCCGCCGCCACTTTGTGCCACAGCGCCGTGTCATAGGTCTCCGCGGACTCGGTGCGGGCGAGCGCTCCGGCCTGGTCGGCAAGCAGGGATCTCAGCGCATCAGCCAACGCCCGTTCGTTCTCTGAATAAAGAAGTTCCGGCCCGCTCCCGGCGTCACTCACCGTGGTACATCCTTCCAGGGGACGTCCTTGTCTGCCCGTTGCTCAGGCGGCAGGCCGAGCACGCGCTCGGCGATGATGTTGCGGAGGATTTCCGAGGTGCCGCCCTCGATGGAGTTGCCGCGCGCCCGCAGGTAGCGGAAGCCGGGGCCGCGGCCGAAGAAGTTGGCGCGTTCCGGGCGGCGCATGGTCCAGTCGTCGTACCGCAGGCCGTCGGCCCCGTTGAGCTCAACCTCGAATCCGGAAATTTCCTGATTCAGGCGGGCAAAGACCAGCTTGGCCGCCGAACCTTCCGGTCCGGGCTGCCCGGCGGCCAGCTGCTGCCGTAGCCGCTCCCCCGCCAGCCGCGCCACCTCGGCCTCCACCCACAGCCGCAGCAGCCGCTCGTGCAGGCCGGGCGTACGCAGGTCGGGACGGTTCCGCCAGGTGTCCGCGACCGATCCGATCATGCCGCTTTCCCGCGGCACCGCCCGGGAGCTGCCGATGCTCACCCGCTCGCTCATCAGCGTGGTCATCGCGACCCGCCAGCCCTCACCGACCCCGCCGATCCGATCCTGGTCCGGGATGCGCACCTCGGACAGGAACACCTCGTTGAATTCGGCCTCGCCGGTGAGCTGCCGCAGCGGGCGCACCTCGACGCCAGGCGCCGTCATGTCGACGCCGAAGTACGTGAGACCGGCGTGTTTGGGGACATCGGGGTTGGTGCGCGCGAGCAGCAGGCCCCGCTGGGCCTGATGAGCCGAGGAGGTCCACACCTTCTGGCCGGAAACCACCCAGTCGTCGCCGTCCTTGACCGCGCGGGTGGCGAGCGCGGCCAGGTCGCTGCCCGCGCCCGGCTCGCTGAACAGCTGGCACCACACCTCCTGGCCGGTCCACAGCCGACGTAGCCAGCGCTGTTTCTGCTGGTCAGTGCCATGCGCAAGGATGGTGGGGGCGGCCATGCCCAGCCCGATGCCGATCCGGTCCGGCTGGTTGTCCGGCGCACCGGCCGCGGCGAATTCCGCGTCGACCACGTTCTGCAGCGAGCGCGGCAGGCCGAGGCCGCCGAGGCCCTCGGGGTAATGCACCCAGGCCAGCCCGGCGTCGAAGCGCGCGTCGAGAAAGTCCTGCCGTCTGGTCATGTCGGAATAACCGAGGAACGCGCGGACCCGCTGCCGGAGATCTTCCTCTAGCACGGTGTCCTCCTCAGCATAGGGGGCCGCCGGCCACGTAGATGACCTGCCCGGATACGAACCCGGCGCCGTCGCTGACCAGGAACGATATAGTGTGCGCGACGTCCTCGACCTGGCCGACGCGGCGCACGGGGATCTGGCTCGCGGCGGCCTGCTGGAAGTCCTCGAAGGACATCTTCATCCGCGCCGCGGTGGCCGCCGTCATATCGCTGACGATGAATCCGGGCGCGACGGCGTTGGCGGTCACGCCGAACGGGCCAAGCTCAATGGCCAGCGTCTTGGTGAACCCCTGCATGCCGGCCTTGGCCGCGGAGTAGTTCACCTGACCGCGGTTTCCCAGCGCCGAGCTCGAAGACAGGTTGACGATCCGCCCGTAACGTTGCTCGACCATGTACTTCTGGGTGGCCCGGCTCATCAGGAACGCTCCGCGCAGGTGCACGCCCAGGACGGTGTCCCAGTCCTCGTCGGCCATCTTGAACAGCAGATTGTCCCTGATGACGCCCGCATTGTTCACGAGGATAGTAGGGGCACCCAGTTCATCGGCGACGCGTTCAACTGCTTTTTGAACCTGTTCAGTTTTGCTGACATCGGCGCCGACCGCGAGCGCGCGGCCGCCTTTCCCGGTGATCGCGTCCACGGTCGCCGCGCAGGCGCCCTCTTCCAGGTCGAGGACCGCGACGGCCATCCCGTCCGCGGCGAGCCTGACCGCCGTGGCGGCGCCGATGCCGCGCGCCGCACCGGTCACGATCGCGACTTTCTCTGTCACCTGGTATCTCCTCTTTTCCACCGAACGTACTGGCCTGCTTGCCCCAGACTAACTACCCGTCAGTAGTTTGTCTCGTGCGGTCTCCGCTGCGATTCACGCAGTTAGATCACGATTTCGCGGACTCCGGGTGCGCTGGGATCCGCCTCCACTATCGTCGTCGCGCCACGCGGGGGATCGCCAGACGGCCTGGCGAAGGCGGACCGCGTACGGAGGACCAATGAAGCTCAAGGCTGGCGTCGTCGTCGCCATCGCCACGGCGCTCTCGATCGGTATGGCGGGCGCGGCGGTGGCTTCGCCGCTGGGCCAGCTAGGCCACAAGCCGAAGCCCAAGCCGAAGCCCGCACCGCAGGTAACGGGGGTCCGGCTGCAGTCCGCACTCCTGCCGGCCTCGGCCTTCGGGGACGGCTT
>JAFARZ010000385.1 GCA_019245115.1 Streptosporangiaceae bacterium | reverse complement strand
CGCCCGGAGGTCAGCGACGGCGGCGCGGACCGCGTCGCCCCGTGCCTCGTCAAGGCGGACCGCGATGCCGTGGGCCAGCCGGAGCACGGTTTCCACCCGCCGCACCACCTCGGCGGTGGTCTCGTGCAGCGAAGCCCGCACCGCGTTTCGCAGGCGCTCGAAGGCACTAGCGTCCCTGACCGGCCCGCCCGCCTGGGCGATCAGGAAATCCGCGGCGCAATCGACGCAGTCGGCGAACATCGCCGCGACGCCCCCATGCGGATTGTGGCTCAGCGCGAGCTTGGCCGAGGTGGGCAGCGTGTCCGCTATCGGCTTGACCGGCGACGGGACTCCGAGGAGTATCAGCCGCCGGGTGCCTGCCCACATCGCGGCCCGCGCCGCGCGTTCGGTCTCGAACAGCCGCACGTCCACCGCGCTGCCCGTGTCCGCGAGGGCGGGGTAGGCGACGATATCGTCGTGGCGGAAGACTTCCGGCAGCGGCCCGAAGTTCCAGGAGGTCAGCCCGGACCGGATCAGGTCACCGGCCGCCGCCGAGAGCCTGGCGCGCAGCTTGGATCCCAGCTGCCGCTGCAGCGTGGCCAGGTCTTCCGCGCTCCCCAGAACCCGCGGGCCACCGGAGCGGGCATCGCCGCGATCGTCCAGGACGCGGAACGTGATGCGCAGATGCGCGGGGAGCTTGCTCGTATCCCACGCGTCGCGCGGGATGTCCACGCCGCGCAGGGCGCGCAGCTCGCGCGCCACGGCGTCACGCAGGTCTCCAGCGGGCGGCCCCAGCCGCCCGGCCACCTCGCGGGCCACGTCCGGCGCGGGCACCAGCTCACGCCGCAGCGCCTTGGGCAGCGACCGGATCAGCTCGGTGACCAGCTCGGTGCGTAGCCCGGGCACCTGCCAGGTGAACTCATCGGGATCCATCTGGTTGAGCCGGCTGAGCGGGATGTCGACCGTGACCCCGTCGGCTTCGGTGCCGGGCGAGAACTCATACGACAGCGGCAGCGCTATCCCGGCGGCCCCGGCGGCGGGCGAGCGCCCGGGCGTGGCCGACTCCGAAGTCCAGACGTCGGGGTAAGCGTCCGCATCCACCTCGGCCGCCTCGGGGCCGAGCAGGTCGCTCACCTTGAACGTGAGCAGGCCGGGGTCCGCCCCGCGGGCCTGCTTCCACCACGTGTCGAAATGCTGGCCCGACACGACCGAGGCCGGTATCCGCGCGTCGTAGAAGGCGTACAGCTCCTCCTCCCCCGCCACCAGGCCGCGGCGCCGGACGCGGTGCTCGAGCTCGGCTGCCTCCTCGAGCAGCCGCCGGTTCTCATGGAAGAACCGGTGGGTGGTGTCCCAGTCCCCCTCCACCAGGGCGTGCCTGATGAACAGCTCACGCGAGGCCGCCGGGTCGATCCGGCCGAGACTGACCTTGCGGTCCGCGACCAGCGGGATGCCGTACAGCGTGACCTTCTCCAGCGCCACGGCGCTGCCGCGCTTCTTCTCCCAGTGCGGCTCGCTGTAGCTGCGCCTGACCAGGTGCTGCGCCAGCGGTTCCGCCCATTCCGGTTCTATTCGCGCGGCTATGCGCGCATACAGCCGCGATGTCTCCACCAGCTCCGCCGCCACGATCCAGTCCGGCGCCTTGGCGGTCAGCCCGGAACCAGGAAAGATCGCGAACCGCGCGCCGCGCGCGCCCAGGTACTCGGGCCGTGGCCGCCGGGCCGGCCGGCCGCGCTGACCACCTGGCCCGGCGAACGCCGACCGGGACGGCTCGGCCTTCATCCCGATCTGCGACAGAAGTCCGGCCAGCAGTGAGCGGTGAACCACCGCCCGTTCGCTGGAAAAGGAATCGACAGCAACCCCGACGTCAGCCGCCAGCCTTCGCAGCTGACCGTGCAGGTCCTGCCATTCACGCACGCGCAGGTAATTGAGGAACTCCGCGCGGCACATCCGCCGGAACGCCGAGGAGGACAGCTCGCGCTGCCGCTCACGCAGGTAGTCCCACAGGCCGAGGAACGCCTCGAAATCCGAGTCGGGCGAAAGAAACCGGCGATGCGCCGCGTCGGCCGCCTCCTGGGCGTCCGCCGGCCGCTCCCGCGGATCCTGGATGGACAGCGCGGAGGCGATGATCAGCACCTCACGGGCACAGCCGTTGCGATCCGCCTCGAGAATCATCCGGGCGATGCGAGGATCCACCGGCAGCCGGGCCATCTTACGGCCCAGCCGGGTGATACGACCGTTCTTGAACGCGTTCAACTCCGTGAGAAGGGCCAGGCCATCGGCGATGTTCCGCGCGTCGGGCGGGTCGATGAACGGGAACGACGGCACGTCGTCCAAGCCGATCGCGGCCATCTGAAGGATCACCGAGGCGAGGTTGGTGCGCAGGATCTCCGGCTCGGTGAATTCCGGCCGGGACTCGAAGTCGGCCTCGCTGTACAGCCGGATGCAGATGCCGTCGGCCACCCGGCCGCACCGGCCCTTGCGCTGGTTCGCGGACGCCTGCGAGATCGGCTCGATCGGCAGCCGCTGGACCTTTGTGCCCCGGCTGTAGCGGGAGATGCGGGCGGTGCCCGGATCGATGACATACCTGATACCGGGCACGGTCAGCGAGGTCTCGGCGACGTTGGTGGCGAGCACGACACGGCGGGTGAACGAGGAGGACACCGGCGAGAAGACCTTGTGCTGCTCGGCGGCTGACAGCCGCGAGTACAGCGGGAGCACCTCGAGGCGCTCCCGCCCGGCGAGCACGTCGGCGGTGTCGCGGATCTCGCGTTCGCCGCTGAGGAAGACGAGGATGTCGCCGGGACCCTCACCGGACAGCTCGGCCACCGCGTCGCTGATCGCCTGGGCCTGGTCCCGGTCCTGGTCCCGGTCCTGGTTGTCGAATGGACGGTAGCGGACTTCGACCGGATAGGTCCGGCCGGATACCTCGACGATCGGCGCCCCGCCGAAGGCGGCCGAGAAGCGCCCGGGGTCGATGGTCGCCGACGTGATGATCACCTTCAGGTCGGGGCGCGCCGGCAGCAGCTGCCGGAGGCAGCCGAGGATGAAGTCGATGTTCAGGCTGCGCTCATGGGCTTCGTCGATGATCAGCGTGTCGTAGCGGCGCAGGCGGCGGTCCCGGGCCAGCTCGGTCAGCAGTATCCCGTCGGTCATCAGCTTGACCAGCGTGTCGTCGGCCGATTTGTCGGTGAAGCGCACCTTGTAGCCGACGGCCTCGCCCAGCGGACTGCCCAGCTCGGCCGCGATCCGTTCGGCGACCGTCCGGGCGGCCAGCCGGCGAGGCTGGGTGTGGCCGATCTGACCGTCAACGCCCCGGCCGAGTTCGAGGCAGATCTTGGGGATCTGGGTGGTTTTGCCCGAGCCGGTCTCTCCCGCGATGATCACCACCTGGTGATCGGCGATCGCCCGGGCGATTTCGTCCTTCCGCTGGCTGACTGGCAGCTCGGCGGGATAGCTGATGGGCGCCATCGCGGCGCGCCGAGCGGCCCGCTGATTAGCGAGCGAAGACATGACTGATCGTGACTCCATAGCCGGCCGGAAGAGTAGCGGAACCCGGCCTCATTAGCTAACGGTTTCTTTCCCGGTACGCTTCCGCAAGACCGTCGGGGCCTCGCGGAATCTGGGGACAACCGGGAGAGGACGTCCAGCGTCTTTGGATACGCGTTGCGTCACTACTACTTACTGGAGAACACGATGAGACTGTCCCGTATTGCATCGATTGCCCTGCCTGCCGCCGCCATCGCCGCGGTGAGCGTGCCGCTGGCGGTGAGCGCGAACGCCGCCCCGGGCACGGTGAGCCGGCCGAGCGCAGCCGCGCCCAAGGTCGCCGTTTACGACTGCACCAACCGGCCTTTGGTACGGCCCCGGGAGTTCATCGTCTTCTGTGACAGCAGCAGGTACCTGACCAAGCTGAGCTGGACCAGCTGGAACGCCACCGAGGCCACCGGAACCGGACTGGATTACGTGGACAACTGCGTGCCGAACTGCGCCCAGGGCAAGTGGTCCCACCAGGACGCCATCGTGGTGCTCTGGCGGACCAGGCCAGTGCCGCACCACAAGGGGCAGAGCGCGTACACGAAGATGACCCTGCTGTACCCGGGCTCAGGCCGCACCGAGACCATGACCCCGCCCGGCATGTTCTGAGACGGCGCCCCGCGCCCCGCGCGCGGGTGGATGGCGCCATTCATGTCGCTGCGACCGGACATTCCGGACACCACCGCGATGGATGGCGCCATCGATGGCGCTGGGAGGCGTCCGGCGACCCACCATAATGGGCGGATGAGCGAGCTGCTGGTCTGGGAACCTTCGCTGGAGCATCCTGAGCTGCTGGCCGCGCCGGTGCTGGCCGCGCTGCGCCAATGGCCCGCCACCCCCGGCGTCAGCCCCGCCACCGTCGGCGTCAACGCCGATGCCGATGACGTGCTGGTCGCGGAGATCGATCCGGCGCTGGCCGATACCGCCGCATTCTGCGAGCGCTACGGCGTGTCGCCCGCCGAATCCGCCAACTGCGTGGTCATCGCGGCCAGGCGCGGCGGGGAGACCACGTACGCCGCCTGCATGGTCGCCGCTACCACGCGGGCGGACGTCAACGGCCTGGTCCGGCGGCACCTGGGCGCACGGAAGGCATCATTCGCTCCCGTCGCCGATGTGACGACCGCGACGGGCATGGAGTACGGCGGGATCACACCGATCGGCCTGCCGGAAGGCTGGCCGGTCCTGGTCGACGCGGCGGTGGCCAAGGCCGAGCCGGTGGTGATCGGCTCCGGCATCCGCGGGTCCAAGCTACGGCTCCCCGGCCGGCTGCTCGCCGGACTGCCGGACGCGCAGGTGCTCGACGGCCTCGGCATCCCCGCCGTGTAGACCCGCCGGGTAACAGAAGGCGGAACTTCGCGCAACCGCGGGCGCAGGTGTGTCGTCTCAAGGGTTGGGATAAGCAAACTCTGCGATAACCGACGGTAATTGTTGGGGGACGACATGAGACCACGTCGAATTGTGCCGGGCATTCTCGCGACAGCCGCCGCGGCGGCACTGGGACTGACCATCACCGCCGCGTCCTCGGCCTCGGCCAGCACGGTCACACCGAAACAGCCGGCCGCGCCGAAGCAGAACATCGTGGTGCTCAACTGCCTGGGCAAACCCCAGGTAGAGCCGAAGAGCTTCGTGCTGACCTGCGCGGATGGCAACAGCTACCTGACCGGGCTGTCCTGGACGTCGTGGACGCCGAAGCTGGCCAGCGCCACCGGCGCCCTGATACAGAACGACTGCAGGCCGACCTGTGTGGGTGGTCACTTCCATCGCTACCCGGTGCTCGCGGTGCTGTGGGGTCCGGTCCGCTACGCCCACGCTCAGCGCTACAACGAGCTGACGCTGATCTTCCCCGGCGCCCGGCCGCTGTTCTACAACGGCCATCAATGGGTCCCGGGGCCGCAGACCATCACCAGCCCGCTGTGGGGCCCGCCGCGCTAGATGCCCTAGATGCGCTAGCGCCGCGCCGCTGGGCCGGCTCCGAATTGACACCGGGCGCTCTCAGCGTGCATCCTGGGTGAGGTTGATAACGGGACACCTCGTTCGGTGAGGCGTCTTCACGGACATAGGCCACTGATCCCAACCGTCGAGAGACGCTCCGGATCAGGACACCTCTCCCCGGCCTAAGGGGTGAGGCCAAGTGGCTGGCTGCCCGGTCTGCTGTCGGAGCAGACCGTGCGGCAGTACGCCGTGGAGTGCCAAAGCTCTTACGAGAGAGGTGCGGTCAGGGATGGTTTGGTCCCTGGCGTGTGTTTCCTCGAAGTGTCAAGGGTAGGCGTCACCGTGCGCTGCGACAGGAAGGGAGGCACGAAATGGACTCTGATAGTCCGGGCCGAAGTTGGCCCTATTCGCTGCCGTTCCATTCTGTCCCCGGCACACGCTGACCACCGCGGTCGGTAAGAGGTTCCTAACTAACGCCGCATGACGGCGTGTGCCCCGATCCGTCACTCACGTGACGTGAAAGGGGTGTTCACCATGGCCACCGTTACCCGCCCGGCCGCTGCCAGGCACGCGGTTCTGGACGACGCGCACGTAGGCGACATCCGCGGCGCGCTCGGCACTATCGCTGTCGATGACTACGCTCCGCGGGCCACCGTGTCCGCGAAGCTCAAGACGCTATTGGCCATCGTGGGCCCCGGCCTGATCGTGATGGTCGGCGACAACGACGCGGGCGCGTTCCAGACCTATGGCCAGGCCGGCCAGAACTACGGCACTCACCTGCTGTGGACGCTGCTGCTGCTCGTCCCGGTGCTGTACGTGAACCAGGAGATGGTGCTCCGGCTGGGCGCGGTCACCGGCGTCGGCCACGCCCGGCTGATCCTCGAGCGGTTCGGCAAGTTCTGGGGCGCGTTCTCGGTGATCGACCTGTTCATCCTCAACGCGCTGACGATTGTTACTGAGTTCATCGGCATCACGCTGGCCGCTGGCTATCTTGGTGTACCGAAGGTGGTCGCGGTCGCGCTCGCCGCCGGGGTGATCCTCGCCGCCGCGTTCACCGGCAGCTTCCGCCGGTTCGAGCGCATCGCGGTGGCGTTCTGCACCGGGTCGCTGCTGCTGATCCCGCTGTTCCTGCTCTCTCACCCGGCCGCCGCGCAGATGGCGCACGGCTTCGCCGTCCCTGGCCTGCCCGGCGGTGAAGGGCAGATGGCCACCGTCATGCTGCTGGTCATCGGCATCGTCGGCACCACGGTCGCGCCCTGGCAGCTGTTCTTCCAGCAGAGCTACGTGATCGACAAGAGGATCACGCCCCGGTTCATGCGGTACGAGAAGGCCGACCTGTGGATCGGCATCGTGATCGTCGTGCTCGGTGCCGCGGCGGTGATCGGTGTCACCGCCGCCGCGTTCGCCGGCACCAAGGGGGCCGGCAACTTCACCGACGCCGCGGGCCTGGCCCATGGCATCGCCGCGCACGCCGGCCGGGTCGCCGGCGTGGTGTTCGCGGTCGCGCTGCTCGACGCGTCGGTCATCGGCGCGTTCGCGGTGTCGCTGTCCAGCGCCTACGCGATCGGCGACGTGCTCGGCCTGAACCACTCACTGCACCGAGGGTTCAAGCAGGCGAAGGGCTTCTACGCCGTCTACGCCGCCCTGATCTGCGGCGCCGCCACGATCGTCCTGATCCCCGGCTCACCGCTCGGCCTGCTGACCGAGGGCGTGCAGGTGCTGGCCGGCGTGCTCCTGCCCAGCGCCACGGTGTTCCTGCTGCTGCTGTGCAACGACCGGGACGTGCTCGGGCCATGGGTGAACGGCCGCCGGACGAACGTCTTCACTTCGGCGGTGATCGCGGTGCTGATCACGCTGTCGGTGGTGCTGACTTCGTCGGTGCTGTTCCCGGCTATCTCCGGCCGGCAGATCCTGACGATCATGGTCGGGTGCGCCGGCACGTCGGTCCTGACCGGCGGCTGGCTGCTGATCCGCGCCCGCCGCTCCCCCGCGCGCGCGCTCACCGCGGCCGCCGCGACCTACGAGGGCAAGGACAACTGGCGGATGCCGCCGCTCGCCACCCTGGCCGCACCGGTGATCTCGCGGGGCCGCAAGCTGGGCCTCACGGCTCTCCGGTCCTACCTGGCCATCGCGATGATCCTGGTCGTCGTCAAGATCGTGCAGGTCGCGCTGGGGCATTAACGCTCTTTACTACGAACGGGCGGTGGTTTCCGGATCTGCTCCCGAGGCGAGCCCGGCGGTGAGGCGGTAGTAGATCAGCGTCACCACCAGGGCCAGGTATGGCGCCACCAGGGTGCCGGATATCACGGTGCTCAGTCCGTCGCGGTACGCGCGCGGCAATGCCGCGAAGATGACATCAAGGAGGATGCCCACCACGAGCTGGATGACGAACAGCAGCACCAGCGTGCCGAACACAGGCCAGCCTCTCCCCCGGACCAGTTGCTGACTGCGGCCGAAGGATTCCAGCGCGCCCGCACGCTCGATGACGATGACCGGGATGATCAGCGCCCAGATGGTCAGCAGGATCAGGCCGGGCACGATCAGCAGGAAAAGCCCGATGGTGATAGCTATCCCGGCCAGGATGGAAGCGATCGCGACCGGCCCGATGAACGGCGTGGCGGCGGCTACCGTGTCGCCGATGGTGAGGTCGGTGCGCCCTTCCCGTTCGTCCTGGACCGCCTTGGTCAGCGCCGCCTGGAGCAGGAAGGCCGCGAACACCGAGACGAGGAAACCGAGCACGTCGCCGGGCCGCCCGGCCAGCGCGAACAGCGCGGCCAGCAACCCGGCGCCCAGGTAGATGACGAAGGCGATCATCAGCAGGTGCCGGGCGTGCGCCTTGTACATCTGCCACGCGTCGTCCAGGACGCCTGCCAGTGGATTCATGGGCGCGATGGTACAGCGGCGCAATGTTTGGCGGAAACCTTGCGTGATCATGTTACCTGCGAGTAGCGTCCGTGTTACCCGTGAGTAGCCTCCGCTTGGGAGCCGCACATGTTCCGACTGCTACAAAGATCCCCCACCACTCGCCTCGCCGCGATCACGGTCAGCGCCGGCCTGCTCACCGCAGTCGGCCTGGCCGCGACCGCAGGCCCCGCGTCCGCGGACAGCGTGATCAATGTGCACTACGCGCTGACCGGGACCACGTTCATCAAGAAGCTCAACACGACGGTCAACCTCGGTTCGGGCACCCTGGCCGCCTCGGTGGACCTCACCACCGGGACATCCAGCTCGACGTTGTCACTGCCGCCCGCCACGGTGTCGGTGAACGAACTCGG
>JAFARZ010000209.1 GCA_019245115.1 Streptosporangiaceae bacterium | reverse complement strand
CGTCCGCGACGGCGCGTGCCGCCTGTTCATTCGGACGCTCCTCCCCAGTCCGGCGCCATGCCGCGCGCGAACTTGATGTCGTTGTTGCTGGTGCCGGCCGCGACCATGGGCCAGACCATGGCGTCCCTGTGCACGATGAAGTCGATGACGACCGGGCGGTCGTCGATGGCCATGGCCCGCTCGATCACCGTGTCCACGTCGGCGGTCTGCTCGCAGCGGATGCCCTCGCAGCCGTACGCCTCGGCGAGCTTGACGAAGTCCGGGATGCGGGTGCCGTGTTTCCCCCGGGGGGCGACCCCCCGGTGACCCCCCGGCACGGGGGGGCTGCCCGCCCCCCCGTACCCCCCTGGCCCCCCTGGGTGCAGGTCGGTGTTGGAGTACCGCTCGTTGTAGAACAGCGTCTGCCACTGCCTGACCATGCCCAGGCTGCCGTTGTTGATGACCGCGACCTTGACCCCGATGCCCTCTAGGGCGCAGGTGGCCAGCTCCTGGTTGGTCATCTGGAAGCAGCCGTCGCCGTCGATCGCCCACACGGTGGTGTCCGGGCGGCCGACCTTGGCGCCCATCGCGGCCGGCACGGCGAAGCCCATGGTGCCGAGGCCGCCCGAGTTGATCCAGGTGCCCGGGTTCTCGTAGTCGATGAACTGGGCCGCCCACATCTGGTGCTGGCCGACGCCGGCCACGTACACCGCCTCCGGGCCCGCGATCTTCCCGATCCGCTCCACCACGTGCTGCGGCGCGAGCGTGCCGTCATCCGGCTGGTCATAGCCCAGCGGGTAGGTGTCCCGGTACTTGTCGAGCTGGGCTCGCCAGGCGGTCAGGTCAGGGCGGCGCCCCTGCCCGTGGTCGGCCCGCACCGCGGTGACCAGATCCGCGATCACCTCACGGCAGTCGCCGACGATCGGCACGTCGGCGCGGCGGTTCTTGGAGATCTCGGCCGGGTCGATGTCGGCGTGCACGATCAGCGCGCCCGGGGCGAACGTGTCCAGCTTGCCGGTCACCCGGTCGTCGAACCTGGTGCCCAGCGCGACGATCAAATCGGACTTCTGCAGCGCGCCGACCGCCGCCACCGTGCCGTGCATGCCCGGCATGCCCAGGTGCTGCCGGTGCCGGTCAGGAAACGCGCCACGCGCCATCAGCGTGGTGATCACCGGGATGCCGGTCAGCTCCGCGAGCTCGGCCAGCTGAGCGGCGGCCCCGGCCTTGATCACCCCGCCGCCGACGTAGAGCACCGGACGCTTCGACTCGGTCATCAGGCGGGCGGCCTCGCGCACCTGCCGGGCGTGCGGCCTGGTCACGGGGTGATAGCCGGGCAGGTCGAACTGCACCGGCCAGGCGAATTCGGTTGTCGCCTGCATGGCGTCCTTGGCGATGTCCACCAGGACGGGTCCGGGACGGCCGGTGGACGCCACGTGGAACGCCTCGCCGATGGTCCGCGCGATGTCCTCCGCCTTGGTCACGAGGAAGTTGTGCTTGGTGATCGGGATGGTGATCCCGGAGATGTCCGCTTCCTGGAAGCCGTCAGTGCCGATGAGGTTGGTCGACACCTGGCCGGTGATCGCGACGATCGGCACCGAGTCCATGTACGCGTCGGCGAGCGGCGTGACCAGGTTGGTCGCGCCGGGTCCGCTGGTCGCCATGCACACCCCGACCTTGCCGGTGGCCTGGGCGTATCCGGTAGCGGCATGCCCCGCGCCCTGCTCGTGCCGGACCAGGATGTGGCGGATCACGGTGGAGTCCATCAGCGGGTCGTAGGCCGGCAGGATCGCGCCGCCCGGAATGCCGAACACCACATCGGTCCCGACCCGTTCCAGGGCGTGCACCAGCGCCTGGGCGCCGGTTATCCGCGCCTTGCCCGGGCCGACCGTGGCCGATGGCGGGACGGCGGTGGCCTGGGGGCTGGCCTGCGGCGGACGGGGCTGGACGTACGACTTGGCCGGCTCGGACTGGGGCTGAGTGTGCGGCCGGACCGGCGGGTGGGGTTGGGCCTGGGGCTGCGCGTGGGCGCGGGCAGCCAGGTCGCGCGGAGTGGGCGCCGCCGCACCAGCGGGCGCGGCGGTCCCAGCTGGTTCCGGAGGCCTGGCGCCGTTACGGCCCGTTGTCTCGGTCATCGGATAGTCTCCCTGGCTTCCATCTGGTCTGTGGCGCGAAGGCGGTTGGGAACACCGGCAACAAAAAACCCCTCGTGCCGTCCGGCAGTCGAGGGGCGCGCGCAGTGAGCTTCTTGGTCAGCTGCCTGCGCGCTGGCCAAGTACGAGAGTCAACGTCTGATTCACGCGTACCACGATACTGCCTGACTGAGCGCAATCGTCAACCAATGGCGGAAGTTGTCTCACATGCTGAGACGGTAGGTTGGCCGGCGACCGGCTCCGGCGGCGGAGGGCTGGACGACGTCCTGATCAATGCCTCCACTCCTGGAGCGGCCATCGGGCGGGCGACCAGGAATCCCTGGCCGTAACCGCAGCCCATCTCGCGCAGCGCGGCGAGCTGATGCGGCTGCTCGATGCCCTCGGCGACGACCTGAAGACCGAGATCGCGGCCGACCTGGACGACCGTCCGGGTCAGCAACGCGAGCGTTTCGTCGCGGCCGAGGCCGTCCACGAACGACGGGTCGATCTTGATGATGTCGACCGGCAGCTGACGCAGGTAGGCCAGCGACGCGTAACCGGTGCCGAAGTCGTCGATGGCCAGCCGGACACCCAGCGCGCGCAGCTCGGCCAGCCGGTCGACCACCTGTCCGGCGTGCTCGACAAGGATGCGCTCGTTGACCTCCACGGTCAGCGCGCTGGCCGGCAAACCGGTCTCCGCCAGCACAGCGGACACATTCGCCGGGAACGACGGCGCACTGATCTGGCGGGCGGACAGGTTGACCGACACGCCAATATCCCAGGAAGCGCGACGCCACGCCGCGCCCTGGGCGCACACCTCGCGCAGCACCCATTCCCCGAGCGGGATGATCAGCCCGGACTCCTCCGCCACCCGCAGGAATTCCCGTGGCGCGACGGCCTGCTCACCGCGCCGCCAGCGGACCAGGGCCTCGGCGCCGGTGACCCGCGAAGTCGCCAGCTCGACCACCGGCTGGTAGTGCAGCGCCAGTTCACCGTTGGCGATCGCCTGCTGCAGGTCGCTGACCAGCTCAAGCCTGCGGACCACGTCGGCATGCATGTGCGCCGCGTAGATCTCGACCCGGTCGCCGCCGGCCTCCTTGGCCCGAGACATCGCCACGTCCGCGTTACGCAACACGACTCCGGCCTGATGCTCGGCCGGGGACCGATCCTCGCTGGGATCCGCACCGACCAGCGCCACGCCCACGCTGGCGGTGAGCGCGATCTGCTGCCCCGCCACCCGGAACGGCTCGGCGGCGATGGCACCGGCCAGCCGGTTGGCGATCTCGACGATCTCCTGCGCGCCTTCTATCTGGCCCGCCCGACTCCCTCCCGTACCCGCCCGATTCCCTCCCGTACCCGCCCGATTCCCTCCCATCTCGGCCAGCCGCGCCTCCACCAGCACGGCGAACTCGTCACTGCCCCAGCGGGCCACGGTGTCGTGCCCAGGTACCACGGCGCGCAGCCGCCGGGCCGCTTGCGCCAGCACCAGGTCTCCCGCCCCGTGCCCGACCGAGTCATTGACCGCGGTGAACCGGTCGAGGTCCAGGAAGATCACTCCGGCGGTTCGCTGCCCGTCCGGTCCGCCCTGCCCGTTCGCGCGCGCCGCGGCGGCCCGCAGCCCGTCCCTGGCCCGTTCCTCCATGTACGCCCGGTTGGGCAGGCCGGTCAGGCCGTCGTGGAAGGTCAGGTGGGTGACCTGCTGCCGCAGTGCCACCTGGTCGCTCACATCCCGCGCGGTGACAAGCAGTTGCCCGGACCCGCGCGGTTCGCCTGGCACGTCAATCCGCATGGCGGTCGCCTCTATGTGCCGCCAGGTCCCGTCCGCGGCACGGACCCGGCACGGGAACCGGCCGTGCGGGGCGCTCCTGTCCTCCGGAGGGACTCCATCCCCCTCCTCCGGCACGCCGAGCGCCTGCCGGACAGCCCTCGCCGCGGTCCGCTGGTCCTCCGGGTGGACGAAATCCGTCAGCCGTCTGCCCTCGAGCTCGCCCGGCGCGTATCCGTACCCGGCTACCGCGGTGCTGGCGTACCGCACGGTCCCGTTGACGTCGCACACCAGCACGACATCACTGGTCCGATTGGCCAGGTCCCGCAGGTTCCGGCTGGATTCGCGCCAGATCGAGAGCATCAGGCCGTTCTCCCGGACCAGCATGAAGATCCGGGCGGCCAGGACCAGCACGCCGGCGCCGCCTGCCACTACCAGGGCGAGCCCGGAGGACGGGGCGCCGGCCAGCCCGTTCGCCACCACCGCGACGGTGGCGACGCAAACCGAAAGCGCGGCCACGACGGTCGCGGCGCCCGCGTTGGCCATGCCTGGCAGCTGCACGCGGGCGGGCACCGGCAACCTTGACGTCGTCTCGTTCCACGGCGCCAGGCCGAACAGCAGCGCGGCGAGGATCGCCATCAGCTGCGCGGCGAGCGCGGGATGGCTGCCGGACACGCGCTGCCCGACCGCCAGCGAGTCGGAGACGGCGACCGCGAGCAGCGCGAGGTACGGCAGCGTTGCCCGCCGCCAGGCCGCCGTGACCAGCGGCAGCAGTGCGCCGAGGACGGCCAGGTCGGCCAGCGGGTGGATGAGGTCCAGCAGGAACGTGCCGGGGCGGGCGCCGGAGCGGTGGAATTCCCCGCCGAACAACGCCACCCAGCCGATGACCAGCAGGGCGACGGCCATCACGTAACCGTCGGCCAGCCCGGGCAGCACCGAGGCCGACGGCGTGTCCAGGGAGGATGGGTCCCCCCGGTCAGCAGTAGCGTCGGAATCCCGGCGCGGCCCGATGAGCAGCATGATGCCGACCGCCGCGCTGGCCACGGCCAGCAGTGGCGGCAGGTCGGCGAACGAGAGTCCCACGGCGCCGCCGTCCAGCTGGGACGCGATGAGGCCAGCACACCACAGCCCAGCGGCAGCCGCGAGCCACAGATATGCACCGCCGCCCGAGTAGCGGGAACTATTCCCCCGTCTTGATCGCGACCACAGGCTAACCGCCGCCCCGCACCAGGCCAGCATGCACACCACGCTCATGCTGTGCCTCCCGCTCGCGCTCGTCTCATCCCAGGCTCCCCCGAGATGATCATGCTCACCTAGCGGGCTCCCTTCCGTACCTACGGGTAATGCGTTATCGTTACCGCTTCGTAACGAAACGTCGCCGACAACAAGCGTCCGACGGCACTCGCCATCGAGCGCCGGCTACCGGCTCCCTACCCCTAGTCCGGATCCCGTGGTACGGGTCCTAGGAACGGCCTCGCGACCGGTATGACGCTTACTCTACGTACCCGAGATCACACTTCGGTTGAGGAAGTGCGTATAGCGAGCGACAAACCGGCGTCCGCGGCTCCTATTGACGGCATCACCGCTGCTCACGACATCATGCAGTCGTCGGCGAGGTTATCTTACGCTTTACAATTCGGCTAACGTCGTAAGGTGCTGGACGCGAACCGAGGGCCAGCAGGTATCGGCAGGCGACACCGTGGTAGTGCTTGAAGCCATGAAGATGGAACAGCCGCTCGCCGCCCACAAGGGCGGCACGGTCACCGGCCTGTCCGTTACCGTCGGCCAGACCGTCACATCCGGCGTGCCGATCTGCCAGATCGAGGGGTAAGCATGGCGCGCCGGTCCGGCGACCCCGGACTCGGGCGGCAACTGCTGTTCGCCCTCGGATTCCGGCTGCCCCCGCGTTATTACGACTGGCTCCGCCATGACCTGACCGACGCGGGCTGGCGTGGCCGGATGACGCTGCGGCATCTGGCCGCCACGCTGCCGATCGCCGCCGTGCTCGGGGTGGCCCTGCCCGGACCGATCTGGCTGCATATCGCGGTGCCCGCGCTGTTCCTGCTCACCAGCGTGGGGATCGTCGCGATGTACGCGTCCGAACTGCGGGTGTCGCGCATGCGCCGCCACGGCCTCGAGCCACCCGACGACCCCGACCTCGGCCACCCGTCTCACTAGGACAAAAAAGGAATCCGGTGCCCGCACATGGGAGAAGCCAGAGGGCGGGTCAAAGGTTGCGCTATTTATCTTCCGTCGCGAAATCCATGAGCCGCCGGGCGGTCTCGGTCACGCTGCCGGACAGGGACGGGTAGACAGTGAACGTCTGGGCCAGCTGGGCGGCGGTGAGGTGCTGCTCGACCGCGAGCGAGATGGGCAGGATCAGCTCACTGGCTCGCGGCGCGACCACCACACCACCGAGCACCCTCGCGGTGCCTGGGCTGGTGAACAGCTTCACGAAACCATCCTGGATGCCGGCCATCTTGGCTCGCGGGTTAGTGGCCAGCGGCAGGTTGAACGCCCTGGCCTGCACCTCTCCCTCGGTGACCGCACGCTGGGACACGCCCACAGTGGCGATCTCCGGATCGGTGAAGATCGTCGCGGCAACGCGACTGAGCCGGATCGGGTGGACCGCCTCGCCCAGGCTGTGCCACATCGCGATCCTGCCCTGCATCGCCGCGACGCTGGCCAGCATCAGCACTCCGGTGCAGTCACCGGCCGCGTATACGCCATGCGCGCTGGTCCGGGACACCCGGTCCACCTCGATGAAACCGCGGGAGTCGCGCTTGACGCCGGCGCGGTCGAGGCCGATGCCTTCGGTATTCGGGACCATGCCGACGGTCATCAGGCAATGCGACCCGGTTATCTCCTTGCCGTCGGTGAGCGTGACGGTCACGCCGCCGGAATCCCGGCGTACCGCCTGGCCACGGGACTGGCTGAGCACGGTCATGCCACGACGCCGCCAGACATCTTCGATCAACGCGGCGGCGTCCGCGTCCTCGCCCGGCAGCACGCGCTGCCGGGACGAGACAAGGGTCACGTTGCTGCCCAGCGCCTGATAGGCGCTGGCGAACTCGGCGCCGGTGACGCCGGAGCCGATCACGATCAGGCTCTCCGGCAGCTCGTCGAGGTCGTAGAGCTGGCGCCAGGTGAGGATCCGCTCGCCGTCGGGCTCGGCGCCGGGAAGGATCCGGGGGTGCGCGCCGGTCGCGATCAAGATCGCGTCGGCTTCCAGGTCGCCGTCCGGTGTCTGGACGGCGACCGCGCTCTTCAGGCTGCCCCGGCCCCTGATGACCGTGACCCCTTCGGCCTTGAGCCTCGCGCCGATGTCGCTTGACTGGGCGGCGGCGAGAGATTTGATCCGCTGGTACAAGCCCTTCGCATCGACCGGCGGGGTAGCAAGGTGCTCTGTCCGGATGCCCAGGGTTGCGGCGCCCTTGAAGACTGTCATCGTGCTTGACGTCTCGATCAGCGTCTTGGACGGCACGCAGTCGGTCAGGACGCAGGCGCCGCCCGGGCCATCTTCGTCCACCACGGTTACGTCGGCGTCGAGCTGGGCTGCGACCAGCGCGGCCTCATAACCTCCTGGTCCGCCGCCCAGGATGACGATTTTCTGCCTCGGCAAGGTCACGATCAGTATTCTTTCCTGTGGTGGTTGCGGTGCGCGCACGCAGGCGGGGCGGGACGCCGTACGCTGTCCCCCGTGGCACTGTACGCGGCCTATGGCAGCAATATGGATCCAGCCCAGATGCTGGAACGCTGCCCACACTCACCGCAACGGGGAAGCGGCTGGCTGGAGGGCTGGCGTCTGACGTTCGGGGGCGAAGACATCGGCTGGGACGGAGCGCTGACCACCGTCGTCGAGGCCCCGGATTCCCGCGTTTTCGTCGTGTTGTACGACATGTTCGAGACCGACGAAAAGGAACTGGACTCCTGGGATGGAGTCACACTCGGTTACTACCGCAAGATCAAGGTACGGGTGGAAACCCTGGACGGCGACGTGCTCGCCTGGCTCTATGTCCTGAACTCCTACGAGGGCGGCCTGCCCTCGGCGCGCCACATCGGCATCCTTGCCGACGCGGCCGAGAAGGCCGGTGCGCCCGCGGACTACGTGGCGGACCTCCGAAGTCGGCCCTGCAGTTTATTTCTGGGGGGTACACACCAACCCCCCAGACCCCCCGGCCTGCGACGCTTCTCGCCGTTGGTATCGCCCGGCCGGGAGGGCCTTTGAGGCCCTCCCGGCCGGGCGACCCGCGAAGCTCGCTTCGCTCGCCGCGGGAGCCGATGTAGGTTATTTGGCTTTTGGCTAGACGTAGGTTGTTGGCTTTGGCTAGGCGAGGATCACGATTTGGCCTTGGCTTGGCTTGGCTAGACTAGGGCGACGATCAGCAGCATCAGGGCGGGGGCGGCTAGGGCGGCTATGGCTGGCCAGCTCCAGGTGCTGACGACGCGGAGGTCGGTCGGCTGCTTCGCTTCGGCGGGTGGCGTCGCCGGGCCGATGCCGGCGGCCCGTTCGTTGAGCAGCCGGGCTATCCGTATCGCATCGGATTCGGGCGAAGTGTCGGGCGCGGCGCTCGGCCTGGCGCGGTAAATGGGATCCGGCACCCCGAACGGCCGGTTGCCGGCGTCGCGGGCCGCCCGGCCCAGCCGACGACGAGCCCGCAGCTCGCTGGTCATCTGGCGGCGACGCGAATAGGGCACCGCCCAGGCGCTGATCACCTTGTCACGTCCGCTCTCACCCGCATCGGGCCTGCGGCAACGGACGCGCAGCAGGCTGGCCAGATCCACCTGCTCCACCAGGACCCAGGGCACTCGGTGATCGCGCAGCGGGTTGACGATCGCTATTCCCTCTTCGGAGGCGATGACCCTAGGCCGGAGCGCCGTGACGTAGGCGACACCGGTGACCGTCAGCAGAATCGCGGCGGCGACCAGGGCCAGGTGATCGCGGCCCTGCACGGCAAGGTCGATGAGATTTCCCAGCGCGAACAAGGCCCACAACCACCAGGCGATGACGGCAGCGACCGACCGGAAGGTCTGGGACCCGGTCGATCGCTCCGGAGACGCCTGACCGCTGGCTCTCGGGTTCGCTGCCACCTGCCTAGTGTCATGACAAAAGTCGCGTTATGCAAAGATCCGCAGAGGTTACTGCCCGCGCCGCCAGCCTCATGCTTGCTCGCAGCCGGGTCGGGAGCCCATCGAGCCTGCCAGAGCGTCCCACTGATGCCATTGGCTCGGACGAAGGCCAGCCCAGGCCCTTGCCCTTCACATCCATGCAGCGCGCCCTCCACCTCCAACAACGCGGAAATTTCGTGCAACACGGAAGTCTGACCGTCGAATTCGTACATTAATTTCCGTACAGCATGGATATTCCGTCTTAACCGGTATCCCGTTCGGTAGCGCTTCACAAGCGTTGTGGGCTCGTACCAGCCCGGCAGGTCCTGCGCAGGGAGTCCAGGGACACATCTCGCCACTCTTATCCCGCATGCATCAGGGCGCGACCGGATGGATGTGGCAGCCGCCCGGTTATAACCGGGTGGCTGCCACATCCATCCGAACAGCATCCGAATCGGGCCGCTGACATTGGCGGCGGCGAGTAGCGCGGCCTCGGTCCACGAGCATCGGGTGACCCGACGCCGACCGTCCCAAATCCGGAAATGTCGGGATTCGGACCAGGGCGAGCGGGGGCGCTGGATGGGCGGCGGGGGACGATAGGCGGGCCTGGGGGCGTTAGACGCGCGTTGTGGGGACGATAGGCGGACCTGGGGCGTTAGACGGGCGGCCGGGGGGGACGATAGGCGGGCCTGGGGGCGTTAGACGCGTGGTGTGGGGGACGGATAGGTGGGCTGGCTGGGGTTGGGGCGCGGGACTTGAAGCGCGCTGTCGTCCCAGAGGGCGGTAAGCGCGGTGGCCGCCATGACCCGGACGCCCACGCCGATCGCCCGTTCATCGATGTCGAAGGTGGGCTGGTGCAGGTCGAATGACTGCGCCGAGCCTGGCACCCGGGTGCCCAGGCGGGCCAGCGCTCCCGGAACGGACTCCAGATACCAGGCGAAGTCTTCGCCGCCGAGGCTCTGCGGGGTATGCACCACGCCACCGTGCCCCAGCACCGCCTCGGCCGCCGTGCTGAGCATCGCCGCGCTGTCGCTGTCGTTCACGGTGGGCGGCACGTTCCGGTCGTAGACCAGTTCCGCGGAAACCCCGTAGGCCAGGGCGACCGAGTCGATCAGCGCCTTCAGCAGGTCCGGCGCCGAATGCCACGCCTCGTCGTCCAGGCATCGCACGGTCCCGCTCACCACCCCCATGTCCGGAATGGCGTTGGGCGCGTTCCCGGCGCTGATGTGCCCCCAGACCAGGCTCAGCGACGACCGCGGATCGACCCGGCGGGACAGCGCGGCCGGCAGCTCAGTGACGATCTTGCCCAGTGCGTACACCAGGTCCGCCGTCAGGTGGGGCCGCGCGGTGTGCCCGCCCGGCCCGGTCACCCGGACCTCTATCTTGTCGCACGCCGCCGTGATCGGCCCGGACCTCACGCCAACCAGTCCCGTGTCCAGTCGCGGATCGCAGTGCAGCGCGAACATCCGCCCGACCGACGCGATGCCGCCCGCCGCCAGCACGTCCAGCGCACCGGTGCCGATTTCCTCGGCCGGCTGGAAGATCAGACGTATCCGTCCGGGCAGCAGGCCGGCCGCCGCCTGCTGGGCCAGGAACAGCCCCGTGCCGAGCAGCACAGTGGTATGCACATCATGTCCGCAGGCATGGCAGACACCGGGCACAGTGGACGCATAAGGCACATTCTTCTCGTCAGCCATGGGGAGCGCGTCGAGGTCCGCGCGCAGTGCCACCACCGACCGTTCGGAATAATCTGTTCCTATATCCACCAGCAGGCCGGTTCCCTTGGGCAGGATGACCGGCCGGAGTCCAGCCGCGGCCAGCCGCAGCGCTACCCGCCGTGTGGTGCGATGCTCGGCGTACCCGGTCTCCGGGTTCGCGTGCAGGTCCCGGCGGAACTCGACGAGCTCGGCTTCGTGGGAAAATAGGAACGCGTCCAGATCCGCGAGAAGATCCTTGTTTTCTAGATCACTGTCTTCCATGGTCACCCCCGTGCTGCATGGCTGGACCGAAACTATCCGCGGCGAACTCGGCCACCAGCGATTCGGCCACCGCGGCCAGTTCCCCCGTCCGCCGGTATACCGCATGCTGTCGCTCGTAGGACGCGCCGTGCTCGAGCACCTCGTCGGCCACCGCGAGTTCATCAGCGCAGCCCAGCCTATCCGCCACTGGCTCGAGGGCGCGCAACAGTTCGTAGATCTCATCGCGCAACGGCGCGGTGGAGCCCTTCTCATCGGTGATCACCATGGCGTCAAGGCCATACCGAGTGGCACGCCACTTGTTGTCCTTGACCAGCCATGACGGCGGAGACGGCAACGTATAGCCGCGATCGAGCTGGTAGTCGAAGAGCTGGACAAGCGACTGGGACAGCGCGGCGGCCATGCCAACCTCGCGCAGCGTCGGCGTGCCGTCAAACATGCGGATCTCCACCGTGCCGAAATCCGGATGCGGCCGGATGTCCCACCAGACCTCCTTGATGGTCCGGATCGTCCCCGCGCGAAGCAGGGTGTCCATGTACTCCTCGAACTGCTTCCAGTCGGCCAGCCGGGGCGGCGGACCCGACGTCGGCAGCGTGCCGAACGTCACGGACCTGCTCGAGGCCAGGCCCGTGTCATAACCGCACCAGAACGGACTCGACGCGGTCAGCGCGAGAAAATGCGGCAAATACGCGGCTAGCGCATTGACGATGGGTATCGCCTTCGCGCCATCATGGATTCCCACATGAACATGCACGCCGAAGGTCTGAATCCGGCGGACAAGCCACTGCATTTGCTCGACAAGCTCTGCATAGCGCTGGATCGGCGCCATTGTAGCGTCGCGCCAGTCACTCACCGGGTGAGTGCCGGCGCATGCGAGCACAATACCGTGCGGCGCTGCGGCGCGCTGGAGTTCGGTGATCATTTCGCCGAGGTCGTCTTTCGCCTCTGAGACCGTGCTGCACACGCCCGTAACGATCTCGACGGTGGACTGCATAAGCTCGTGCCGCAACCGGGGATGCTCCCCGGTGTTCCCGATAATGGGCAGGTCACCAAGTACCTTGCCGGCTTCCTGGCGTAGTTGCATGGTCTGGCCGTCGATCAACTGCACCTCCCATTCGACGCCGAGCGTGGGCCCGTGGGAGGGGTTCCAGTCGATGGCCATGCAGCAGCTCCTAGCTGGGTTGGTATACGCCCCATACGTCGCGCAGCGTGTCGCAGGTCTCGCCCAGGGTGGCGCCGGCCCGCAATGCGTCCCTGATGGGGTACAGCACGTTCTCTTCGTTATCTTCAGAAGCCTTTTTCAGAACGGACAGTGCTTTGCGGACCGTCGCGTTGTCTCGTTCCGCACGGAGTTTCGCCAGCCTACGTGCCTGTTCCTCCTCGATGGCGGGATCGACCTTGAGCGGCTCGTACCGTTCGCCGTCCGGTGAGACGTACTTGTTGACGCCGACGATCACCCGCTCACCCTCATCTATCTGCCTCGTGACCTGGTAGGCGGCGGCCTCAATCTCCTCTTTCTGGAAGCCGCGCTCGATGGCCGCCACGGCGCCGCCGAGGTCTTCGACCTTTGCCATTAGCTGCGTCGCGGACGCCTCGATGTCATCGGTCATCGACTCGATCGCATACGAGCCGGCGAACGGATCGACGGTCGTCGTGACATCGGTCTCGTTCGCGATCACCTGCTGGGTCCTGATGGCCAGGCGCGCCGCTCTCGCACTCGGCAAGGCGAGCGCCTCATCGAAGGAGTTCGTGTGCAGGCTCTGTGTACCGCCGAGCACGGCCGCGAGCGCCTGGATGCTGACCCGGATCAGGTTGACCTCGGGCTGCTGCGCGGTCAGCTGCACGCCGGCGGTCTGGGTGTGGAACCGCAACATCTGTGAACGCGGGTCCCGCGCGCCGAACTCGTCCGCCATGATCCGCGCCCAGATCCGGCGGGCGGCGCGGAACTTCGCGATCTCCTCGAGAAGTGTGGTGCGCGCGACGAAAAAGAACGACAACCTTGGCGCGAACTCGTCGATGGCGAGCCCCGCCGCCAAGGCGGCCCGGACGTATTCCCTGGCGTTGGCCAGCGTGAACGCTATCTCCTGGACCGGTGTCGCGCCGGCCTCGGCCATATGATAACCCGATATCGATATCGTATTCCATTTCGGTAGATTATCCCGGCAATATTTGAATGTGTCGGCAACAAGGCGCAGCGAGGGGCGGGGCGGGTAAATGTAGGTACCACGGGCGATGTACTCCTTCAGCACGTCATTCTGGATCGTGCCATTGAGCCGCGTCGGGTCGGCGCCCTGTTCCTCGCCCACGGTCTGGTACATCAGCAGCAGCATCGCGGCAGGCGCGTTGATGGTCATCGAGGTGGACACCGTGCTGAGCGCGATGCCGCCGAACAACGTGCGCATGTCGTAGACGGAATCGATCGCGACACCGACCTTGCCGACCTCGCCGTGTGCCGCCCGCGCGTCGGAGTCATAACCCATCTGAGTGGGCAGGTCGAACGCCACCGACAGCCCGGTCGTACCATTCGCGATCAGCTCGTGGTAGCGCCGGTTCGACTCGGCGGCGGTGGCGAAGCCGGCATACTGCCGCATGGTCCACGGCCGGTCGACGTACATGCGCGGGTACACGCCGCGGGTAAACGGAAAACCGCCGGGACAGCCGAGCTTTTCTTCCGCGGAGAAGTCCGTAAGCTGGCTTTGGTCGTAGACGGCGTCGATGGGCAGACCTGACTCCGACGTTCGTTTCATGCGCTAAGGGTACTTCGGAGGTGCCCGCTGAGGATTGTCACGGGGTTGCGGCGGTTGATCACCGCGGCAGGTGCGACGCTGATGATTCCACTCGCCAGCGGAGCGGGGGTGAGCGTCAGCTATCCGGCGAGCGGTGCGCCGAAACTGCCTTCCGTGCGAGCGTCGTCGTGGGTGATCGCCGACGCGGACACGGGGCAGATACTGGCGGCCAAGGACCCGCACGGCCAGTACCGGCCGGCGTCAACGCTCAAGGTGCTGACCGCCGTCGCGCTGATCCCGGTGCTGAACCCGTCGGCCAAGGTGGTGGCGTCGAAGCTGGCCGCCTCGCAGGAGCCGAATGACATCGGGCTGGTCGCCGGACAGTCATACCAGGTCTCGGACCTGTTCACCGCGCTGCTGACGATCTCCGCCAACGATGCCGCGGTCGCCCTGGCCGAGGCGACCGGATCGTACGCCCGCGGGATGTCGATCATCAACGGCACGGCCCGCCATCTGCGGGCTGACGACACGGTGGCAATGGACCCGAACGGCCTCGACTCACCGGGTCAGCACACGTCCGCGTACGACCTGGCGCTGATCGCCCGGCAGGCGCTGAAGATGCCCGCGTTCATGAAGTACGACACGGTGCGGGGCGGACTGTTCCCGATCAAGCCGCACAAGTCCGTCGGCCTGTGGAACCAGAACTCCCTGCTCACCGACTACCGGGGCGGCATCGGCGGCAAGATCGGCTGGACCAGCGCGGCGGGCGCGACGTACGTGGGCATGGCTCGCCGGGGCGGGGTGACGCTGATCGTCTCCCTGCTGCACTGCCCGGCGCTGACCGAGATAACCGCCGCGGAAAAGCTGCTCGACTGGGGGTTCGCCATGGACGGGAAGGTCAAGCCGGCCGGCGTCCTGGCCGCTCCCCAGTCCGCCGCGGCGTTGAATCGGCCTGGGCCTCCGGCCGCGGCGGTCCCGGCTCACAAGCCGTCGCCCGCCGAGAGCTCCGGCCTGACCAGCCCGCCCGTCGTCGCCGCGATCGGCGTCATCGCCGCACTGCTCGCCGCCGGCATCGCGTTCGCCTACACCCGCCGCCGGTCGACCGCCGACGACCGCTGACCCGGCGGTTATGGGGGATCAGCCACAGCCGTTCTGGATAATGAGGGGGTTGCGGGGAGCAGGCCGATACGGTTGCGCACGGCGGTCATTGTCTCGGCGGCGACCTTGCCGGCGCGGCCCGCGCCGCGGGCCAGGATCCGGTCCAGCGCAGGCGGGTCGGCGAGGATCGCGTTGGTGCGCTCGCGGATCGGTGCGAACGTCGCGACGAGCTGCTCGGCCAGATCCTTTTTGAACGCGCCGTATCCGGCGCCCGCGTACCTGGCCTCGATCGCTTCGACCGGATCGCCCGACAGCGCCGAGTAGATGCGCAGCAGGTTGGTCACGCCGGGCTTTTCCGCCTCGTCGGCGCGCACCTCCGAGCCGGTGTCGGTGACCGCGCGGGAGATCTTGCGGCGGATGACATCCGGGGTGTCCAGCACGTCGATGATGCCCTGCGGCGACGACGAGGACTTGCTCATCTTGGCGCTCGGATCCTGTAGGTCGTAGATCTTCGCGACCTCTTTGAGGATGTACGGCTGCGGGACGACGAACGTCTCGCCGAACCGGTGGTTGAACCGCTGGGCGAGCGTGCGGCTCAGCTCGAGGTGCTGACGCTGGTCCTCGCCGACCGGTACCTGATCGGCCAGGTACAGCAGGATGTCGGCGGCCTGCAGGACCGGGTAG
Organism: Streptosporangiaceae bacterium; assembly: GCA_019245115.1. Classification (GTDB taxonomy): domain Bacteria; phylum Actinomycetota; class Actinomycetes; order Streptosporangiales; family Streptosporangiaceae; genus JAFARZ01. Next base: position 46,104 of record JAFARZ010000209.1, on the reverse strand, counting down.
GTGAACAGGCCGACGGAGGTTTCGGTGCCGACCTTGCCGCTCTTGTCCTTGAACTGGGTCATCCGGCTCGCCTCGCCGAACCCGGTCATGCAGCCGAGCACCCAGGCCAGCTCGGTGTGCTCAGGTACGTGGCTCTGCACGAACAGCGTGCACTTGTCCGGGTCGAGGCCCGCGGCGAGCAGCTGGGCGGCCGCGATCCTGGTCCGCTCGGTCAGCAGCCTGGGGTCCTGCGGCACGGTGATCGCGTGCAGGTCGACGACGCAGTAGAACGCGTCGTACGTCTCTTGGAGCGCCACCCACTGCCGGACCGCGCCCAGGTAGTTGCCGAGATGGAAAGAGTCGGCGGTGGGCTGGATACCGGATAGGACACGGGGCATGGGACGAGAGTCTAGCGGCGGGTGCGGGTCGCGTCGGAAACGACCACCGCCACCCGCTGGAACTCCTTCAGGTCCGAGTAGCCCGCGGTGGCCATGGTGCGGCGCAACGCCCCCATCAGGTTCATCGATCCGTCTGGCACGGTCGACGGGCCATGCACGATCTGCTCCAGCGTGCCGATCGTGCCCACCTGGACGCGCGCGCCGCGCGGCAGTTCGGTGTGGTTGGCCTCGCTGCCCCAGTGGTAGCCGCGGCCCGGCGCCTGCTCGGCGCGAGCCAGCGGAGAGCCGACCATGACCGCGTCGGCGCCGATGGCCAGCGCCTTGGCGATATCGCCGCTGCTGGTCATCGATCCGTCCGCGATCACGTGCACATAGCGGCCGCCGGACTCGTCGAGGTAGTCACGGCGGGCCGCCGCTACGTCGGCGATCGCGGTGGCCATCGGCACGGCGACGCCGAGTACCTTCGCCGTGGTGTGACCGGAGCCGCCGCCGAAGCCGACCAGCACTCCCGCCGCGCCGGTCCGCATCAGGTGCAGCGCCGCGGTGTAGGTCGCGCAGCCGCCGACCACCACCGGCAGGTCAAGTTCGTAAATGAACTGCTTCAGGTTCAGCGGCTCGGCCCGGCCGGACACGTGCTCGGCGGACACCGTGGTGCCGCGGATCACGAAGATGTCCGCGCCCGCATCGACAACCGCCTTGGCATACCTGGCGGTCTTCTGCGGTGACAGGCGCGCGGCGGTGGTGACCCTGGCGCTCGCGATCTCCTCGATGCGGCGGCCGATGAGGTCTTCCTTGATCGGCTCGGAGTAGATCTCCTGAAGGCGCCGGGTGGCTCGTTCCTCATCCAGCTCGGTGATCTCGGCCAGCAAGGGCTCGGGGTCCTCGTACCTGGTCCACAAGCCTTCCAGATCGAGGACGGCGAGGCCGCCGAGCTGGCCGATAGCGATGGCGGTCCGCGGCGAGACCACGCTGTCCATCGGGCAGGCGACCAGCGGCAGCTCGAACCGGTAGGCGTCGATCTGCCAGGCGATGCTCACTTCTTCCGGATCACGGGTGCGCCGGGCCGGAACGATGCCGATCTCGTCCAGCGAGTAAGCCTTCCGCCCCTGCTTGCCGCGGCCGATCTCCACGTCGGTCATTCTGGCTCGCTCACTTGGCCGTGCCCCGGCCGCTGTAGTTGGGCGCCTCGACGGTCATCTGGACGTCGTGCGGGTGGCTTTCGGTCAGGCCGGCCGAGGTGATCTGGACGAACCTGGCGTTTTGCAGGTCACGGATCGTGCGGGCTCCGCAGTAACCCATGCCGGCGCGCAGGCCGCCGACCAGCTGGGCGGCGACCGCGGCAAGCGGACCGCGGTACGGGACCTGGCCCTCGATGCCCTCGGGCACCAGCTTGTCCTCGCGGAGCACGTCGTCCTGGAAGTAACGGTCCTTGGAGTACGACTTGCCGCGCTCGCGATTTCGGAATGCTGCGAGCGAGCCCATCCCCCGGTACAGCTTGTACTGCTTGCCGTTGATGAACACCATCTCGCCCGGGCTCTCCTCGCACCCCGCCAGCAGGCTGCCGAGCATCACGGTGTCCGCGCCGGCCGCTATCGCCTTGGCGATGTCGCCGGAGTACTGGAGGCCGCCGTCGCCGATGACCGGGATGTTCTTGGCTTTCGCGGCTTGGGCGGCCTCGTAGATGGCGGTCACCTGAGGAACGCCGACGCCGGCCACCACCCGGGTGGTGCAGATCGAGCCGGGACCGACGCCGACCTTGACGCCGTCCGCGCCCGCCTCGATGAGCGCCTGGGCACCTGTTCTCGTGGCCACGTTCCCGCCGATGACCTCCACGTCGGTGTTCGCCTTGATCTGGGCGACCATGTCCAGCACTCCCTGGGAGTGCCCGTGCGCCGTGTCGACCACGAGGAAGTCCACGCCCGCCTCGGCCAGTGCCTGCGCGCGGAGCTTGGCGTCCTCGCCGACACCGACGGCGGCGCCGACGACCAGACGGCCGCCGGAGTCCTTCGTAGCGTTCGGGAACTTCTCGGTCTTGGTGAAATCCTTGACCGTGATCAGGCCCTTGAGGCGGTTCTGCTGGTCGACCAGCGGGAGCTTCTCCACCTTGTGCTGCCGCAACAGCCTGAGCGCCTCGTCGGCCGAGACGCCCACCGGGGCGGTGACCAGCGGCATGCAGGTCATGATCTCGGCCACGTGGCGGCTGTGGTCGGTCTCGAAGCGGATGTCGCGGTTGGTGACGATGCCGCGGAGCGTCCCGTCCTCGCCGGTCACCGGAACGCCGGAGATCCGGTACTTGGCGCACAACTCGTCCACCTCGGCGATGGTCGCGTCCGGGCCGCAGGTCACCGGGTTGGTGATCATCCCCGCCTCAGAGCGTTTGACCATGTCGACCTGCTGGGCCTGTTCTTCCACGGACATATTGCGGTGCAGCACGCCGACGCCGCCCTGGCGGGCCATGGCGATCGCCATCCTGGCCTCGGTGACCGTGTCCATACCCGCGGAAACCAGCGGGATCCTCAGCAGAAGGCGACGGGTGACCCGGGTCGTGGTATCCGCCTCGCTGGGCACTACGTTCGAGTGGTCGGGCAACAGCAGAACATCGTCGAAGGTCAGGCCCACGGGCGCGAACTTGGCGTCGGTCGGGAGATCGTGCGGCAGCGACATGCACACATCCTAGTGAGGTTCTGGCTGGTTACGCAGGCCGGATCAGTGAGTGACGCTCCGTCGCCGCACCCCGGTCCGCCCCGTAGATCCGGTGCGGGGCCAGCCGGAGACGTGCCGGTTCTTTGAGGCCAGTTTCCTGAGTCGAAAAAATTTTCGGCTCAGGAAATCGTAGTCAGCGGGATGGCACCGGGCCGGCCGTCGGCGGGCTGCCAGTCGATTCACGAGACGCCTTGCGGTTGATTCGTAGGACTAACCGGGTCATGCGGCCAGGCCGGTGTCCGCGGCGGCCAGGGCGCGGAGCCGGGACAGGGCGCGATGCTGGGCCACCCGGACGGCGCCCGGGGTCATGTCGAGTATGTAACCGGTCTCCTCGGCCGACAGGCCGGTCACCACCCGGAGCAGCAGCAGCCGACGCTGGCCGGCCGGCAGCCGGGCAAGCAGGGCCGCGGCCCGCCGGGCGTCCATACCGCGGAGCACGGCCTCTTCCGGGCCGGGACGACCGTCGGGCCGATCCGGCACGTCGGGCACCGGGATCGGGGTTGACACGCGGGCCGCGCCGCGGGCCGCGTCAGCGACTTTGTGCGCGGCGATGCCGAACACGAAGCTGTCGAACGGCCGCCCGGTGTCGATGTAACCGGGCAGCGCCGACAGCAGCGCGAGGCAGACCTCCTGCGCGACGTCGTCCTCGCTCTGATGGTGGCAGCCCAGGCGAGCCAGCCGCGCCCGGCAATACCTGACGATCATCGGGCGCAACCGCCGGAGCAATTCCTCGATCGCGTCCCGCCGTCCCTGTGCGGCCTGCCGCAGCAGATCGCAATGCCCCAGTTCCCCGTCCGTCACACATAGTTGATGCCCGACTGGGGCCGTCGGACGCTAACGCGGGGGCCACATTGTTGTGACCCCCGCGTTACGGTCAGTAATGAGTCCTGTTTAGTGCGTGTGCCCGTGGCCGGCGGCCGCGGCGGGCTCCTTCTCCTCGGGCTTCTCGACAACCAGCGTCTCGGTCGTCAGCAGCATGCCGGCGATCGAGGCGGCGTTCTGCACCGCGGACCTGGTCACCTTCACCGGGTCGATGACGCCCTGCGCGATGAGGTCACCGTACTCGCCGGTGGCCGCGTTGTAGCCGTGACCGGCGGGGAGCGTGGCGACCTTGGCGGTGACCACCGAACCCTCCTGGCCCGCGTTCAGCGCGATCCACTTGCACGGCTCGGACAGCGCCTGCTTCACCACGCGCACACCGATTGCCGCGTCACCCGTGCGACCAAGGTCGTCGAGTTCGGCGGCCAGGTGCACCAGCGCGGTGCCGCCGCCCGAGATGATTCCCTCCTCGATCGCGGCGCGGGTGGCCGATACGGCGTCCTCCAGGCGGTGCTTCTTCTCCTTGAGCTCGACCTCGGTGGCCGCGCCGGCGCGCAGCACGCACACGCCGCCGGACAGCTTGGCCAGCCGCTCCTGGAGCTTCTCCCGGTCCCAGTCGGAGTCGGTGCTCTCGATCTCGGTCCTGATCTGGCGGATCCGGTCCTCGATCGCGTTCTTGTCGCCGGCACCGTCCACGATGGTGGTGGTGTCCTTGGTGACCACGATCCGGCGGGCGCGGCCCAGCTCCTCGATTCCGACCGACTCCAGCTTGATGCCGAGCTCCTCGCTGACCACGGTGCCGCCGGTCAACGTGGCGATGTCGGCCAGCATGGACTTGCGACGGTCACCGAAGCCTGGCGCCTTCACGGCCACGGCGTTGAGCAGCCCGCGAACCTTGTTGACCACCAGCGTGGGAAGCGCTTCGCCGTCCACGTCCTCGGCGATCACCAGCAGCGGCCTCTTGGCCTGGGCGACCTTCTCCAGCAGCGGCAGGAAGTCCTGCATCGAGGAGATCTTGGCCTGGTGGACCAGGATGTAGGCATCCTCCAGGACAGCCTCGAGGCGGTCCTGATCGGTGATGAAGTAGGGCGAGATGTAACCCTTGTCGAACTGCATCCCCTCGGTGAACTCGAGCTCGAGGCCCATGGTCGGGGACTCCTCGACGGTGATGACACCGTCCTTGCCCACCTTGCTGAACGCCTCGGCGATCAGCTCGCCGACCTTGGCGTCCTGCGCGGAGATCGTCGCGACATGCGCGATCTCGTTCTGCTCCTCGATCTCACGAGCTGATTTGAGCAGCCGGTCGGAAACCTCGGCCGCGGCCGCGTCGATGCCGCGCTTGAGGTCCATCGGGTTGGCGCCGGCCGCGACCGAACGAAGGCCGAGGTGCACCATCGCCTGGGCGAGCACGGTCGCCGTCGTGGTGCCGTCACCGGCAACATCGTTAGTCTTGGTGGCGACCTCCTTGGCGAGCTGCGCGCCAAGGTTCTCGTACGGGTTCTCCAGCTCCACCTCCTTGGCGACGGTCACGCCGTCGTTGGTGATGGTGGGGGCACCCCATTTCTTGTCGATAACGACGTTGCGGCCGCGCGGCCCCAGCGTCACCTTCACAGTGTCCGCGAGCTTGTCTACGCCGCGCTCAAGGGCGCGGCGGGCATCCTCGTCGAACTCCAGGATCTTGGCCATTTACTACCTCAACCTACGGTTGGATCGAGTCCACGAAACCTGGCTCGCCGCGGGCTCCCGGCGCAGCCAGGAGCCCGCGGTACGGCCAAGGCACTACTTCTCGATGACAGCCAGCACGTCACGGGCGGAGAGCACGAGGTACTCCTCGCCTGCGTACTTGACCTCGGTGCCGCCGTACTTGCTGTACAGCACCACATCGCCGACCTTGACGTCGACTGGCACGCGCTTGCTGCCAGCGTCGTCGAAGCGACCCGGGCCGACCGCGAGGACTTCGCCCTCCTGGGGCTTCTCCTTCGCAGTGTCCGGGATCACCAGGCCAGACGCGGTGGTCTGCTCTGCCTCAAGCGGGCGGACCACGATCCGGTCTTCGAGCGGCTTGATTACTACCTTGGTGGCGGTCGTCACGATCTGACCTCCCCCTCCGGAAAGGTTAATGGTGAGTTGCTTTCAGAGGGCGACCGTGGCGGCCTGTCGTCGCGGGTGCCAGACTGCCTTGTCGCGTTAGCACTCTATCGTACCGAGTGCTAATCAGGAACAGTATCCGGGGTGAGGCAACTCGTCAACACGGGCGAAGCGCAGGAAGCGCAGGAAGCGCAGGAAGCGCAAGACGCGCGTGCAATCGGCCTCTTTCGCTCTCCGTGTGCAAGTGACTACATCTAGCTACTACAGTTGTCGGGTCCTCAGCCCCTTGTGGGCAACCCCTTGTGAAGGAGCACCATGGATCAGCCGGGTAACCACATCCTGCTGCGCGGGAACCCGCCGGGAGCCGTTCCCGACCGGATGCGGGAGCTGCTCGCCCGGACGGTGCAGGACCATGTCACTGACCAGTGGTCGAATGCGAGCGCCCTGGAGGACATCCGGCAGCGGATGGAAGGGCTCGAATGGCTCGTGAAGGAGGTGCGCGAGCACGAGATCCCCGGCCTGACCAGCCAGCTGGACGGCCTGGTCGGCCATATGGACGGCTTGGCAGGCCATCTCGACGACACCGCACAGCGGCCGCCGGCCTGGGCGGAAACGCTCGCCGAGCACATCGAGCTGCTTCGCGCGCAGGTACAGCCGGTCGCCGAGCTGCACTCGCTGCGGGCCGACATCGGCACCGTCTCCGGCAACGTGGACCAGGCCCTGCCGCGCCTGACCGCGGTCTGCGAGACCATCGGCCAGGCGATGGACGCGCTCAGCGCCCAGGAGGAGCAGATGTCCCGGCTGCAGGCCGGCATCGGGAAGCTGCAGCAAGCGATGGAAGCGGCGGCGGGCCGGTTCGGCCGCCTGGACAAGGCGCTGGCCGAGCTCACCCAGCGCACCGCCCAGCTTGACAAGGAGATCTCCGCGGTCAAGGGCCGCAACGATCAGGGCCTGACCGACCTCAGCGCCAAGGTCGAGCAGACCTCCGGTCAGGTTGACCTGCTCGGCGGCCAGATCCAGGTGGTGCACGGCCGGATCGAGCGGCTCGACGAGCGGCTGGGCGACACCGATGACAAGCTGGCCGGCTTCGCCGTCAGCTTCGAGAGCCTCGACAAGAAACTTTCCGCCACCGACGCCCGGGTCGGCTCCGCGGACAACCGGATCGGCGCTCTGGACAACCGGCTGGAACGGCTGGACGAGCGGCTCGACGATCAGTACGACCGGGTCAGCGCCATCGACAACACCCTCGGCGCGGCGACCAGCCACGTCGCGGCCATCGGCGAGACGCTGACCGGATCCGACACCAGGATCGCCGCGATCGAGGAAGCCACCGCCGTGAACGGAGGCAGGCTCACCTCGATCGAGGATTCGATGGCCGCGGTCACGGCCACCCTGGGCACCGTCGACGCCATGTTCACCGAACTGCACGGCGTGGTGGACGGCAAGATCGGCACGCTCAGCGACACGCTCAGCGGCACACTCGGCGGCAGGCTGGACGGCCTGGACGGGCGGCTGGAGGGAATGGGCGGGCGCCTGGACGGACTGGGTGACCGGTTCGGCTCGGTCGACGCCCGCTTCGAGGCGGCCAACGGCAAGCTGGACGAGGTGCGGGCCCGGATGAACGATCTGGGCGGGACGGCGGATGTCGAGGACATGATCGCCAAGATCGTCGAGACGGCGCAGGGCGACGTGACCGCCCGGCTCGGTTCGCTGGAGGAAACGGTGCTCACCCTGGCCGAGGCCCTGCTCCGGCCCGGGACTCGTTCCGCCCCCGTCCCCAGCCCCCGGGAGGGCACGAGGATTTTATCCGGGGGGTAAACACCAACCCCCCGGACCCCCCGGCCCGCGACACATCCCTCCGCAGTGTCGCCTGCCCGGAGGACCCTACGGGCCCTCGCAGCCAGACGACGCGCGAAGCTCGCTCCGCTCGCCGCGCTACCCCCGGAAGCTACGCCACCTGGCGGGCGCCGGCGGAGGGGACGGCGTCGTAGAACTCGGGCAGCGTCCAGGACCGGCCGGCGAACGCCGAGGTGACCGCGTCGCAGATGGCGCTCGGTTCCCCCGGGACCAGGGCCAGGACCGACCCGCCGAAGCCGCCGCCGATCATCCGCGCGCCCAGGGCGCCCGCGGCCACCGCCGCCTCCACCGCGACATCCGCCTCCGGCCACGAGATCTCGAAATCGTCGCGGAGCGAGGCGTGGGACTGGGTCAGGAGCGCGCCCACTTCCGGGTAGTCACCGGCCCGGAGCAGGGCCACCGTCTGGAGGACCCGCTGGTCATCGGTGCAGACGTGACGGGCACGCTTGCGCAATGTGGGGTCGTTGATGCGGGCGGTGTCACCACAGTCGTTTATATATCTGAGGGTTGGAACTGACAGCAGGCGAGCAGCTTCCTCGCATTCGGCTCGGCGCGCGCCATAATCTCCGGCGGTAAGCTCGTGCCGCGCGCGGGTGTTGATGATGAGCATGCGGGCGCCGCACGGTACCTGTGTTGTCTCGCCCGACTGGCAGTCCAGCAGCAGGGCGTGGCCCTCGTGGCACAGCAGCGACGCGGACTGGTCCATGATGCCGGACGGGACGCCGACGAACTCGTTCTCGGCGCGGCGGGCGATGGCGGCCAGCTCGCCGCGGGGAACGTCGGCCCCGGCCAGGGCGGTGAGGGCGAGTTCCACCGCGCACTCCAGGGCGGCCGAGGAGGACAGGCCGGAGCCGGGGGGCAGGTCGGAGTCGATGACGAGGCGCGCTCCAGGGACGTCGTAACCCGCCTCGCGCAGCGCCCACGCGACACCCGCCGGATACGCGGCCCAGCCCGGCACCGTCTCAGCCACCGTCCCGGGGGCCAGGCCGGTCAGGGCCAGCTCGATGGCGGGTCCGGGCCGCTGCCTGGAAATGAGCTCGAGCACCCGGTCGGCACGCCTGGTCGCGGCGGCGGTCGTGCCCTGAGCCAGCGCGAACGGTAGGACAAAGCCGTCGTTGTAGTCGGTGTGCTCGCCCATCAGGTTGGCACGGCCAGGGGCGAACCACACGCCGGATTCGGTCACCGGGCCAACGCCTCGCCCTGAGCCTGGGTGAACAACCACGCGTCGGCGGCCATGGTCCGCAGGTCCCGCTCGGCCTGCCAGCCCAGCTCCGCCTTGATCCGCTCCGAGCTGGCCACCAGCACGGCCGGGTCGCCGGGACGGCGATCGGTTTCGCGGACGGCGACGTCGATGCCCGTGACCTCGCGGCAGACGTCGATCACCGCACGGACCGAGAAACCCGCCTCGCTGCCGAGGTTGTAGATCTTGTGGCGGCGCGGCTCGCAGGCCTCCAGGGCCCGGAGGTGCGCGTCGGCCAGATCGGTGACGTGGATGTAGTCGCGCACGCAGGTCCCGTCCGGAGTTGGATAGTCGGTGCCGTACACGTCGACCGGGCGCCCGGCGACGGCGGCGGCCAGCACGTTGGGGATGAGGTGGGTCTCCGGATTGTGCCGTTCACCGAGCCAGTGATCATCAGCCTGGTGAGCGCCGGCCACGTTGAAGTAGCGGAGGCTGACCGCGGCCAGGTCGTACAACCGCGCGAACTCGGTCAGCGTGGTGTCGATGGCCAGCTTCGAGGCACCGTAGGGACTAGTGGGACGGGTGGGGTCGGTTTCGGCTATCGGGATGCGGTCGGGCTCGCCATAGACGGCCGCGGTGGAGGAAAAGACGATCTTCCCCACCCGTAGGACACGCATTGCCTCCAGCAACGTGAGGGTCGCGCCGAGGTTGCCCGACCAGTACTTGGCGGGATCCGCCACCGACTCGCCGACCAGTGACTTGGCCGCGAAGTGGAGCACGGCCTCGATGTCGTCGGCGAGGACTTCGGCGGCGCAGTCCCGGAGTGTGCCCCGGACGAAGTGCGCGCCGCGCGGGACCGCGTCAGCATGACCGGTGGAAAGGTCGTCGAGCACGGTCACCTCATGTCCGGCGGCCAGAAGCTGTGCGGCGACCACGCTTGCGATGTAACCGGCGCCGCCGGTGACGAGAACCCTCATCTGACCTCCCGTAGTCTCCGGGCCGCCTCTTCCGGGACGATGTCGTTGATCCACACGCCCATTCCGGACTCGGTGCCCGCCAGGTACTTGAGCTTGCCGGCCGCCCGGCGCACCGAAAATACCTGAAGGTGCGTGCTGAACCGAGCGCGGACTCCGGCGTCGCGGACCGGCGCCTGATGCCAGGCCGCTATGTACGGCGCCGGCTTGCCGAACAACCCGTCAAACCTTTGCAGCACATCCAGGTACAACGGCCCGAAGCTGTCGCGGGCCGGGCCAGACAGGGCCGGCAGGTCGGGCACCCGGTCCAGCGGGAAGATACGCACCTCGAACGGCCACCGCGCCGCCTGGGGCACGAACGCCACCCAGTGGTCGTTCCTGGCCACCACCCTTGTCCCGGCGTCGAGCTCCGCGGCGACCACGTCGTCAAAGAGGTTGCCGCCCGGGTGGGCCTCGGCGTAGGCGTCAGCCTGATCGATCATGCGCTGCGTGCGCGGCGTGACAAAAGGGAACGCGTATATCTGGCCGTGCGGGTGGTGCAGGGTGACACCGATCTCCTCCCCCCGGTTCTCGAAGCAGTACACCTGCCGTGTGTACGGCTTCGCGCCCAAGGCTTCCGTGCGGTCCACCCAGGCTTCCATCACTGTCCTGGCCCGTCGGGGCGACAAGGTGGCGAACGAAGCCTCATGGTCTGACGTAAAGCACACAACCTCACATCGTCCGTGCGGTTCCCGCAGCGAAGGAAAACGGTTCTCGAACACCACGACGTCGTAGCTCGGCGCCGGGATCTCGGTCGGATGACCGGGCCGCGACGGGTCGAGCGGGCACTCGTCGGCGGGCGGCAGGAATGTCCGGTCCTGTCGTTGAGCTGCGATTACCACGTTCTCTCCGACCAGCGGGTCCCAGCGTATCTCGGGGGGTTCCCACTGCCCTTCGGGCAGGCCGCGGGGGTCCGGCACGGCCGCGCGGCCGGAATCCGGACCCTCATCGAAATAAACAATTTCGCGCCCATCCGAAAGACGCGAAGTTGCCTTCCAGATCGTTTGTGTGCTCACGGGACCAATACGCTATCCGGTCTACACTGGCCAGACATCATCGCCGGTGCGTGAGCAAGCTGAATCGCCGGTGCGAGACAGAGGGTGAAGACAGAGAAAGCCACATGGGCAAGTTCATCCTGGATGCCGTCATCGTTGTGGTCATCGTGTCCATCGGAGGGTTCTTCGCGGCTGCCGAGATGGCGCTCGTGTCACTGCGCGAAGGCCAGGTCAGGGACCTGGGCCGGCGCGGCCGACGGGGACATCGGGCGGCACGGCTGGCGATGGACCCGCCTCGGTTCTTCTCCGCGGTGCAGATCGGCGTCACACTGGCCACCCTTGTCACTGGCGCCTACGGAGACGCGACTCTCGCGGCGCTGTTCAAATCCTGGCTGATCAGGCAGCATATGTCGGCGGCGTGGGCGGCGACAGTGTCCTATGTCGTGATCACGGGATGCATCACGTTCGTCTCCCTCGTGCTGGGCGAACTGGCACCCAAGCGGATCGCGCTGCAGCGCTCGGCGGCGGTGGCGATGCTGGCCGCGCCGCTGCTGGACCTGATCGCGACGCTGGCGCGGCCGATGGTCTGGCTCCTGACCAAATCGGCCAACCTGGTGGTGGCGCTGTTTGGCGGCGATCCGGACGTCGGGCGGCAGGCTATGACCGAGGAGGAACTGCGCGACACGGTGGCCAGCGCGCAGACGCTGAGCTCCGACGAACGCCAGATCGTCGGGGAGGTCTTCGACGCGGGGAAGCGGCAGATCCGCGAGGTGCTCGTGCCCCGCACCGAGGTGGTGTTCCTGGACTCGGAAACGCCGGTCAAGGCGGCGGCCACGATCGCCGCTGACGTCCCGTACTCACGGCTGCCGGTCTTCCAGGAGTCCTACGACAACGTGATCGGGTTCGTGCACGTACGCGACCTGCTCTCCCCCGATGCCACAGCGCAGTCGGGGCCGGTGAACAAGCTGGTCAGGCCGGTGAAGCTGCTCCCCATCTCGAAGACCGTTTTGTCCGCTTTGTCGGAAATGAGACGGGAGCGGGCCCACCTGGCCATCGTCGTGGACGACTACGGCGGCACGGCCGGCATCGTCACGCTGGAGGACCTGGTGGAGGAGCTGATCGGCGACATCAGGGACGAGTACGACATCGAATCCGGTGAGGCGACCAAGCTGTCCACCGGGGCCATGGAGGTCGACGGCCTGCTGAACCTGGATGAGTTCCGCGAGCAGACGGGCGTTGAGCTGCCCGAAGGCCCCTACGAGACCGCCGCGGGCTACGTGCTCGCCGCCCTCGGCGAGCTGCCCCAGATCGGTGACGAGGTCCGGGCCGGGGGCCGCGTCATCACCGTGACCGAGCTGGACGGCCGGCGCATCGCCCGTCTGCGCGTCGGTCCGGCGGTTGCGGTGAAGCCGCAGGTAGACTCGATTGCCCCGGGATCTGGTCCCCCTGCTCCCGCTGCTCCCCCCGCTCCCTCTGCCCAGGAAGGCGGATAGCCGTTGGAAGTCGACACCGTCCTCGTCGTCGACTTTGGCGCGCAGTACGCGCAGCTCATCGCCCGCCGAGTGCGCGAGTGCCACGTGTATTCCGAGATCGTTCCGTCGACCATGCCGGTCGAGGAGATGCTGGCCCGCAAGCCCAAGACGATCATCTTGTCCGGCGGCCCCTCGTCGGTGTACGCGCCGGGGGCGCCCCCCGCGCCCGCCGGGCTGTTCGAGACGGGCGTGCCGGTGCTCGGCATCTGCTACGGCTTCCAGCTCATGGTCGCGGCGCTCGGCGGCACGGTGGAGAAGACCGGCATCGCCGAGTATGGCGCGACCGATTTCGCCGCCGGCGGGGAGGCCGGCCGCGTCGGCGGGGAGGCCGGCCGCCTGCTGGCCGGCACGCCGCCGCGGCAGCAGGTCTGGATGTCGCACGGCGACACCGCCACGTCGGCACCGCCAGGTTTCACCGTCACGGGCAGCACCCCGGCCACGCCGGTCGCGGCGATGGAAGAGCCGTCCCGCCGCTGGTACGGCGTTCAGTTCCATCCCGAAGTCATGCACACCACCCATGGTCAGCCCATCCTCAGGAACTTCCTCGACCTGGCGGGATGCCGGCCGTCCTGGACGACGCAGAACATCGTCGATGACCAGGTCGCGGCGATCCGCGCGCAGATCGGCGACAACGGCCGGGCGATCTGCGGGCTGTCGGGCGGCGTTGACTCGGCGGTGGCGGCGGCACTTGTGCAACGGGCCATCGGCGACCGTCTCACCTGCGTGTTCGTCGACCACGGGCTGCTGCGCAAGGGCGAGGCGGAGCAGGTCGAGAAGGACTTCGTGGCCGCGACCGGCGTGCAGCTGCACGTGGTGGACGCGGCGGCCACGTTCCTGGCCGCCCTGGACGAGGTCAGCGACCCGGAGACCAAGCGCAAGATCATCGGCCGCGAGTTCATCCGGGCGTTTGAGCGCGCCGCCCGGGACATCAGGGCCTCCGATGAGTGCTCGTTCCTGGTGCAGGGCACGCTGTACCCGGACGTGGTGGAATCCGGCGGCGGGACCGGCACCGCGAACATCAAGTCACACCACAACGTCGGCGGCCTCCCCGACGACCTGAGGTTCCAGCTGGTCGAGCCGCTGCGTTCGCTGTTCAAGGACGAAGTGCGTCAGGTCGGGGCCTCTCTCGGCCTGCCCGCGGCGATCGTCGCCCGCCAGCCGTTCCCCGGCCCGGGCCTGGCCGTCAGGATCGTCGGCTCGGTCACCGCTTCGCGGCTGCGCATCCTCCGGGAGGCCGATTTCATCGTCCGGTCCGAGCTCACCGCGGCCGGGCTGGATGAGGAGATCTGGCAGTGCCCGGTCGTGCTGCTCGCCGACATCCGCTCGGTCGGCGTCCAGGGCGACGGCCGCACCTACGGGCATCCGATCGTGCTGCGCCCGGTGACCAGCGAAGACGCGATGACCGCGGACTGGTCGCGGCTCCCCTACGACGTGCTGGCCCGCATCTCGACCCGCATCACCAACGAGGTCCATGAGGTGAACCGCGTGGTGCTCGACGTGACCAGCAAGCCGCCCGGCACCATCGAGTGGGAGTAAATCCTTTAACGAACGGCTGTGGTCTCTCTAGCTGAGATTGCGTATCGCCCACAGGTCGGGAAAGGTCGGCTTGCCCACCGTGCTGCTCAGGTACTTCGCCCCGGTGGAACCTCCCGTGCCCTGGTGGCCGCCGATCGTGCGCTCGACCATCTTCACGTGCCGGTAGCGCCACTCCTGCATGCCTTCGTCCAGGTCGACGAGGAGCTCGGCCACCACGGCGGCGCTTGAGTCGTCGTCGTAGACCTGCTTGAGGATCTCCTGTGTGTTGTCTTTGGTTGCGTCTTTGGTTGCGCCGTAGCCCTGCGTGGCCAGGTAGCGCAGGAACGAGTCGAAGACGGAAGGCTGGCTGGCCGCTTCCGGCCGCGGCGCCCACTTGGGGAAGTCGCGGCGGCCAAGGACCGCTTCCAGCTCGCGGAACTGGGTGGACTCGAAGCCGCTCGACGTGCCGAGCGCGTCGCGGAACTTGCGGAACTGCGTCGGTGTCATGGTCTCGAGCACGTCGAGCTGCGCCACCACGATCTTGAGGATGGCCAGCGTACGGCGGAGCGTCCGCATGCTGTGGGTGGTGTCGCCCCCGTCAAGGTACCGCTGGAGCTGGGCCAGCTCGTGCAGGAGCTGCTTGAACCACAGCTCGTAGACCTGGTGGATGACGATGAACAGCATCTCGTCGTGTTCGCCGGACCGCGGCTGCTGGGCGTTGAGTATCTGGTCCAGGCGAAGGTAGCCCGCGTAGGTGAGCTTCTCCTGTGCGTCACCCATGATTGTTCCGGGCTGTGAGGAGGTCGCGGGTGGCGGCCACGGCGTTATGCACGTCGACGAAGCGGGTGGTCAGCGGGGACAGGCCGAACCGGAACCGGCCCGGAGTGCGGTAGTCGGTGACCACGTTCGACTTGGCCAGCTCCGCGACGATGGCCTCCGCGTCGGGATGCCGGAACGTAAGGTGGCTGCCGCGGCGGTCCGGGTCCCGCGGCGTGGCCAGTTCACAGCCAAGCGGCAGCAGCCATTCATCGGCCAGCTCGGCCAGGTAGGCGGTCTGCTTGACGCTCTTGGCGCGAATCCGGTCGATCCCCGCCTCGGCTATGAGCTTGGCGCCTTCCTCGACCGCGGCGGTACCGAGGATGTTCGGGGTTCCGGTCAAGAACTTGGCCATGCCCTCGGCGGGCCGGTATTCCGGCCCCATCGCGAACTGATCCCGCTGGGAGAACCAGCCCCAGACCGGCTGGCGGAGCACGTCGCGCAGGCGAGCGGCGACGTAGGCGAACGCGGGAGCGCCCGGACCGGCGTTCAGGTACTTGTACGTACAGCCGACGGCCAGGTCCGCGTCGCACTCGTCGAGGTGGATAGGCACCGCGCCGACCGCGTGGCACAGGTCCCACATCATCAGCGCGCCGGACTGATGCACGATCTGGGTCAGCACCGGCATGTCGGCGAGCGCACCGCTACGGTACGCGACGTGTGAAAGGCTCACCAGCGCGGTGTCGTCGTCCACCGCCCGGCTCAGCAGATCCGCGTCGACGCCTTCGTTGAGGTCGGTGCTGAGCAAGCGGAACTCGAGGTTGTGCTGATGAGCGATGCCTTCGAGGACGTAGCGGTCGGTCGGGAAGTTGTCGTTGTCGGTGACGATGACATGACGGCCGGGCCGGGCGTCGAGGGCGGCGGAGGCCAGCTTGTACAGGTTCATCGTGGTGTTGTCGGTGACGATCGTCTGGCCCGGCGCGGCGCCGATCAGCGGGGCCACGGCTTCGCCGGCCAGTACCGGCATGTCGACCCAGTGGTCCCAGGATCGCCCGAGCGCGTTCCCCCATTCGGTCGTTATGACCTGCTGGAGGCGCTGCCTGGTCGCCTTCGGCAACGGGCCGAGCGAATTACCGTTCAGGTAGATCAGCGACGAGTCCTCGACGACGAACCGCTCCCGGAACCCCGCCAGCGGGTCCGCGGCGTCCAGATCCCTAGCCCGGTCAATGCTCAGTTCGCCCATGCTGATCACGATAACCCGGCACCCCCCCATACCACCCCCTCAGCGCCCCTCTCCCCTACCCGCCCCCGCGCCTCCCCCCAAACGTCTCCGCCCATCGCATCCCCGCCCGCTGCGTCCCCGTCCATCGCATCCCCGCCCGCTGCGTCCCCGCCCGTCGCGTCGCCCGGCCCGGGCCCCGTACGGCCGTCGCGTCGCCACCGCCGCGTCCCCGTCCCGCCCGTCGCGTTGCCGCGCCGTCCCCGTCCCGCCACCCGCCCCGCCATAGCGACCGCCGTCACCCGCCCGCATATCCGACATTTCACCATCCGTGCCGTATTCTCGAGGCAACGACGCGGAAGGAAAGAGCCTTATGGAGGATTGGGCGCCGATTTCCAGCACCTTTTCTTCCGTGAGGCTCAAATTTTCCGCGAAGATACGGCAAAACCCATGGAACGAAGCGCCGCAACTACCGCATATCGGACGCGCAAAGGCTTAGCTGGCTTGGGCGGTGGCGGTTATAACGTGGGTCTTGTTGCGGCCGGTCTCCTTGGCGTAGTACAGGGCCGCGTCGGCGGCGGCCATCAGGTCCGTAAGCTCGCGCGACACGCCATCAAGGGCCGCGACGCCGACGGAGATCGTCAGCCGGACAAATGTCATGCAGTCGGGCTCGTCATCGATGGGGATCTCGAGGCCGGCAATGTACTGGCGAAGGCGTTCGGCGACATTGCGCGCGTCGCTCTCGCGTGCCTGGGGAAGGAGGATGATGAATTCCTCGCCCCCGAACCGCCCCGCGAGGTCATACCCCCGCAACTGACTGCGCAACGCATCGCTGACCTCTCGGAGAACCCGGTCACCAACCAGGTGCCCATATGTATCGTTCACCTTCTTGAAGTGATCGATGTCCACCAAGGCGATCGCGAGCGGAATACCGGTACGCACGGCGCGCGCGACCTCAGTCGTCGCCTCGCGTTCCCAGGTGACGGCGTTGAGCAACCCGGTCTTGGTGTCCACCCTCGTTTGCGCGAGCAACTGAGAGTGCATCACGAACCGTCGGACCATCAGCCACATGGGTACGACGAAAACGGCCAGCACCGGTGAGACAGCCACGATGATGGTGATCAGGACACCCAGGTTGAACTCGATCAAGTCGGCTTGCACAGCCTCCCGCGTCAGTTCCCCGGTGACAACGCGAGCCGTCGGATCGGAGAGCTTGATCGCGGACATGATGAGTGCCTGATGGCTCCTCCGGCCGACTTGCTCGCAAGCGGCTACTGCCACGGCCCAGGTCAGGGCGTGTGAACCAGTACCCATCGCGCCGCCGGCGAACGAGGCAGGGAACATACGGAACACTTCTGACGCGGCACTGTAGGCCAAGCCGATGGCGGCGGCAGTGAAGACTCTGCGGTAAACGACCCCGCGATGTATCCGCCACTGCGTAAGCACCAGCAACGGGATGGGCGTGACCATCGCATATATGGGGGGCAGCAGTATGGCGATAGGCAGGACCCAGGCGGTGATAAAGTCACGCACCATCGAGCCCTGCAAGTAGGCAGTCCGCGGTGTCGCCGCAACCGACACTATCCCGCAGCCGAGCAGGAGGAGAAACTTGCCGACGTCTGTTGCGTGCCACGATGTCTGCGCGATCGCGAAGCCGGTGAAGGCTACCCCGGCGAGCACCACCCCACCGACGTAAGTGCGAAGGACCGCAGGAAGCTGCCACCATGCCCAGCTGCGAACGTTTGCACGCATAACTGCGCTACGAGTGATGGACGAGGCTTCCATGGACCACCGCTCCGGATGGGGCTCGACGGGTCGCTGTCTAGTCGGACGCTCACCGTAAATGACTAGCTCCGTATAGCTACCTTAGCTCATCTTGGCGGACTTGTGTACTATTCGCCGCTGTTTGCCTCCATCGGGCGATTTCGTGGCGCTAAATGGTGTTTGACGAGCAACGATTACCCCACGTACACAGTGTGGGGTGGTCCAACAACTGCATAACGCTGCCGGAGGGAGGGGCAGGGAGATGCGCATCATCTGGGCCTGACACCACAGTCCTGTTCTGCCTGAGAGGGATCTTGAAGAAAGGCATGTGCGATGCGTGACACGTGGACCTGAACGAAGTCACTGCCGCAACCGGCCGCTACGACCTATGTAGTGGCACCTTACTTCTAGTAGAAGCGGCGGAGCTGGGACGCCTCCTCGCCGCATGACGTCCGCCTGGTGGTGACACGTGGCGCCACTGAGCGGTAAAGATGATGGCCAACACCATTCCGACACCCCCCGCGATGCCGATGACCAGCGCAGGGGAGAGCTTTTCGGTGGCCGCACCGGCGGCCACGAAGGTGATCCCCTGGCCGACTATCACGCCCATGTTGGCGATGCCGAAAGCCTGGGCACGTCGTTCGTTCGGTACTCGGACGACGAACGCGGTGTTCGCGGCAATCTGATAGGTACCGAACGCGCTCGACACCGAGAAGATCACCAGGCTGGTGATCAAGCCCGGGTGGAACGCGATAAGCACGAGGGTGCCGTTGCACAGTATGGCCAGCGGCCCCATCCAGTCGATCCGCCGACGTGGGCTCAGGATCCGGCTGAACAGTGGCGTGACGATCGCGGTCGCGAGAACTACGGATGCCAGGACGGCTCCGGTCGCGATCGATCCGCCATGTAGGGCATGCTGCGCGTACGGAGCCGCTATTCCTTCCGGCACCGTGTACCACACCACCAGCCAGCCGAACATGATCAGTGTCCGCAGGCCGGTGTCGCCGAATACGAGCCGGAACCCGGCTGCCATGTTGGCCAGCGGGTTCTGACGGGCCGCCTCGGAATCCGGCCTGACGGCGGGTGGGCGCTTCTTGGTGCCGAACTGAATCAGCAGCGCGGACAGCGCGAACGTCGCGGCGTCGATGACCAGCGACGGCTTCACGTGAAAGAACGCGACCGCCACTCCCCCGCCGGCCGCACCCACCACCTGCCCGGCCAGGAACGTTGTCTGGATGATCGCGGTGCCGAGCACGTACTGCTCGCCGTGCAGGATGTCCGGGGTGATCGACGCCCGCGCCGATTCGAACGGCGGCGCGAACATCGTGGTCGCGAACAGCAGGCCGACCAGGGCTATCAGCGGCATGTGCGGCAGGATCATCGCCGCCACCAGGACGAAACGGACCACATCGCAGGTGACCATCACGGCCCGGCGCGGGCGCCGGTCGGCGACACCGGCCAGGAAGAATCCGCCGATCACCCACGGGACATAGCCGGCCGCGTACGTCGCCGCGGTCTGCAGGGGAGAACCGGTCTTGTCATATACGAACAGCGTGAGCGCGACCAGCGCGAGCCGGTCGCCAGCCACGGACAGCACCTCGGACAACCAGAGGTTGCGGAACTCCGCGACCGCGAAGACATCGCGAAAAGTGGCACGCGGCGGCACAGCACCCTTCACTGCGACCCTTCTGTTCAGGCACCCTCATCCGCGGCCGACGGGTGGTCACTCAGCCCAATGATGAGGTAACTTTTGGCGTTTTGCAACAAGCAGTTGGAAGCCGGTTACGCGCAGATATCACTCTCCGCCGGCCAGTCCCAGGTAGGGCCCAGCGGCTCAACCTCCTGCGGGCAACGTGGTACTGGATGTACCGTTGATCTGTATATAACGGAGACGGGATCGTCCCCGTCCTATGCGGTCTTCCAGCCCGCGGAGGTCGCCGGATTCGCGGGAGATATGCTGATCGCCGGCGTGCTCGCCGGAGTCTCGGTCGGCTGCCTGTTCACACCGGCCGGGCGCCGCGTACTGGCGCTGTTCGCGATCCCCATGATTCCCTACGCGTACATATGGGCGGACAAGCTCGGGGCGGACCTGATCTGGCAGCTGGACGGCATCACCGCCGCGATCCAGTCCTCTGCGCTGCTGCTCTACCTGCCTTCGGCCCTGGTGGCCTGCATGATCGTAGCCGGTACGCGGCTCGCCCGGCGGCGGGCTGGGTCAGCCCGCCGCCGGGCGAGCCGCTTCCTTACGGCCGGCAGTTAGTTAGTAACCCTGGTTCCACCAGTCGTCGCCCTGGCCTGGATTGCCGCGGATCCAGCTCTGGCCGCCGACGCCCTGACCGCCGACGCCCTGACCGCCGGCTCCCTGGCCGCCCTGGCCATTCCCGGCGGCCGCTGTGCTGCTGTCCCACGTGACGCTGAACGCGTTCCCGCCGTTCAGGGCGGACGGCGTGGCCAGCGCGGTGTTGCCGGCCTGCATCGTGATCGCGGTCAGGTTCTGGCCCTCATTGCCCAGCGCCTGGTTGTCGACCGTCGCGTTGCTGAAGTTCACCGTGCCGAAGTTCGCCAGCGGCAGCACCTGCTGGCCGTTGCTGGGGGCCTCGGCGATGACCTCCGCGGAGCCTAGCTGCGCGTTAGGTTCGCTCTGCTGCGTGTTCTGCGTCCAGCCCTCCGTGGTGTCGGTGAGCGTCAGGGTGAACATGCCATTGCCGTTCGACGTCACCGAGGCGCTCATCGCATCACCGGCTTGTACGGGGTTGTTGTAGAACACCGGCGGGTTCGGGAAGATCTCGTACCAGCCCTGATTCGTGACAGTGCTGGATTGGCCTGGGCCTCCGGCCGCGGCGCCGTTGGAACAGTCGGCTTCGGTGCCGGTCTGCTCGACCGTGGGCGTACCGTCGCCATCCAGGCCGACCCAGAACGCGGAGAACGCCTGGGCGGCGTTGCCGCAGTTGACGGCGGGCTGGGACCAGGACGCGGAGACACTGGTGAAGGAACCGGGCTGGCCGGCCGCGGCGTATCCGGCCCAGTTCGCACTCGCCGCGGCGGCGTTCACCGGCCCCAGCACCGGACCGGAGGATGGGGAGCCGGGCATCATGGGGAACCCCCCACGCCCCCATCCCCGCATGCCGGCCTCTCCACCCTGGCCGGCCGGTCCGCCTGGTGCGGATTGCACGTCAGCCGACGCGGCAACGTGACTCGCGGGCCGTTGCGCGAGGTGGAACCCGATGCCAATGACGGGCACGGCGGCCGCCATCGCGATCATCCAGCCGGCAATGGGATTTGGGGTAATGCGTCGCCGCCCGTTGCGGCGTCGGCCATGACGGGCGGTAGTACGGTCGTGCATAAGCTGGGATTCCTCTCTTGCCCTCCTTGAGCTGGCGAGCTGGCGTCCCAAGGGCTCACACTAGAGAACCGCGACCGATCGGATGAGCGGAATTTCTTACGTTTTGCGGACGGGTACCTGGGTTACCGTCTGAGATGTGCTGCTAGGAGAACTCAACGACCTGCCGCCCCGACTGGCGGAGCGGCTGCGGGCACTGCGCGCGCGTCCCATCGACCCCACCGAGAAAGGCTTCGCCTTCGCGGACAGGCACGCCAGTAGCCCCACCGCGGCGAGCATCGCCGTTGACCGGCCCCAGCTCTACGCGGCCGGCCTGAGCTACCCGCTGCTCACCCTGCGCGAGAGCGCGTTGCGCGCGAATGCCGAGGCCATGGCCGCATTCTGCGCCGGGGCGGGTGTGGACCTGGCGCCGCACGGCAAGACCGGCATGTCCCCCGAACTGGCGGCACTCCAGATAACCCACGGCGCGTGGGCCATAACCGCCGCGACCATCGGGCAAATGCTCACATACCGCAGCTTCGGCTTCCCCCGCCTGCTGCTGGCCAACCAGTTGGCCGACGAGGCAGGCATCGCCTGGCTGGCAGCGGAACTGACCGCGGACCCAGAATTCCAGGCCTACTGCTACGTCGACAACATTAAAAACATCGATACTTTGGAACGAACGATTCGTGGTACCACCCCCGGTCACGAGCGTCCCGTCCGACCTCTCCCCGTCCTGGTGGAAATCGGCCATCCCCACGGCCGGACCGGCTGCCGCACGGACGCTGAGGCGCTGGAAGTGGCGAAGGCCGCCGCGGCCACCGGCGCGCTGCGCGTCGCGGGCGTGGCCGGGTACGAGGGAACGATCCACGCCGGAGACACGGCCGAAACGCTGGCCCACGTGACCTCGTTCTGCCGGCGGCTGCGCGGCCTTGCCGACGCGCTGAGGGAGTACGGCGACGAGACAAGCGAGTTCATCGTCACCGCTGGCGGCAGCACATGGTTCGACGTGGTGGCGCGAGAACTCACTTCCGGTGACGTCTCCGGCCTGCGGGTGGTGCTGCGCAGTGGCGCGTATCTCTACTACGACCACGGCCTGTATTCGGCGGTTTCGCCGCAGGCGCGCGGCTCCGCGGACGCACCACGGCTGAGGCCGACCATAGAACTGTGGGCGCAGGTGGTTTCCCGTCCCGAGCCCGGTCTGGCCCTGCTCGGCTTCGGCCGCCGGGATGCGGGCTTCGATAGCGGGTTGCCGGTGCCGCTCCAGGTCGTCCCGGCCGACGGCACTGAATTGGCCGCCATCACTCCGAACTGGCGGATCACCGCACTGAACGACCAGCACGCATTCCTCCAGCTCGACGAAGGCGCCTCACTGACTCCCGGTGATCGGGTCTGCCTTGGCATCTCCCACCCCTGCACCACGCTGGACAAGTGGCGGGTCATCCCCGTTGTCGACGACGCCGGCCACATCGCCGACATAGTGCACGCGTTCTTCTGACCGGTACCTGGTAGCGCGGGGAACCTTGGGTCTGCGGATGGCCGCACGCCCGGAGCAAGAAGGTGCTTCTGACGGCCAAGGCGACCCGCGTCGCCGGCCGCCTGGCTGCGGAATGGCGGGCCACCGAGGCCTTACCCCACCGAATGGTAGGGCAAATGTCCGAGAGAATCCCAATTCAGCGCGCCGATTGCGGAGTATGTCCCGGATGGCCGATATATGCGTGCTCTAAATCCTTGGTTAACACGCAGGTGATGGGGTGTGTTACCACCGCCGTTCTGCCAATATTGTGTTTTGCCCATCAGACGCTGGGAGCGGAAATGCCAAGTGAACCACTCGTCCCCCTGCCGGGTAGCGAGCGCGCCCCGCTGACGGGCGCTACGGATGCCGGGCCCGTCGACACCTCCGCGCGAGCCGAGCTGACGCTGGTGCTGCGGCGCAGGGCGCCGGGCGCCATCGGCGCCGCCGACGAGGACATCGAGCGGGTACGGTCGGTGCTCACCGGGCTCGGACTGTCGATCACCTCGGTCCATGCTCCGTCCCGCCGGGTCAAGGTGGCCGGGACGATCGGCGAGCTGTCGGAGGCGTTCGGCACGTCGGTGCGGATGGTGCGTTCGCACGATGTCACGCATCGCTATCGCGAAGGCGCGCTCTACCTGCCGCAATCACTGGATGGTGTGGTAGAGGCAGTGCTGGGGCTGGATGACCGGCCGCAAGCACGCCCGCACTTCCGTGCCGCGGCCGCCGCACCCGCCGGATCGTTCACGCCGGCCCAGGTGGCGTCGGTCTACCAGTTCCCGAGCGGGACAGACGGGACCGGGCAGACGGTGGCGCTGGTCGAGCTGGGCGGCGGTTTCTCGCAGTCGGACCTGTCATCGTATTTCAGCGGGCTGGGGGTACCGACGCCATCGGTGACCGCGGTTTCGGTGGACGGGGCGTCGAACGCCCCCGGATCCGACCCGTCCGGGGCCGACGTTGAGGTCGCGCTGGACATCGACGTGCTGGGCGCCGCCGCGCCAGGGGCGGCACAGCTCGTTTACTTCGCGCCCAATTCTGACCAGGGATTCGTCGATGCGGTGTCCGACGCGGCGCACGCGTCGCCCGCTCCGGTGGCGATCTCGATCTCGTGGGGGCAGTCCGAGGACACATGGACCGGGCAGGGGCGGACCGCGCTGGACGGGGCGATCGCGGACGCGGGCGCTCTGGGAATCACGGTTTGCGTGGCCGCCGGCGACAACGGTTCCTCGGACGGGGCCACGGACGGATCCGTGCATTGCGACTTCCCGGCGTCGTCGCCGCACGCCCTGGGCTGCGGCGGGACCCGGCTCGTCGCCTCGGACACCGGCGCGATCTCCGCGGAAACGGTGTGGAACGACGGCCCAGGTGGCGGTGCCGGTGGCGGCGGCGTAAGCGACGTATTCGCGGTGCCGTCGTGGCAGGCGAACGCCGGGGTACCACCGGCCGCGAGCGGCGCCGGCGCGGGTTCGGGAGCATCGGCCGGCGCGGCGGCCGGCGCCGGTAGCAGCGCCGCGGACATAGCGGACGAAGCACGCCGGCACCAGCACGGCTCGGGGTCCGGGACTGGTGGCCGCGGTGTGCCCGATGTCGCCGGCAACGCGGACCCCCAGACCGGCTACCAGATCATGTCCGGCGGAAAAGGCCAGGTCGTGGGCGGAACCAGCGCGGTCGCGCCGCTCTGGGCCGCCCTGATCGCGCGGCTGGCCCAGGCGACCGGGACACGCTTCGGGCTGATTCAGCCGGTCCTGTATGCGGGCATCGCTCCGGGTACCGGCGTAGCCGGGTTCAACGACATCGTGTCCGGATCGAACGGCGCCTACAACGCCGGCCCGGGCTGGGATCCCTGCACCGGCCTGGGATCCCCCGACGCCACAACCCTCCTGGCCCGGTTGAAGGGCTGACAGCCCGATCACCCTCGCGGCGGGAAGGCGCCACCTTCTGGCGCCTTCCCGCCGCCTCCGGCAACTCGTGTGCCTATGCCTATGCCTATGCCTATGGCGACTCGTGCACCATCCCGCCCCCGTGACGCAACCGGCCCCCGCACCGAGGCCCGCGCGGCCGGATGGATGTGGCAGCCACCCGGTTATAACCGGGCGGCTGCCACATCCATCCGAACAGGGATCCGAATCGGATCGCTGACGCTACCCGAATAGTTACGCCATAACCGATTAATCGGATATCGGCGCCCCGCCGGTTCTGCTAGGACATGACCCGTTGTGTGGACGGCGACCGCACTGGACAACACGGAAGAAAGGCCCCCCGTGAAGAAGGGGCGCCACGGGGGCACCGGTTGTACGTGTCGCGTTAACGACTCGTAATCTCGGCGTCGCAGGCGGCTGGGCGTTTTGTGCATGTCTGCCCTGCTGTGTCCGTCGCCCGCGGTCCCGCGGCGTGGAAATTAAGAGCCTCGCGGAGGATAGGGCGCCGCTTTCCAGCGCCTTTCCTTCCGGGAGGCTCTTTTGTTCCGCAAGCCGAGGGGTGCGATGTCCGCTATGTGGCGATAGCGGTGATTTGTGCAACACCGCCGGGAGAGGCCGACGGCGCGACGGGCGGCAAAAGGGATGGCTGGCGCACCGCGGGGGCGACGCGATGCGGCAACGGGGGGCGGGCGCGCGGCGGGGTGGCGCGATGGCGGCAAAGGGGGCGGTTGCGCGCCGCGGGGCCGGCGCGACGGCGGTTAAGGGGGTGGTTGGCGCTACGTACCCCTTGGGTGGGGGTGAGTGGCGCAACGTACCCCTTGGCGGGAGGGGGTGCCGACGGAGGGGGATGGGGCGGGGGCGCTGATGGCGGGATCTGGCGGCTCCGGGCGGGGTTTGGCGCGATCTGACCTCGTGGATGCCGCTGGCGCGATGCGATCCTGGGGAAGTGGAGCCGGGGCGCGGCGGTGCGCTGCGGGGTGCAGGGAGTGCGGGGGGCGTGCGGGGGGTGCGGGGTGCGGGGTTGCGGGGCGCGGGGTGCGGGGGTGCGGGCAAAATCGCGGTTGACAATGTCAAATGAGGGTTTCATACTTTTGATAGTTACTCTCATTTGAGAGACTATGGCGAAAGGGTGTGGGTGTCATGGCTGAGGGGAGCCGTAGGTGGTGGGCGCTGGTCGCGATGGCGGCCAGCGTCCTGGTGGTCGGGCTCGACCTGACCGTGCTGAACCTGGCACTGCCGTCGATCGCCGCGCAGCTGCACGCGTCGACCGGTGACCTGCAGTGGGTCGCGGACGCGTACAGCCTGGTGCTGGCCGCGGCGATGCTGCCCGCGGGCCGGCTCGGTGACCGCTACGGCCGCAAGCGGATCCTGCTGATCGCGCTCGCGCTGTTCGGCATCAGCTCCGTGCTCTGCTCCTACGCGGCGAACACCGGAGAGCTCATCGCGGCCCGCGCGATACTGGGGGTGGGCGCCGCGGCGATCTTCCCCATGTCGCTGTCCGTGATCCCGGTCATGTTCGCCCCCGAGGAGCGGCAGAAGGCGATCGCCCTCATGGCATCCGCCACGTACCTCAGCTTCCCGATCGGCCCGGTGGTCGGCGGTTACCTGCTGGACCACTTCTGGTGGGGTTCGGTGTTCCTGATCAACGTGCCGATCGTCGCGCTCGCCCTCATCGCCGTCATTTTCCTGCTGCCGGAATCGCGCAGCGGCCGGCGCCCCGGGATCGACGGTATCGGCGTGGTTCTGTCCAGCGCAGGGCTGACCGGCGTCACCTACGGATTCATCAAGGCCGGACAGAACGGCTGGGGTGACACCTCCGCGATCGTCACCATGGTCGCCGGGCTCATCGTGCTCGCGGTGTTCGTCGCCTGGGAACGCCGCCGGCGTGCGGCCGGCAATGACGGGGCTGGCCAGCCGCTCATCGAACTGGCGCTGTTCCGCTCGGGCGGCTTCACCTGGGGAACCGTGCTGACAACGCTGGTGTCTTTCGCGATGTTCGGGTTGTTCTTCGCGCTACCGCAGTACTTCCAGGGAGTCCTCGGCTTCGACGCCATGGGCAGCGGGCTGCGGCTGCTGCCGCTGGTCGGCGGACTGGTGGTCGGCATGATCGGCGGAACGGTGTTGGCTTCGCGCCGCCGGGGCGCTTCGAGGCGACGCCTTCCCTCGTCGCTCGTCCCTCGCTCCTCGGTCCAGGCGACGCCGCGCCCCTTTGGCGCTGTAAGCGCCAAGCTGCTGGTCGCGGTGGGATTCCTGATCATGGCCATCGCACTCGGACTGGGCGCCACGACCTCGGTCAGCAGCGGCACCGGGTTCGCCGCGACCTGGGTCGCGCTGGCGGGGCTCGGGCTCGGCATCGCGATGCCGCAGGCGATGAACGCCGCCCTCGGCGCGCTGGCTCCCGACCGGGCCGGCTCCGGATCCGCACTGCTCTCGGCGTTGCGCCAGGTGGGCGCCACCATCGGGGTGGCCATACTCGGCACGGTGCTCAGCTCCGGCTACCACGCTCGCCTGGCGGTCGCCGACCTGCCCGGTTCGCTGGCCGCCGCGGTGAAGAACAGCGTGGCGGGCGGGGTTGAGGTAGCGAAGACATTGCACTCAACGGCACTGCTCGACAACGTCCGGACGGCGTTCGCCCACGGAATGGACGTCATGCTCTGGGCCTGCGGAGGCATCGCGCTCGCGAGCGCGATCCTGGCCCTCATCTTCCTTCCCCGGCAGGCCTCCGGGCCCGCCGGTGAGGTAGTTGCCGGTGAAAGCGCGGCGGAAAGGGCAGGATTGCCCTCGTGACGGATAGACAGAGTGTGACTGAAGTGCAGCAGAGCCTGCGCGAGCGGAAAAAGGCCAGGACGCGTGCTTCCATCCGGGAGCACGCGCTCCGGCTGTTCCGGGAGCAGGGGTATCAGGCCACCACGGTGGAACAGATCGCGGCGGCGGCCGAGGTGTCGCCCAGCACGTTCTTCCGCTACTTCCCCACCAAGGAAGATGTGATCCTCCAGGACGACATGGACACCCGCATGTTCGAAGCGCTGGAGCGGCAGCCGCCGGAGCTGAGCCCCATCGCTGCTATGCGGGCGGCGATCCGTGAGGCTCTGGCTTCCTATACCGGGGCCGACCTGGCCATGCTCCGGGAGACGACCTCGCTGACCTTCACCGTGCCCGAGGTGCGAGCCCGGGCTATCGATGAGTTCGCCCGCACCATCAACACCTTCGTGGTGGCCGTGGCCAAGCGGGCGGGACGGCCCGCCGACGACCTCGCGGTCCGCGCGATGGCCGGCGCGGTGATGGGCGTGATCATGGCGATCACCGTGCCGTGGGAAACCTGGGCAGAACAGAGCTGGCGCACGATCGACGAGTCATTTGACCAAGTCGACGCTGCCCTCGCGCTGCTGGAGGCTGGCCTGCCCCTCTAAGCTCGGCATATGTGGTCATCGGCGCTAGCCTCGCATTGGCGGCGGGAGGAGCTGCGAACCAATCTGTGGTTCGTGCCCGCCGTCGAGGTGATCGCGGCGATCGGGCTGTTCGCGTTGACCACCGCGCTCGACCGCACGGCCTACCGGGGCGAGCTGACCGTTCCGTCATGGGTGATCAGCGGTACCGCGGACGCGGCCCGGCAGATCCTGACCGCGATCGCGGCCGCCGTCATCACCGTCGTGGGCGTCGTGTTCTCCATCATCCTGGTCACGCTGACGCTGGCGTCGACGCAGTTCGGGCCCCGGATGCTGCGGAACTTCATCCGTGACCGAGGCACCCAGCTCACACTCGGCACGTTCGTGGCGACGTTCGTGTACTCCGTGCTGGTGCTGGTCTCTATCGGACCCGGATCGCACGGCGACTTCGTGCCGCACATCGGGGTGAC
The DNA here is from genome assembly GCA_019245115.1 of Streptosporangiaceae bacterium. Classification (GTDB taxonomy): domain Bacteria; phylum Actinomycetota; class Actinomycetes; order Streptosporangiales; family Streptosporangiaceae; genus JAFARZ01. The sequence continues at coordinate 17,679 of JAFARZ010000209.1, read as the reverse complement.
GATCACCCTCGGGCTGATGGTCGCGGACCTGGCCGTGCTCATCTACTTCATTCACCACACCGCCGTCTCCATCCAGCTGCCGCAGGTGATCGCGAGCATAGCGGCCGACCTGACCGAGGCGATCGAGGTGCAGGGCGGCACGCGGGAACCGGCATCCGACCGCGACCGCGGCCCGTCCGCGGTGGAGTTGCTCACCCGGGCCGAGACCGAAGGCAGTGTGCTGCTCGCCCCGGCCAGCGGCTACCTGCAGTTCATCAAGCACCAGAACCTGGTCAAGCTGGCCGCCCGGGCCGACGCCGTGATCAGCCTGGAACACCGGCCCGGCCACTTCCTGGTGCGCGGCCACCGGTTCGCGACCGTCTGGCCGCCCGAGGCCGCTCCGCTGGTCCGCCAGGCGCTGGGCCGCGCCCACATCGTCGGGCCGCACCGGACCCTCACCCAGGACGTGTCGTTCGGCGTCGACCAGCTCAGCGAGATAGCGGTCCGGGCGCTCTCCCCCGCCGTCAATGACCCGTTCACGGCGATGACCTGCATCGACTGGCTGGGCGAGAACCTGTGCAAGATCACCACGCAGTGGCACCCCGCGCGCGTGCACCGCGACAGCCATGGATATATCCGGGTCATCGCGGCCGAGCCGGCCTTCGACCGGCTGGTACAGCGGGCGTTCGAGAAGATCCGGCAGGTCAGCCTGGGCATGCCGGCCGTGATGATCCGGTCGCTCGAGGCGCTGGCGCGGATCATGGCCGAGACCACGAACGACGGGCAGCGCCGGGTGGTGCTGGAGCAGGCCGCGATGATCGACCGGGCCTGCGAGCGGTCGGTGCCCGAGGCCGCCGACCGGGCCGACGTGCAGCGACGCTATGAGGCGGTGCTCACCGTGGAGGCCCGGCTGACCGCCGGAAGAAATTAGGGGGCCGATGTCGGAAGCGGCGTCGCCCCGTTCGTGGAGCTGACAGAACGACGCCAGCAAAGGAGATCACCATGAAATATGTCATCCTGATCGCGGACACGCCCGAGGGCCTGGCCAAGTCCGAGGAGGAGAAGCAGGCCTGGTACACCGAGGTCTTCGCCTGGTACGAGAAGTGGGGCGCGACGCCGAAGATGCCGGACGGTGGCCAGCAGCTTCAGCCGCCCGCCACGGCCAAGACGATCCGCGCCACCGGCGTGACCGACGGGCCGTTCATGGAGACGAAGGAAGCCCTCGGCGGCTACTCGGTCCTGGAGACCGACACGATCGACGAGGCGGTCGAGATCGCGAAGACCTGGCCCGGCGTGGACCGAGGCTGGATCACGATCGAGGTCCGCCCCATAGTCCCGATGTAGCCAGGGGGGTCCGGGGGGACGGCTCCCCCCGGATAAAAACGAAATTCCGCGGGCGAGCAGCTCGCGTTCGGCTGGGTTACTGGCCAGCGCGAGCGCTCGCTCGCTGGCGGCGGCCGCGTCCGCCTCCCGGCCCAGGCAGGTCAGCAGGCCAGACCGGAGCGCGTGGAACAGGCGATAACCGTCCAGCGCGGCGGCGAGCGGCTCGATCTCGGCGAGCGCGGCCTCGGGACCGAGCACGTACCGTGTGGCGACGGCCCGGTTGAGCAGCACCACCGGCGAGGGCGTCATGACCTGTAGTTCGTCATACAGCAGGCGGATCTGCCGCCAGTCGGTTTCCGGGTAGGAGGGCGCCTCGGCGTGCAGCGCCGCGATGGCGGCCTGGACCTGGTACGGTCCCGGTCGCCGGAACATGAACGCCGCGCCGAGCGTGCGCATCGCCTCCGCGATGAGCCGCTGGTCCCAGCGTGCGCGGTCCTGGTCGGCCAGCCTGATCAGCCGGCCCCAGCCATCGAAGCGGGTCGCGGCCCGGGATTCGTGCAGGAGGAGCAGGGCGAGCAGGCCGAGCACCTCTGGCTCCCTGGGCATGAGGTCATGCAGCAGGCGGGTCAGCGACACCGCCTGCGCGGCCAGGTCCCGCCGGGCCGGCTCGCGGCCGGCGCTGGCCAGGTAACCCTCGTTGAACACCAGGTAGACAACGGCCAGCACCTCGGCGAGCCGGCCGGCCAGGTCGTCCGGATCGGGCACACGCACCTGACCCGTGGCGGCCTTACGGGCCCGCAGCAGGCGCTGCGTCATGGCGGTCTCGCTGGTCAGGAAGGCCGCCGCGATTTCCGCCGTGGTCAGGCCGCAGACCGCGCGCAGCGTGAGCGCTATCTGGGAGTCCCGGGACAGTGCCGGATGGCAACACGCGAATATCATGCCGAGCAACTCATCGTCGTTCGTTTCATCTGGTTGTTCCGGCGTAACGGCGAGAAGGGACAGCTTTTCCTCGCCAACCCGGGCGCGCCTGAGCCGGTCGATAGCCTTACGGCGGGCCGTGGTGGCCAGCCAGCCCCCGGGGTTGGCCGGGACGTGGCCCTGCCAGTGCTCGAGGGCCTCGACGAACGCGTCCTGCACCGCGTCCTCGGCCAGCCCGACGTCGCCGAGCCGCGCGGCCAGCGACGCGCGGATCCTGCGGGCCTCGTCCCGGTAGGCCCGTTCTAGGTCAGGCGCCGGTGAAATGGGGCGAGCGCTTTTCGGTGAAGGAGGCAAGGCCTTCAGCGAAGTCGGCCGATCCGGCCATCTCGCGCTGGATGCCGGCCTCGAACTCGAGCTGTTCTTCCATCTGCGTGTACAGCCAGCGGTTGAGCTGGCGTTTCGTTCCGGCATAGGACCTGGTGGGCCCGGCGGCGAGCCGGCCGAGCAGGGCGTCGGCGTTCGCGGTGAACTCCTCATCCGGCCACACCCGGTTGATCAGGCCCCAGTCGAGCGCGTCGCGGGCGGGCAGCCGTTCACCGAGCATGGCCAGCTCGGCGGCCCGGGCGAAGCCGATCCGGGACGGCACCAGCAGCGAGGATCCGCCGTCCGGCACCAGCCCGATGTTGACGAACGCGAGCGAGAAATAGGCGGACTCGGCGGCCACAACCAGGTCGCAGGCGAGTGCCAGGGACGCGCCGATCCCCGCGGCGGCGCCGTTGACGGCGGCCACGACCGGCTTGGGCATGAACCGGATCCCGGTGATGATCGGGTGATAGCGCTCGGTCAGGACCTGGTACGGATCGAACTTTCCATCGCCGGCCCGTGAGGCCCCTTCCTTGAGGTCCGCGCCGGAGGAGAAGGCCCGGCCCGCACCGGTGATCAGCACGGCGCGCACCTGCGGATCGCCGGCGACCTCACCGATGGCGGTGAGCAGGTCGAGGGAGAGGCGGTCGCTCCACGCGTTCATCCGGTCGGGCCGGTTCAGCTCGATCGTCGCCGCGGGACCCCTACGGTGCAGGTTGATCGCTTCGTACTGGTGGTAAAGCTTGTCATCGCCCACGGCGGTCATGCTATCGCCAGGCGCATGCGAGCGGGAGCGAGCGCCGCGGCGGTTGCCGTCCCGCAGGGGCGGCAATTCCCGCCGTGGCCCCAAGCCGGCCGAGCGCAGCGAGGCCTTGGCGCGGAGAGCAAGGAGCCTTGGCGCGGAGGGAAACACCGCTCACGCCATTGCCTGGGATGGGATTGCACGGCGCACGCCACATGGTACGTTGATCCTGCCCCCAGACAACCGGTGAGGTCGTCATGACACTCGGTTTAGTGCGGCGCCGTCAAGGGCTGCCGATTGAGGTCACCGGATTTGTCGGCCGTCAGCGTGAGCTGGACGAGCTGGCCGGTCTGCTGTCGAGCGCCCGCCTGGTCACGGTCATCGGTCCGGGCGGCGTAGGTAAGACCCGGGTGGCGCTGCGCGCCGCGGCCAGAGCCGAGGCGGAGTTCGCCGACGGCGTGTGCCTGGTGGAACTGTCCGACCTGCGCGACGCCGAACTGCTGCCCAACACGGTCGCGAACAGCCTTGGCCTGAACGAGGCGGGAGCGCGGAACCGGCTGGACGCGATAACCGATTACCTGCGCGACCGCCAGCTGCTGCTGATCCTGGACACCTGCGAGCACCTGGTCGACGCGTGCGCCATGTTCGCCGACGTACTGCTGCGCGCCACCACCGAGGTCACCGTGCTGGCCACCAGCCGGCAGCCGCTCGACGTGCCGGGAGAGCACGCCTTCGCGGTCTTGCCGCTGCCGGATGCCGAGGCCGCGGAGTTGTTCGCCCAGCGGGCGGCCACCGTGGTGCCCGGGTTCGCGGTGAACGAGGCGAACCGGGCCTCGGTGGTGGCGCTGTGCCGCCGGCTGGACGGGGTACCGCTCGCGCTGGAGCTCGCTACCGTCCGGCTCCGTGCCCTGACGCTCGAGCAGCTCTATACCCGGCTGGAGGACAGGTTCCGGTTGCTCACCGGCGGCCGGCGGGCCACGCTGCCGCACCACCAGACGCTGCACGCGGCCACCCAGTGGAGCTATGACCTGTGCACGCCGGAAGAGCAGCTGCTCTGGGCGCGGCTGTCGGTGTTCGCGGGCTCGTTCGACATCGCCGCGGCCGAGGATGTCTGCTCCGGGCCTGGTCTGCCACGCGAGAACGTGGTGCCCACGCTCATCGGCCTGGTGGACAAGTCGGTCGTGCTGTGCGCCGAGCAAGCCGAGAACGGGTGTAACCGGTACCGGTTGCTGGACTCCATGCGTGAATTCGGCGCGGAAAAGCTGACCGCGGACCATACCCGGGAACGCTACGTGGACCGGTACCTCACCCTGGCGGAGCACTTCGCGGAGAATTTCACCGTCGCGCAGCTTTCCAGATACCGGGCGCTGCGCCGGGAGCACGCCGACATCCGGGCCGCGATCGAGACGGCGCTCGACCTGTACCGCGACGTGGCGGCGGCTCGCCTGACCACCGATCTGTTCGCCTACTGGCATATCGCCGGCCTGCCGCGGGAGGGCCGTTACTGGCTCACCAAACTGCTGGAGCGCTTCCCGGACCCGTGCGTGGCGCGGGCGAGGCTGCTGGTCGTCCGGTGCTACCTGGTCACCGGGGCCGAGGCCGACGGCCGGGAGGGCATCGCGATCGCCGAGCAGCTCGGCGAGCCGCTGGTCGCCGCCCGCGGCTATCTGTATCTGCACCTGGCCCTGGCCGCAAGCGGCCGGCTGGCTGAGGCGGCGCAGGCCGGCGCCATCGCCGCCGAACGTCTGGCGACGCTGGGCGACACGGTCGGACTGCACTGCCTGGACGCGCAGATGGCGCAGATGCACGCGGTGGCCGGCGAGCCCGACCTGGCGGTCGCCTGGTGCGCGGACGGGCTGGCCCGCAGCTGCGCCGCGCCAGACGGCGAGGTCTGGGAAACGAGCTATATGCACTACACGCTCGGGCTCGCCCTGTTCCAGCAGGGCAAGTACGCGCAGAGTGCCGACGCCGAGCACACCGCGCTGGGAATGAAGGTGGAGCTCGGCGACATGATGGGTGCCGCACACTGCCTGGAGGTGCTGTCGTGGCTGGCGGTGCGCGAGCGGCGCTATGAACGGGCCGCCGTCCTGCTCGGCGCGGCCGACGCGCTGTGGCAGCGGACCGGCCGCCGGGTGAGCGGCAATCCGTTCCTCGAAGGATTCCATCAGCAAGCCGCCGCCACGACGCGTGACGCGCTCGGCCCCGAGCGATGGGACACGCTGCTGCGCCGCGGCGGGCTGGCACCGCCGGACGCGATCGTCGCGTTCGCCGTCGCCGACGCCGACGAGTTCGCCCCGGCGTCGGCCGCCTCGGCGCGGGAGGCCACGTCCGGGCCCCTCACCGGCCGGGAGCACGAGATCGCGACGCTGGTCGCCGACGGACTATCGAACCGGGAGATCGCCCACCGGCTGGTCATCTCCAAACGCACCGTCGACGCGCATATCGAGCACATCTTCGCCAAGCTCGGCGTCTCCTCCCGCGTTCAGCTCGCCACCTGGCTGCGTTCTGCCTAACAGCCGCGAGAACACCGATGGGGCCATCGGTGCCGCCCTCCAAGGCAATTTGTACGATTCGAGCGTGCCGATGGCACCATCGGTGCCGTCAGAATCGAGTTCTCAAGCTTAGGGGGGAGCCGTCCCGCGGCATCTGGGGGGGAAGCCATCCCCCCGGACCCCCTGGGGACTCGCCCTAGTAGGTTGTGCGGAGGAATCACATACCGGGAGGAGAAGCCATGACGGGGCCGAGGCTGCGGCAGCTCAAGTCCTGGCAGTCGCTCACGCAGCATCACGCCGAGATCGCGGGGACGCATCTGCGCGATCTCTTCGCCAGCGACCCGGGACGCGGCGAGCGGCTGACCGCTGAGGCCTGCGGGATCTACCTAGACTATTCCAAGAACCGGGTCACCGACGAGACCATGCGGCTGCTCGTCGAACTCGCGACGCAGGCGGGTGTGCCGGACAGACGAGACGCCATGTTCCGCGGCGAGCACATCAACGTTTCCGAGGACCGGGCCGTGCTGCACGTCGCGCTGCGCATGCCGGCCAGCGCGAGCCTCACGGTTGATGGCACCGACGTGGTCCGCCAGGTGCACGAGGTGCTGGCCAGGATGGCGGACTTCACCAGCCGGGTCCGGTCCGGGGCGTGGCGCGGGTACACCGGCAAGCAGATCAGGAACGTCGTCAACGTCGGGATCGGCGGCTCCGACCTCGGCCCGGTGATGGCATACGAGGCGCTGCGGCACTACGCCACACGGGACATGACGTTCCGGTTCGTGTCGAACGTGGACTCCACCGACTTCGCCGAAGCCACCCGCGACCTCGACCCGGCGGAAACGCTGTTCATCATCTCGTCCAAGACATTCGGGACGCTGGAGACGCTGACCAACGCCAGGTCCGCACGGGACTGGATCGTGGCCGGCCTCGGCTCCTCCGAAGCTGTCGCCAGCCACTTCGTGGCCGTCTCCACCAACGCGGAACGCGTCGCGGAGTTCGGCATCGACACGGCGAACATGTTCGGGTTCTGGGACTGGGTCGGCGGCCGCTACTCGATGGATTCGGCGATCGGGCTGTCCATCATGGTGGCGCTCGGGCCGGAGCAGTTCGGCGAGATGCTGGCCGGCTTCCACGACATGGACGAACACTTCCGCACCGCCCCGCTGGAGCGCAATCTCCCCGTCCTGCACGGGCTCCTCTCCCTGTGGTACCGGGACTTCTTCGGCGCGCAGACGTATGGCGTGATGCCGTACGAGCAGTACCTCAAGCGGTTCCCGGCCTACTTGCAGCAGCTCACCATGGAGTCCAACGGCAAGCACGTCACGGTGGGCGGCGAGCATGTGGATTACGACACCGGCGCGGTCTTCTGGGGCGAGCCGGGCACCAACGGACAGCACAGCTTCTACCAGCTGATCCATCAGGGCACCACGCTGATCCCGGTCGACCTGATCGGCTTCGGCAAGACGCTCAATCCCATCCGTGACCACCACGACATCCTGTCCTCCAACGTGTTCGCGCAGGCCCAGGCGCTGGCGTTCGGCAAAACCGAGGAGGAGGTCCGCGCCGAGGGAACCCCGGAGCGCGTCGTGCCGCACCGGGTGATGGAGGGCAACCGGCCGTCGAACGTGATGCTGGCGGAGGTCCTCACGCCACGGCTGCTCGGCTCGCTGATCGCGCTGTACGAGCACAGCGTGTTCACCCAGGGCGCGATCTGGGACATTGATTCGTTCGACCAGTGGGGGGTAGAGCTTGGCAAGGTGCTGGCGACCAGGATCATCCCCCAGCTGACCAGCACCGACGAGCCCGCACTTGATCACGACTCGTCGACGAACGCACTGATTCGCAAATACCGTGCTCTGAAGGGGGCATAGTCAGATGCCAACTGATACGCCGATGCAACTGGGCATGATCGGGCTCGGCCGGATGGGCGCGAACCTGGTGCGCAGGCTGATGCGGGACGGCCACCGCTGTGTGGTCTATGACGTCAACCCGGACGTGGTGAAGGCACTGGAGGCCGAAGGCGCCGCTGGCTCGGGCAGCCTGTCCGAATTCGTGAGCAAGCTGGAGAAGCCGCGCAATATCTGGATCATGGTGCCGGCCGGCATCGTGCAGCCCACACTGGACCAGCTCGTCCCGATCCTTGATGCGGAGGACACCGTCATTGACGGCGGGAACTCGTATTACCGCGACGACTTGACAAGATCAAAGGCTCTTAAAACGAACGGCATTTACTTCGTGGACTGCGGCACCAGCGGCGGTGTCTGGGGTCTCGACCGCGGTTACTGCTTGATGATCGGCGGCGAGGACGAGCCGGTGCGCCGGCTCGATCCGATATTCAAGACCATCGCGCCGGGCAGCGGCAGCGCCGAGCCCACGCCGGGCCGGACCAAGAGCGGCACCGCCGAGCAGGGCTACCTGCACTGCGGTCCGCCAGGCGCCGGGCACTTCGTCAAGATGGTGCACAACGGCGTGGAGTACGGCATGATGGCCGCGATCGCCGAGGGCCTGTCGATCATCAAGCATGCCGACGCCGGCCTGCACCCCGACGAGATCGACGCGGAAACGGCGCCGTTGCGGGTGCCCGAGGCCTACCAGTACCAGATCGACGTCGGGGAGGTCGCCGAGGTGTGGCGGCGCGGCTCGGTGGTCAGCTCCTGGCTGGTCGACCTGACCGCGGCGGCGTTCGCCAAGTCGCCCGGCCTGGAGACCTTCAGCGGCCGGGTGTCCGACTCCGGCGAGGGCCGGTGGACGGTGCTGGCCGCGGTGGACGAGGGGGTTCCCGCCTCGGTGATCGCGGCGTCGCTGTACGAGCGGTTCGAATCCCGCGACAACGGCGCGTTCACCGGGAAGATCCTGTCCGCGATGCGGTCGGAATTCGGCGGCCACGCGGAGAAGAAGGTATGAACCGGGCCAACGGTCAGCCACGGCCTGACAATCACGTCATCGTGCTGTTCGGCGCCACCGGCGACCTGGCCAAACGCAAGCTGCTGCCAGGACTGTTCCACCTGTTCGTGGCCGGCCTGCTGCCCAAGGGCTTCCGCATCATCGGCTCGGCCCCGGCCGCGGCGGCGATTTCCGACGAGCAGTTCCGCAAGCACGCCAGGGACGCGGTCAGCCAGTTCGGCATCACCAAGCCGGACGGCCAATGGCAGGATTTCGAGAACCACCTGTCGTTCACCGCGGCCGAACCCGGCAAGTATGCCGATCTGGTCGCTGCTATCGCGCGGGCCGAGAAGGAGATAGGCGCCTCATCCCAGGGGCAGAGCCCGAAACGGCTGTTCCACCTGGCCATACCGCCGGTCGCGTTCACCTCGGTGGTCCAGATGCTGGGCGAGGCCGGGCTGGCCGAGGGCGCACACGTGATCATCGAGAAGCCGTTCGGTACCGACCTGGCGTCGGCGAAGGCGCTGAACGAGACGGTGCACGCGGTGTTCAGCGAGGACCAGGTGTTCCGCATCGATCACTTCCTCGGCAAGGAATCGGTCGACAACATCCTCGCCTTCCGGTTCGCCAACGGCCTGTTCGAACCGGTCTGGAACCGCCAGCACATCCAGTACGTCCAGATCGACGTGCCGGAGACGCTGTCCATCGAAGGCCGGGCCGCGTTCTACGACGCGACCGGCGCCTACCGGGACATGGTCGTCACCCACCTGTTCCAGGTGCTGGCGTTCCTGGCCATGGAACCGCCGGTGTCACTGAACGCCAAGCACCTTCGGGACGAGAAGGAGAAGGTGTTCGAAGCGCTGCGGCCCATCGATCCCCGCCATGTGGTACGCGGGCAGTACCAGGGCTACCGCGACGAGCCGGGCGTGGCCAAGGACTCCGGCACCGAGACGCTCGCCGCGGTGCGCGTCGAGGTGGAGAACTGGCGGTGGCACGGCGTGCCGTTCTTCCTGCGGTCCGGTAAGAGCATGGCCGCCTCGCGGCAGGTGGTGACGCTCGGCTTCCGTGAGCCGCCGCTGCGGATGTTCCGCGCGCACCGCAAGGACATCCCGCATGGCCGGGTGAACGAGATCGTGGTCGACTTCGCCGATCCGGGCTCCATCCGCACCGAGTTCCTGGCCAAGATCCCCGGCCCGGAACTGGCGCTCGGGCAATCCTCCATGATCTTCCGCTACCAGGACTCGTTCGCCGCGGCCAACGCGCTCGAGGGCTACGAGCGGCTCATCCTGCTCGCCATGCTCGGCGACCAGTCGCTGTTCACCCGGTCGGACGGCGTCGAGCGGGTGTGGGAGATCTCCCAGCCCTTGCTGGACACCCCTCCTCCAGTGGAGGTGTACCCGCAGGGTTCGTGGGGGCCGTCTTCGGTCGACAAGCTAGTCGCCCCCTATCGATGGCACCTAACCGAGCCCGCCGCGGGGGTGCGGGGGGACGGCTCCCCCCGCTCTAAAGAGGTTTAACGCCGTTCACGATGCCGGCTTCGGCGACGACCGGGTGGAAGCCCACCTCGGCGAAGCCGGCGTCGTCCAGTGCGGCCTGCCAGAATTCCGGCGAGGCCGGGTGCTCGCTGCCGACCCCGAGACCGTAGCGGAACAGGTTCTTCGTGATCCGCCACAGCCCGCCCGGCCCTTTGGCCGCGAGGGCGGACACCTTCTGCAGGAGAATGGCCCGGTCCCGCGCGCTGGCGCCCCGGCCGAACATCATGTCGGCGACCACCAGCCGGCCGCCGGGTCGGAGCCACCTGGCGGTCTGCCGGACCAGGTCGCGCTTGCCCTCGTCCGGCAGGTGGTGCAGCGCGTAATTGGAGACAATGAGGTCGGCGCTGCCCGGCGGCATCTCGAAGCCGGCCAGGTCGGCCACCTCGGTCGACACGTTCCGCAGACCATCGGCCGCGGCGCGCCCGGCCAGCGACTCCGCCATGGCCGCGGAGATGTCCACGGCCAGCACCGAGGACACCCTGGGTGCCAGCGCCATCGTCACAAAGCCGGTGCCCGCGCCAAGGTCCACGCACACATCACCTGGCCGCGGCGAGGCCACCTCCAGCAAGGAGCTGAGCACCTTTTCGAACGCCGCGGCCGAGGTGACGTGCGAGTGCCACTGGTCGACCCTTTTGTCCCATACACGCTCGTTAGACAAGTTGCTCCTTCGCGTCGAGTGCCTAGTCAAGGTACCCGGAGCGCGATTAAGCGAACATTAATCAGCCGAGATGTCAGAGCCTTTTAAGAGGCACGGGTGTCCTGGCGGATGGACAGGCGACCCCGGCTCATCACGCCGATCCGCTGCGCGCGGCGCACCACCGAGCTGTCGTGGCTGACCAGGATCAGCGTCAGCCCGCGCTCGCGCCACAACTCCTCCAGCAGCGCGATGATCTCATCCCGGGTGTCCTCGTCGAGGTTGCCGGTCGGCTCGTCGGCCAGCAGCACCTTGGGGTCCTTCACGAGAGCCCGGGCGATCGCCACCCGCTGCTGCTGGCCTCCGGACAGCTCAGAGGGGAGATGCTGGGCACGATCAGCCAGGTTCACGCTTTCCAGTGCCTGGAGGATGCGCCCACGCCGTTCGTTCAAATGAATCTTTAGCGGGATCAGGGCAGCTTCCACATTTTCCTGCGCGGAGAGCGTCGGAATCAGATTGAACGTCTGGAAGATGAAGCCGAACGAACCCGCGCGGACCTCGCGGGCGCACGGATCGTCGCCGGCGAACCTGATCTGGCCCTCGGTGGGGCGGTCCAGGCCGCCGAGCAACTGAAGCAGCGTGGTCTTGCCATGCCCGGTCTTGCCCTGGATCGCGAGCCATTCGCCTTCGCGGATTTCCAGGTCGAGATTGCGGACGGCGGGGATTTCACGGTTGCCTTTGCGGTAAATCTTGCTGACCGCGGAAAGGCGGTAAATTGTATTGTCCATTTGGTTTATGCCACCTTCGTGAGGGCCGCGGCGGGACGCAGGCGAGCCGCGCGCCAGCCGCCGAACGAGCCAGCCAGCAGACCACCGGCCACCGCGAGCACCACGGCCAGCGCGACCGCGGCGATGGTCACCGACGCTGACATCGGTACGCTGACGGTGCCCTGTCCGGCCGGCTGGCCGATCTGGACCGCGCGGGCGATGCCACCGCCCGAGACCTGCGGTCCCGTGTCCGGAGATCCGATCGTGGCGGACAGCCTGGGGGCGATCTTGTCGATGATCGCCACGCCGGCGAAGCCGAGGCCGATCCCCGCCGCGCCGCCGAGGATGCCGGTGGCGACCGACTCACCGAGAACCTGGCTGACGATCCGGCTGCCGCGCCAGCCGAGCGCCTTGAGCGTGCCGAACTCCGGCACCCGGCGCGAAACGGCGGCCATGGTCAGCAGGCTGGCCACCACGAACGCCGCGATCAGCACCAGGATCGCGAGCCACTTGCCCAGTTCGTTGGCCAGCTTGGCCGTGCTGGCCAGGGACCCGGTGATCTGGCTGGCCAGGCTGGCGGAGCTGGTGACCGTGGCGTCCGGGACCAGGTGCTGTATCTCGGTCTGGACTCTGGCGATGTCGGCTCCGCTGGCCGCGGTGACGTAGATGGTGTTCACGTCACCGGCCATCGTCTTTCCGGTCAGCGGGTTGCTGGCCAGCGCCTGCGCGGTGGACAGCGGGATGTAGACGTCCGGCGGGCTGGTGGATTCCGGCTGGGTGACGATCCCGACGATCGTGAACTTGACGTTCGCCAGCGTGACCGTGCCGCCGACCTTCAGGCTGTGTGCGCTCGCGTAGCCGGAATCGACCAGCGCGGCGTCCTTGTCGGTCTTGCTGAGGTTCCGGCCCTTGGTGATCGACGCGTTGCTGACCGGGCCCGCGTTCTCGTGCGCGAGGTCTACCCCATCGACGTTGACGGTGGACGGCTGCGGTAGCGAACCGCTGTTCGCGGTGGGGATGACGACCCGGTTGTCGACAAGCAGCAGGCCGCCGACCGCGCCCTTGACGTCGTGCAGACCGGAGATCGCGCCGATCTCGGACGCGCTGATCGGGGCGGCGCTCGCCGGGCCGAGGTTGTCGATGACGTCGCCGCCCTTGAGCGGCGTGCACTTGCCGTTCGTGCACTGCTGGCCCCCGTTGGGGCCTATCTGGATAGTGTGACCGCCTTTGCCGCTCTCCGGATTGCCGGTCGGGGGTTTGGGCGTGATGGTGACAGTGAGGTCAGTGCCCACACCATAGAGGTCGGCGAGCACCTTGGACTGTGCTTGTTTCACGCCGTTGGACGCGCCGATGACGGTGATGACGAGCCCGATGCCGAGGGCCAGCCCCAGGGCGATGAAGGTGGCTTGGCGCATTCGCCTGCGTAGTTCGCGCCGTAGGTAGGTGATGAAGAACATGGCGACTGGTCTACGCGGGGGTGCGTTGCACCGGGGTTACACGCCCGGCTGCTCCGGTGTGGTGTGTAACTGGGGTGAAACCGGCTGCGCGGCACGGTAGGCGTCATGGACCACGACGGACACGTCACGCCGGAAGAATGGCACATCGCACCTGAGGAAGACGGCGATTCGGATGGGTTGGCCGCCGATGAGGTATGGGAGAACCGGCCTGGTGGCTATCAAGCGTCGCCGCGCGGGAATCCGGCCTGGATCATGGCGGCGGTCGCGGTGGTCGCCGCCGCGCTCGGGGTCGCGGTGAGCCTGGCGTTGGTGCGATGGCCTTCTTCGTCTCCTGCTGCCGCTGCTTCTCCGTCTGCTTCTCCGTCTGCTTCTCCGTCTGCTTCTTCGTCTGCTTCTTCGTCTGCGGCACCTTCCTCCTCGGCGGGCGGCGGCGGCAACGGGGGCCTGCCGCCGCTCGGGGCGCTGCCTGGGTCCGGGTCCGGGTCCGGGTCCGGTTCTGGGAGCCTGCGGGTAGAACTCGTCGGGAGGGTGCTGGCCGTCAGCGGCACGTCGGTCACTTTGGGTGGTCAAGGCCAGTCGGTGTCGGCCGCGTTCAGCGGTTCCACCCGGTTCGGCGGCGCGGTCAGCGGCGCGAGCGGCATCAAGGTCGGCGACGAGGTGTCCGCCACGCTCACCGGCACGCCCAGCAAGCTAACCGTAACCACCATCCAGGATCCGGCCAGCTAAAGCGGCTCCGGTTCCGGTTCCGCTTCCGTGGTCCACAAAAATCACCACGAGGCCCGGATCATCCACGAAAACCTGCCCAGCGGATCCGGCGAAAGGGACAAAAGCTGCACGGCCCGCGGGTCCAGCCCCGCTACCTGACGGCGCTCTAGGGGATGGTTGGCGCACGGTACCCCTCGGGTGGGGGTGGTTGGCGCAACGTACCCCTTAGATATCTCATAAGCGGTAAGGCGCGATCGGTGATGACCCGAGCGTCCAGGCCCGGCAGGCGAGGTAGCCGGGACTGGTCTAGTGCGGCGAGGACCGCGTCCAGCCGGCCGTCGAGCGGCCCGCTCAGCTCCAGCACCGGGATGTCTCTCCAGGCGTCCAGCGGGTCGTCGTAGAGCAGTTCCAGCAGTGCGTCATTCATCTCATCATCGCCGATACGAACTATGTAGGAAACGTCCAGCGGTTATTCAGCGTCCGCCCGAACCTGGGGCGAAACGCTGTAACCGCTATGAAACCGCCATCGAGGCATGGTGGCGCGGGATGCGCATGCAAAGGCCTGAGACGAGGTGCGATATGCGGGTGCTGGTGATCGAGGATGATGGCGAGCTGGCTGACGCTATCGCGGCGGGGCTCCGGCAGGAGCGGATGGCCGCCGATGTCGCCAACGACGGCGCGGCCGGCCTGGAACGGGCGCTGTTCACCGACTATGACGTGATCGTGCTGGACCGGGATCTCCCGGCCGTGCACGGCGACGAGGTGTGCGCGGAGCTGGTCAAGGCGGGTTGCCGCAGCCGGGTGCTGATGCTCACCGCGGCCGCCACCATCGAGGACCGGGTGGACGGTCTGGGCCTGGGAGCGGACGATTACCTGCCCAAGCCGTTCGCCTTCGCTGAGTTCGTCGCCCGGCTGCGGGCCCTGATGCGGCGAGCGCAGCCGGCGCTCGCCCCGGTGCTCGAGACCGGGGACCTGAGGCTCGACCCGGCGCGGCGTACCGCCAGCCGACGCGGTCACGGCCTGGACCTTGGGCCGAAGGAGTTCGGCGTGCTCGAGCTGCTGCTCGCCGCGCAAGGCCGCGTCGTCTCGGCCGAGGAACTACTGGAGCGCGTGTGGGACGAGATGGCCGATCCGTTCAGCTCCGCGGTCAAGGTGACGATGAGCCGCCTGCGACGCAAGCTCGGCGATCCCCCGGTCATCGAGACCATGGCCCAGGCCGGCTACCGGATACTCGCATGACCCCCATAGCGCGGCACCTGCCCCGGCGGACCGTACGGCTGCGGCTCACCTTGCTGTACGTGGGCCTCTTCCTCGCCTCCGCGGCCTGCCTGCTGGTGATCACCTACTTCCTGGTCGCCCAGCAGTTGCCGCAGGTACGGCTGTCCTCCGGGATCAGAGCGGGGATAGCGGGCAACGGCGTGTTCATCTCCAGCGGGAACGGCGGCGCCATCGCATCCCAGACCGCTGGCGGCGCCATAGCCACCCCATGCCCGCAACCTGCCGCGATCTCGTCAGCCGCGACCGTGTCCCAGTGCGTCGGCTACCTCCAGGATCAGGCCGCGGGACTCGAGGCGCAGGCCGTCAGCCTGCGCAGCGACACGCTCAACAAGCTGCTGATCGAGTCGGGCATCGCGTTCGGCATCATGGCGGTCGCGTCGGTGGGCCTCGGCTGGCTCATGGCCGGCCGGGTTCTCAGCCCGCTCCGCATGATCACCACCACCGCCCGCCGCATCTCCGCCCGCAACCTGCATCAGCGGATCGGGATGCACGGTCCCGACGACGAACTGAAGGAACTCGGCGACACCTTCGACCAGCTGCTTGGCCGGCTGGAGGCGTCGTTCCGGGCGCAGCGTCAGTTCGTGGCGAACGCGTCGCACGAGCTCCGCACTCCGCTGGCCCGCCAGCGCACGCTGCTCGAGGTCGCGCTGCGCGATCAGCACGCCACGAACGACTCCCTCCGCACCGCGTGTGAACGCGCCCTGGCCGCGGGCGAGCAGCACGAGCGGCTCATCGCCGCGATGCTCACGCTGGCCCAGAGCGAGCGTGGCCTCGACCGGTTCGAGCCGGTGAACCTCAGCGAGATCGCCGAGGACGCACTGCTCACACGCGTCGGCGAAGCGGCCGCCAAGGACCTGATCATCAGCACCAGCCTCTCCCCCGCCCCCACGCTGGGCGACCAGAACCTCGCCGAACGGCTGGCGAGCAACCTGATCGACAACGCGATCAGGTACAACGCCAACCGCGGCCGGCTGGAGGTGAGGACCGGCATGCGCGACTGCCGGCCGTTCCTCGTGGTATCCAACACCGGCGTGCCGGTACCGCCGGACCAGCTCGGCCGCCTGTTCGAGCCATTCCAGCGCCTGGCCACCACCCGCGAAGCCACCGGCAAGGACGGCCTCGGGCTGGGCCTGGCGATCGTCAGCGCCATCGCCGCCGCGCACGACGCCGAATTGCGCGCTCATCCGAACGCACCGGGGGGTCTCACCGTCGAGATAATGTTTCCGCCGCGCGAAAGTCCGGCAAGCTTGAATGGTGCCGACCGCGGCTTTTGTCATCAACCGCACGCTAGTCCGCGACCCGCGCCGGCTGATCCGGCAGTGCGCTGAAGCATCGAAGGCAATGGGCTGGGACCCCGCATTCGTGCCGACCGGGCGTGCGGCGCTCGCCAGTGGCGCCGGCCTCGTGTTCGCGGCCGGCGGCGACGGCACGGTGCAGGGCTGCGCCCGGGCGCTGGCCAGCACCGGGGTTCCGCTGGCGATCATCCCGCTCGGCACCGCGAACCTGACCGCCCGCGCGCTGGGCATCCCGCACCGCACCAGCCGGGCCATCGAAACGGGGTTCGCTGGCCGCGACCACCGGATCGACGTTGCCCGAGCCAGCGGGGCTGGCGTAACCGACGAGACCATTTTCACCGCCATGGCCGGTATCGGCCTGGACGCCACCGTGGTCCGCGCGACTGAGCCGCGGAGCAAGCGACGCCTGGGCTGGTTCTCCTACGCGGTCTCCGGCATGGCCCGCCTGTCCGCGCCGCGGGCCAGGTTCACGATCAGGCTGGACGACGGCGAGCCGCTGAGCAGGATCGCGCGGAGCGTGGTGGTCGGCAACGTGGGCCTGCTCCCGGGTGGTTTCACGCTGCTGCCCAGCGCCAGCCTCGACGACGGGCTGCTCGACGTCGGCATCCTCGCCCCGGCGAGCCCCGTGGACTGGGCCATTGTGGCCGCTCAGGTGATGTCCCGGGACAATCGCAAGCACCGTCGTCTCGAGCGCTACCAGGCCCAGCACGTCGAGATCAGCAGCGAGGCCGAACTCCCCCGCCAGGCCGACGGCGAACTGCTCGCTCCCGGGCGATCACTGTCGGTGTCTGTCTGGCCTGGCGTGCTTACCGTGCGCCGCCCGGTGTAGTTCAATGCTTTTCGACTGGCGGACCTCCCCGGGCGCGTGGTACTTCATGGCCACCGGCATCTTCCCGATCATGCACGTCGTGGCGCTCCGCCGGGACCTCTACGAGCAACGGCCCTGGCTGGCCCAGTCGCTGTACAAGGCCTTCGAGCAGGCCCGGGCCGCGGCGGTCGAGCGCCCCCGAAACCCTCGAGTCTTACATCATCTGACCCGTATAGCGGACGCATCGTCCGGAAAGAAAGCGCCCCTCGGAAGAAAGGGCGCCGGAAACCGGCTCCCAATCCTCCACGAAGCTCCTTTCTTCCACGCCATCAGCATCCACGACGTTCACATAACCGTGGCTATTCACCAAGCGTCATGGGCTTGTATCAGCCCGGCAGGTCCTGGCGCACGGAGCCCAGGTAGACATCTCGCCACTCTCATCTCGCCTGCATCAAGGGCGCGCCCGGATGAATGTGGCAGCGACCCGGTTGTAACCGGGT
>JAFARZ010000173.1 GCA_019245115.1 Streptosporangiaceae bacterium | reverse complement strand
CGCACGATCCGCATCAGCCGATTGCCCTCATCATCATCAATCTCACGAACCCGCACACGACCAGCCATACCCGGCAGTGTGAACCGCCCAACCACCAGCGCCACTGGACTGCCGACAGGGCAAACCTAAGCTGCTACGGCACTAGCTCGGGAAGTGGCGGTCCTGGGACGCGATGCCCGTGAGTGTCAGTCACCGGTAACGCCGTCGATCCGTTCCCGGATGAGATCGGCGTGACCGTTGTGGCGTGCGTACTCCTCGATCATGTGCAGGTAGATCCAGCGGATGTCGCGGGTACGCTCGGGGTGGTCGCCGTGGCTGGGCACGACGTCATCGAGCTGTTTTCCGGCCACGGCAGCGCGGGCGTGCTCTATTTCCTGCCTGAATGCCTCGATGTTGGCGTCCGCGTCCGCGTCATCGAGCGCCTCGAAGTCCTGGCCGGTCTGGTCCGGGTCATAGGGGAAGGGCATGTCGGTGCCCGCCGCGTGGATGCGGAACCACCAGCGCTCCACCTCGGTCATGTGCCGCACCAAGCCGAGCAGGGACAGGCGGGACGGCGGAACCGCCCGCTCCTTGAGCTGCCCGGCGGTCAGGCCAGCGCACTTGCGCAGCAGCGTGTCGCGATGGAAGTCCAGCCAGGCCTCCAGCGCCTGGCGCTCACCCAGGATGCGTCCCGGGCCGGTGCGCTCCGCCTGCGGAGCGGTCCATGCTTCGGTCATGACCGCCACGGTAGCGGTGACCAGCTATCCCGGTCGATCGCATAACCAGCGCTGCGGGCCAGGAATCCACAGGACCGGCAGGGCAGCCGGCATAGACAGCAGCGCCGTAACACCACCCGCTTCGGTTCACAATGCGTGATCGGCGTTCAGCACCGCCACGCGCACACAGCCGATGCTCCTATTTCTTGTAAAGGCGCTCTGCTCACTATCTGGAATTGGCGAGCGGCATGGGTTTGCTGAGGGACGGACACGACCGGGATGGGCCACTCCGGGCAGGAGGGCAGGCTCTCATTAGGTCACGAGGTCAGCAGGGTAAGGGGATCCGGAGCGGTCGGCAGATCGGCTCAAGGCCAGCAGGATGCGGCAGCCGTTATCTGGGCCAGGTCGTTCCGGAAGCTGTTGTGCCAGCGGTGACAGTGAGCTGGCTGCTGAGTTTCCGGCGTGGCTGATGGGTTAGCTGTTGGCGGCGGTGATGGCGTCGGTGATCAGGGTGGTGTTGCGTGTGTCGAGGTTGCCCCAGGACTGTGCGCAGGTGGACGGGGATGGCGGGGTTGCCGAGGCTGGCGGCGATCCGCAAGATCGCCTGCTCGGAGGATGCGCAGGGCATCAGCCCGGTGTCCAGCGCGCGCAGGGCAGCATCCCAGCCGATCGTGGCGAGCGGCTGGCCGGTGCTGATGCAGGTCCGGTGGTGATGGTGCGGCGGAAGGCGTCGCGGTGCTGGAAGTGCCCGTGGCTGATGACCAGCCCGGCGGCGGCGACATCGGCGGGGATGCCGTCGGCGGCGTCCAGGAGCTGGCAGATCAGCTCGGGGACGGGGATCGCGGTGGTGTTCATGGTGATGCCTCCTGGGAGGAAAAGTGGCCGCAGGTGAGGCCCGGCGGAGGGCAGGCTCTGCCAGATCACGAGGCTGGCGAGGGCGGGAAGAGGGATCCCGGGGCAGCCGGCAGATCGGATAGAGGCCAGCTCGGGTGCGGCAGCCGTTATGCGGGGCAGGCTGCCCCGGGGAGCTGCGGGCGTCAGGTGCCGTCGCGGAGCTGGTGGTAGACCTCGCGCGCGACGTACCGCTTCAGGCAGCGGATGATCTCCTTCTTCGACAGTCCTTCCTTGCTGCGGCGGTCAGCGTAGGCGCGGGTGGCCGGATGAGCCTTCAGCCTGACGATCACGATCCGCCACAGCGCGCTGTTGGCCTGCCGGTCACCGCCGCGGTTGAGCCGGTACCGGCCCGCGGTCTTGCCCGACGAAGCAGGGATCGGGGCGACACCACACAGGTGCGCCCACGAGCTCTCGCTGCGCAGCCGCTCCGGGTGATCGCCGGCGGCGACCAGCAGCTGCGCGGCGGTATCGGGACCGACGCCGTGCAAGCTGAGCAGGCCGGGCGCGCGGGCAGTGACCAGCGGGACGATCAGCTCATCGAGGCGGTCCAGCTGGGCGTCCAGGAACTGCGCGCGGCGGCCCAGCTCGCGCAAGGCGACCCGGGTCGCGTAGCCGGGCACGTCGCCCGGCCGGGGCCGCAGCGCCGCGATCGCCGCGGCCAGCGCGGCCGCGGACCGCCCGGCGAACCGGGCCCGCAGTTCCTCAGGGCCGGTCACGATCAGCGCCTGGGCCTGGTTGACCGCCTGGGTCCGCTCCTGGCGGGCGCTGCGCTTGGCCACCATCAGCGCCCGGATCGCCTCCACTGCCCCGTCCCGGCCCCGCGGCATCCCCGACGCCCGGCCGGACTGCGCCGCCCGCGCCGCGCTGACCGCGTCCGTCGGTGGAGTGACGGCCGTGAGCGCATGTTTCCCGGTGAATTCTGGCGGACGGCTGAGATCTGAGATCCCACGCATGAACGGCTCACTGTGAATAGCCAGCGGTGATACCGGGCAGAATCCCTTCGAGCTGCATGCGCGTGAGAGTGATATGGCCTACTCCTTAACAGTTGTCTTGCTGTCCGGTGCTATCGCCACAGGGAAGACCACACTGGCCCGTAGCCTTGGCCAGATGGCCGGTGTCCAGCACGTGAGCACTTCAGGGCTGCTCTCGGCGACGGCCGGCCGCGAGCTCAGCCGCAGTGAACTACAGCAGGCAGGCACCAGTGCCCGGCTGCAGGCTGGCGGCTGGATCTCGGAGGCGGTCCGGCAGGCGGCCAGCAACGCCGCCCCCGCAGATGTCGTCGTGGTCGATGCCGTCCGTACCCTGGAGCAGGTCAGCGATCTCCGCACAACCGCTGCGGGTCAGTGGCGGATTCTGCATGTTCACTTGCGAGGCAACGCTGGGGACCTCGCCGCACGCCATGACGCAGGATCCCGGCGGGAGCGGGGAACCTCGTGGGAGCAGGCAATGCGAGCTTCGACGGAAGCCGCGGTCGCGAGCCTGGAAGCGGAGGCCGACGTGGTGGCCGACACCACGGTGGCGGACCCGGCCGAGCTGGCGGTGCGGGTGCTGGCAAGAATCGACAGGACCTGGAGAAGTAGCGGGCATTACGCCGATGTCCTGGTCGGGGGACAGTGGGGCAGCGAGGGCAAAGGGCACCTGGCGTTCTTCCTGGCCCCGGAGTATGACCTTCTGGTACGCACGGGTGCCCCGAACGCCGGGCACAAGATCTGCGGGCGTAACGGCAGGGTGTACACGCACCGGCAGCTGCCCAGCGGCACCACGGCTACGGACTCGCTGCTCCTTCTGGGCGCCGGCGCGGTCATCGACATAGGTATCCTGCTGCGCGAGATCGGTGACTGCCAGGTCCAGCCCGGGCGGCTGGCGGTCGACCTGGCGGCGCTGATCATCGAGGACCGGGACATCGCAGCTGAGACCGCTCTCAAGAGCGCCATCGGCTCCACTGGTACCGGCGGCGGCGCAGCGCAAGCTCGCCGTATCACGCAACGCGGCATACCCGGTGCCATCCGCCAGGCCAAGGACATCGAAGAACTGCAGCCCTATGTGCGCGAAACAGCAGAAGTGCTTGAACAGGCCAGGCGGCGAGGCGGCCGTGTTCTCCTGGAAGGGACGCAGGGAACCGGCCTGAGCATTGTGCACGGGACGTACCCGCATGTCACTTCCCGTGATACTACGGCCACCTCTGTGCTGGCCGAATCCGGCGTGCCCCCGCAGATGCTCCGCCGTGTCGTCGTGGCCTTGCGTGCCTATCCGATCAGGGTCGGCGGGCCGTCCGGCCCCATGGGCCGCGAGATCAGCTGGGAAACCGTAGCTCGCCGATCGGGCCTGGACGGCGCGGCGGTAAAGGCCAGCGAGCTAGGCTCGGTGTCAGGGAATCAGCGCAGGGTCGCCGAGTTCTCCTGGGCTCAGCTGCGCGAGTCCGCCCGGCTGAACGGGGCTACCGACCTGGCCCTCACATTCGCCGACTACCTGGACGCCCGGAACCGGAGAGCCAGGAGGTACAGCCAGCTCACCGCTCAGACAACGGAGTTCATCGCCGAAATGGAAACCGTGGCCCAGGCACCTGTGTCGCTCATCTCCACCGGATTCGACGAGCGGGGTCCTATCGACCGCAGGCACTGGTAAGTCCGGTGCGCCACAACTTCGTCAACGACATCGGCGACTACGCCAAGTACGCGCTGCTGCGTGCGCTCGCTGACAACGGCGAGGTCCCGGTCCGGCTGGGAGTCATCTGGTACCTGACCGACCATGCCGAGCAGGCCAGCAACGGGCGCAAGCGGGCCCACCTCACCCAGGACGGCTGGGATAGCCTCGACCCGCACCTGCTGGCCACGATGCGCCTGATCGAAGCCAGCGTGCCAGACGCTCGCGGACTGTCCATCCGGCTGATCGAGAACTCTGGCATCTTGCCGCCCGGCACGGTGTACTTCTCCGAGCCGTTGCCGAGCCGCCAGGGAAACACCCGGCAGCGGGTGGCAGACCGCGTTGCCTGGTTCGAGCGCGTCCGCAGGGCAGTCGAAGGCTGCGACCTGGTGTTCCTGGACCCGGACAACGGGCTTGAGGTAGCGTCCGTACCGCTGTCGTCGCCGATGGCAGTCAAGTACGCCAGCTTCTTCGAGCTAAAGCAGCTGCTCGACGCCCACGGTGCCGTCGTGGTGTACCAGCACGGCGACCGGACGCCCTGGCCGGCGCAGCGGGCTAAGGTGATCCGCCAGGTCACCGCAGCGGCGGAACGGCCGCTGGAGATCCGGTCATTGCGGCTCGGTGCCTTCGGTGCTCGCGCCTTCTTCTGCATCACCGACCGGCCCGAACTGGCGCACGTAGTCGATGCGGCATTGCTCCGGCTCAAGCAGCGAGCAGCCAGATGGGATAAAGGCGCGTACCTGCTGCTCGAATAACACCGCCAGAGCATGAATCCCTATGCGGTACCCGGGCAGAAGGATGCCTGCCGGTCGAGAACAGCCCGGATGTCCGGCGCGGAATACCGTTCGGACTTCAGCACCTTGCCGTCGTCCCGGATGAGGGGCCGGCCATCGGCATCGAGCTTGCTCATGTTGGACCTGTGGACTTCCTGCAGTACCGCATCCAGGTCAATGCCGTAGGTAAGAGCGGTGCCATATGCCACGTACACGACATCGGCCAATGCGTCCGCGATGCCGATAAGGTCACCTTTCTCGGCAGCCGTGACGAATTCACCCGTTTCCTCCTCCAGCAGGGCAATACGCAAGCTGGCGAGCTCCGGATCAATATCCGCAGACGGCAGCTCACGAACCGGCAGGCGGAACGCGGCATGGAATTCAGTCACCGCAGCAGCGATGCCCGCCGGCGAACCGCTGCCGGATATGGCCGCCTGCTGCTGTGGCTGGAATATTGCGGTCATGAACTGGCCCTCCCGAGCCGGACAGCTGAGGATCGTGTGATCTGGCAGATGCTAGGAACGGGACGCTATCGGCAGCTCCTTGTGGACCGCTACTGGAATAAACCGCTGCCAGCTGTGGAAATCGCCCCGTAGTTAGGTGCCCGCGTGTGGAACACCGCGATGATCGTACTGCTCCGGATGCAATAACACCTGTGGATCCGCCCTCGACCTGTGGATAAAAGTTCGGCCGGAAATCGGCAAACCATCGCGCGGACGCCCTCCAGGTCGTTCTCGCACTTCCTGGTGATGTCGGCGACTGGGCTTGGCGTAGCGCGGAAGTAGCGGCAGCCGCGTACCTCTTGCCGTCTCGCCGGACGATGATGTCTTCTTGCTTTCAAGCCCGCCGAGCGGTGCCGACGGTTCGACGCCGGTGTATCCGCTCAGCCTCTGAAAAGCGGAAGGTCGGCAGTTCGACCCTGCCCCTGACCACAAACCACCTCTCACCAGCGCAAACACGGATACGGCGGTTGCCGGACACGGTGCACAGCGCTGGAAGAGAGGAAACTTATGGCCCTCAGGGCGCAGCGCTCCC
>JAFARZ010000089.1 GCA_019245115.1 Streptosporangiaceae bacterium | reverse complement strand
GGATCAGGCGGCAGGTCGTCCTCGAGCCACGGCGGCTCGTCATCGTATGCGGCGTGCCCGGCGATCATCGCATCCTCGGCTCTGCTGTTCAGATCCCTGGTGCTCCCGCCCGCTGGTACCGGTCCTTCCATCGTGCTCACCCCCCGTCCCGGCCCGGTCGCCGCCTGAAGATAATCGAACTCTATCACGATTACTTGATGAGTTACTGCGATACGTGTTCGCTTATAGAGAACGGCGTGCGTGGCCCGGGCCAGCTTTCAGGCGGGGAAGCGGTACCGGGTCTGGCTGTACGGGTTCTTGCCGAAGGCGAGGACCTTCGTCGGCGTGACGGCGAAGACGGGCACGAGGGCGGCCCGGCCGGGATCACCGAACCCTCCGTCGGCGACCTGGAAATCCCAGTCGAGCTTGGATTTCCAGATCGCCGTCAGCTGTTGCAGCCGGGCCGGGTCGGTGACGCGGACAGCGGTTCCCTCGACCACTACATCCAGCCCCGAGCGGAACTCATTGGCTCCCGCGGACAGGATGCAGCGGGGATTAGATTCCAGGTTCCTGAATTTCTGCTCGTGGGAGCCGGTGCAGAAGTGCAGCACCCCGTCGAGCCAGATGGCAGGCAGCGGCGTGACGTGTGGACGGCCGTCCCGGCGCACGGTCGACAACCAGAACATCTCCGACCTTGACAGCACCTCGGCAACTTCAGCCCACGACGGGGCGACGGCATCTGGCTCGCTGAATCCTTTGTGCAGTTCCACGGTCGGCTCTGTTGCGGGCATTACCGTCCTCCTGTGTCCGGCGCGATTTGCTCTCGGTGGTCAGACGCCGTGCCGGGGAAGAATTCATCGCCGTGGCGGGCCGCCTCCGGGAGGCTGGACAGCGATGATAACAGCAAGATTAGGGATAGAGGGGTGATCGAGTCATCGATGATAACAGCAAGACCAGGGGTCGACGGCGAATCGGATCAGAGGATGATAACAGCAAGAAGCGGCCCGCAGCCATGTCCCTGTCCCGCCCGAATACGAGTCAGCCGTCACCGCCGCGGTCCCTGCGGCGATGACGGCTGTGTGTCGGGGTCTCGAAAGCCCACCGCCGCTAACGTAAACGCGTGACACGCCGAAGGGCAGGCCGCCGGGCGACGTCGCAGGTCAGGGCGATCTCGGAAATGAAAGTTTCATCGGCTACCGGCTCTTGAGCCGGTCGGACCAGGTGACGGTCTTGCCGCAGCGGATGTAGCGGTGCTCGCGGTCGGGGAACTTCTCATCGAGCTTCTTCCTCTCCTCTTCCAGAAGGGCGACCGGATAAGGACACAAGATCTCGGTCATCCGGTCCCGAACCCCGTGCAGCGCGGCCGTCTCGGGCTCGGTGAGCACATCGCGGTGGTCCTGATACAGCGTGTTAACGAGCCGGAATACTTCCTCCGCCTGGCTCTTGGACACGCCGGATTCGAAGCCTGTGGTCATGCCGCCCAACGTGGCAGCTCGACCACTACGTTGGGGAGTGACCGCGCGACTACGCCAAACCGCGCGCCCCTTCAGCAAACCGCGCAAACGCCAAACCCCGAAACGAAGGAGCTGAGCATGCCACGGCCGAGGGAGCTGGACCCCGCCGCGTCGCCGCTGCATTTCTTCGGCGCCGAGTTCCGGCGGGCGCGGGAGGCGGCGGGCATGAGCCAGGGCGAGTTCGCCGCGAAGGTCCCGTGCGACATCTCCACCGTGTCCCGGGTGGAGGCGGGGGAGCGCGAGCCGGGCGACCGCTTCCTCGCGGTGACCACGCAAACGTTCGCCGACCTGGACTGGCTGGTCCGGTTCTGGACCAGCTCGCAGCGATGGGCGGACTCCGACCTCAGGCGCTGGCTTCGCGACTGGGTCCAGCAGTACGAGGAACGGGCGGTCGTCATCCGCTGGTGGGAGCCGCTGCTCGTGCCCGGATTACTCCAGACCGAGGACTATGCCCGCGCCCTGTGCCAGACCTGGCGACGCGACGGCGGCGACGTGGAGCACAAGGTCGCGGCGCGGATCGGCCGGCAGCGGATCCTGGACCGGGCGGACCCTCCCGACCTTCGCGTCCTCGTGGACGAGCCGGTGCTGTCCCGCTGCATCGGCGATGCCGCGATCATGGCCCGGCAGCTCGCGCACCTGGCCGGCATGGCGCGGCGACCTGACATCACGGTGCAGCTGATACCGGCGACAGCACGCCCCTATGCAGGACTATCAGGAGCCTTCGCGATCGCCACCATGCCGGACCAGCATCAGGTCGCCTACCTGGAGACCGGCGTTCAGGGGATGACCATCCTCGACCCTGCTCTGGTAAGGCGGACCGCGCTCTTGTTTGATGATCTCAGAGACGAGGCCCTCTCTCGCTCCAGCTCGCTAGAACGAATCCAAGAGGTGGCGAGACGGTGGATACAGCAAGCAGCTTCCGCGACTGGCGTAAGTCCAGCCACAGCGGCGCCAACGGACAAGGCTGCGTCGAAGTCGGTCACGCCCGTGACGTGATCGCGGTGCGCGACACCCGACAGCACGGCCGTGGTCCCGTGCTGACCTTCGATCCCGCCGGGTGGCGCGCGTTCGTCGCGAGCATCCGCGCCGCGAAAGGTACAGCGTCGTCTGCCCCCGGGGCCGTGTGACGGACCTGGGGAGAAACCACAGCCGTTTGTGAGGGGTGGCCTTTTCCGATAATTTCCGGTAAAATGTTCGAAAAGTTTCGGACTTTCCGGAGGTGAGAATGTCGCCGGATCCGATCCGGATAGCCATTGCCGGCACCGGTAACATAGCGGGGATCCATGCGACGACGCTGGCCGGCTTCGGCCCGAGAAGCGCGGGGAGCGCGGGCGCGGAGAGCGCCGGCAACCCTGCGAGCGGGGGCAACCCTGAGAGCGCCGCGAGCGCGGTGATCGTCGCGGCGTGCGACGTGGACGGCCAGCGGCTCGCGACGTTCTGCGATGAGCACCAGATTCCCGCCGCGTATCACGACATCGGCACGCTGCTCCGTCAATCGCGCCCGGATCTGGTGCACGTGTGCACGCCGCCGTGGCTCCATCACGAACACGCGCTGGCCTGCCTGCGCGCCGGGGCGAGCGTGCTGGTCGAGAAGCCGCCGACGATCAGCCTGAAGGAGTTCGACGAGCTGACCGCCGCCGAAAGCGGCGTTGCCGAAAGCGGCACCGCCGAAAGCGGGGGAACCCACTTCGCGACCGTGTTCCAGCACCGGTTCGGCACCGGGCAGCGCCGCCTCAAGGCACTGGCCGCGGAGCAGGACGGACCGCTCGGCAGACCGTTGCTGGCCATCTGCCACACGACGTGGTTCCGGGACCAGGCGTACTTCGACGTGGAGTGGCGCGGCCGCTGGGACACCGAGGGCGGCGGCCCGACCATGGGCCACGGCATCCACCAGATGGACATGCTGCTCGACGTGCTCGGCGACTGGACCGAGGTGTCGGCGACCGCACGGCGGCAGGCCCGCCGCACGCGGACCGAGGACGTGTCGCTGGCCCACGTCACGTTCGCCAACGGCGCCGTGGCGAGCATCGTCAACAGCGTGCTGTCGCCGCGCGAGGAGTCCTACCTGCGGTTCGACTTCGAGAACGCGACCGTGGAGGTCACCCACCTGTACGGCTACGGCGACCACGACTGGCGCGTCACCCCGGTGCCGGGACACGAGCACGAGGTGCTCACGACCTGGAAACACGCGGGGAGCGGCGTCCCGAGCGGGCACGCCGCCCAGTTCCGTGAGGTGCTGTCCAGCCTGCGGGACGGACGAAGGCCGCCGGTCGCACCCGCCGACAGCCGCCGCACCCTGGCCCTGGCGACCGCCATCTACGCGTCCGCCTTCACCCGGCGGCCGGTGACGCCCGCCGGTATCGGCCCGGGCACGCAGTTCTACGGTCAGATGAACGGAGGAAGCTTCGGATGGTGATGTCCCTCGGTAACAGTAGCTCGGCGCTCACTGTTCAGTGGGATGACGTGGAGCTGTTCCGGTACACCTATCTGCCTTCGGATCCGCAGCTCGAGTCGCCCAGACCGTACTTCCATCCGGTGCGGACCCTGGCCCGCGACGTGGTCAGCCTGTACCGGCCGCACGACCACGTCTGGCACAAGGGTATCGCCTGGTCACTGCCGAACCTCGGACCGGAGAACTTCTGGGGCGGCGTCACCTTCCGGCGCGGCGACGGCTACGTCCAGCTGCCCAACAACGGCGCGATGCGCCACGATGGCTTCGACCTGGCCATGGTCAAGGACGACGTGGCGCAGGTCGAAGAGGCGCTGACCTGGGTGACCGAGTACGGCGAGACGGTGATCGCCGAGCGGCGCCGCATCGCGGCGGCGGCGTGGCCGGATCAGGCCGCCTGGCTGCTCGCGTTCGAGACCACGATGCGCAACGTGAGCGGGCGCTCCATCAGCATCGGCAGCCCCACCACCGAAGGGCGGGACAACGCCGGCTATGGCGGGCTGTTCTGGCGCGGGCCGCGGTCGTTCACCGGCGGCCGGGTGGTCACGCCTGACCGCTCCGACGGCGGGGACGAGGTGATGGGGTCGAGGGGGGCATGGATTGCCTTCGCGGGGCGGCATGACGAGCATGACCGTTCCTCGACGCTGCTGTTCCGCGACTCGCCGGGCAACTTCAGCTACCCCAGCCAGTGGTTCGTCCGCAGCACCCCGTTCGCATGCGTGTGCCCGGCGCCGTTCTTCGCCGCCGAGTATCCGCTGGGGGCCGGCGCATCGCTGACTCTCCGCTATGACATCGTTATCTGTGACGGTGCGCTCGACAGCGCCGCTTGCGCCGGGCTGGCCAACCGCGCCGCCGCGCAGGACCCGCTCTCAGGAGCAATATGAACGAACGTACTGGGGTTCCACTGGCTGGGTCGCCTGTTCCGGCTGTTCCGGTGTTTTCGGGCGCGACCGGCGTGACGATGCTGGAGGTCTACGACTGGCCGACGCCGGACGGGCTGCACGGCGGCTCCGCGCATGTGCACCTCGCGTCGACCGAGGGCTACGTCGTGCTGTCTGGTGCGGGTCGGCTCCAGACGCTCGGCGAGCACGGGTACGCGGAGACCGGACTGTCGCCCGGCGACTGCCTGTGGTTCCCGCCGGGAACCATCCACCGGCTGGTCAACGACGGGGAACTGCGGATCCTGGTGGTGATGCAGAACGCCGGCCTGCCCGAGGACGGCGACGCCGTGCTGACGTTCCCGCCCACCGTGCTGGCCGATCCGGATGTTTACGCTCAGGCGGCGGCGCTGACCGGCGACGATGTCGCCGCGGCGGCCCGGCGGCGGCGGGATCTGGCCATCACGGGATACCTGACGCTGCGGGAGTCTGTCCTGGAGCGGGGGCCTGCTGCGCTGGAGGACTTCTTCGCGGCAGCGATGGAGCTGGTCAGCGGGCGCGTCGACGGCTGGCGGGAACGCTGGCGCAGTGGCGCCCTGGCCACGGCGGAGCTGACCGGCGAGCATCTGGACGAGATCGCCGCCGGCGTTCTGGGACACCTCGCCGGTGGCGGGCTGTGGCGGATACCGCGGCCGGCCGGGCCGGCGAGCTACGGGATGTGCGGGCGGCTCACCACATACCCTCCGTCACGGGCCGTGCGTGCTGACTTAACGCTCTCGCTCTGGGCCGCGGCTTCGCGGGTGCGCCGACAAACTACCAGGCACGGATTAGGTTACGATTCCGATATCGAAATTCTTTCGGTTCGGAG
Source organism: Streptosporangiaceae bacterium (assembly GCA_019245115.1). GTDB lineage: Bacteria > Actinomycetota > Actinomycetes > Streptosporangiales > Streptosporangiaceae > JAFARZ01. The sequence continues at coordinate 1,410 of JAFARZ010000089.1, read as the reverse complement.
GGGAAGCGGTGGGAATGGAACGAGCGCGGTGGTTACCGGACGCGTGAGTCAGCGCGGCGTTACTAAGCGTGCGCGGCGTGGGGCGGATGATGGCGTGCAGCGGACGACGCTGGCGACGATTGCCGCGGAGGCGGGGGTCTCATTGCCCACCGTCTCGAAAGTTGTCAACGGCCGTCCCGACGTGGCGCCGGCCACCCGGGCCCTGGTGGAGCGGCTGCTCGACCAGCACCAGTACGGCCGGGTTGGCGCCCGCCGGCCGCGCCGGTCCGGGCTGATCGACCTCGTCCTGGCCGGGCTGGACAGTCCCTGGGCGGTGGAGATCCTGCGCGGCGTCGAGGAATGGGGCGCCGCCCATGAAACCGGCGTCGCGGTCTCCGCGGTGCGGCACGGCAACGCCCGGCCGGCCAGCTGGACCAGCGGGCTGACCAGCCACGACACCGACGGCGTCATCCTGGTGACGTCGAAGCTGACCGCCGAGCAGCTCGGGCAGCTTCGCGGCGCCGGCATCCCGCTGGTCGTCGTCGACCCGGTGAACCCGCCGCCGCCGGAACTGCCGAGCGTCGGGGCCACCAACTGGGCCGGCGGCCTGGTCGCCACCGAGCACCTGATCGAACTGGGGCATCGCCGGATCGGGGCCGTTTCCGGTCCGGCGGACTACCTGTGCAGCCGTGCCCGTACCGACGGCTACCGGTCCGCGCTGGAGCGAGCGGGCATCGGGTTCGACCCGGCGCTGGTGCGGGCGGCCGACTTCCGGCACGAAGACGGTTTTCAGCGCGGCAGCGAACTGCTGGACCGGCCCGATCGGCCGACGGCGATCTTCGCGGGCAGTGATCAACAGGCGTTCGGAGTTTATGAGGCCGCACGGCAGCGCGGGTTGCGCGTCCCGCAGGACCTCTCCGTTGTCGGGTTCGACGACCTGCCGGTGGCCCGCTGGGTGTCGCCGCCGCTGACCACGGTGTGCCAGCCGCTGGCCGACATGGGCGCCGCCGCCGCGAACATGCTAGGCGACCTGATCGAAGGCGTCCCCCTCCGCTCCAACCGAGTGGAACTCTCCACACAACTGATAGTCCGCGAATCCACCGCCCCGCCCCCCGAACCCGCTCAACCCCCGGACCCGGTATGACTCCGGACCCGGTATAGCCCCGGGGCCCGGTATAACCCCCGGACCCGGTATAACCTCTGGGACTGGCGTAACCGCCGGGACCGGTATAACCCCCGGACTCGGTATAACCCCTGGGACCGGCGTAACCCCCGGATCCGGTATAGCCCCGGGGCCCGGCATAACCCCCGGACCCGGTATGGCTCCCTACCCGGTATGGCTCCCTACCCGGTATGACTCCGGACCCGGTATGACTCCGGACCCGCGTAACCCCCGGACCCGCGTAACCCCCGGACCCGCGTAATCCCCGG
>JAFARZ010000400.1 GCA_019245115.1 Streptosporangiaceae bacterium | reverse complement strand
GGGGGCGGGGGCGGGGTCTGGGCCGGGGGCGGGGCGGGGGGCGGGGCGGGGGGCGGGGCAGCCGTAGGGTAACTCGAGGTCGGCGGCGGGGTCGCTCCGATCGAGCGCGTGGGGCTTTCCTTCGGGGTGGGGCGAGGTTCCGCGGGCGGGGCGGGGTCCCGCGGGCGGGCCGCCGGGTGCGGGGCGGGGTCCTGCGGGCGGTCGCTGGTTGCGGGACGCCGGTCTGCCAGGATGTGACCGCTATGTGCACGGCGGCCGCGTTGGATGACGCTTCCTGCGGCGGTCGGCTTACCCTGAATGTCTGATAAGTCTCTAACGGGATTTGAATTAAGCCGGAACATCCGTGCTGCACGGAAACAAAGCGTACGAATACGGCGGGTTTGTTTCCGCGCAGCACGGAATTTCCGCGCTAACTGAGGAGGAGAATGCCAGCAAAGGTCTGGGCTGGCCGACGTCCGAACCGATGGCATCATCGGTATGCTCTGACAGGGCTCGATTATGCCAACGGCACGCTGAGGACCTTGGGCCTTCTCAAACTCCGTATGTGCACGTCGGCCGCGTGGGATGGCATGGGAGAAAGGGTGTCGGTTCCGCGCGCGCCTTTTCTTCCATGGGGCTCCCATCTTCCGCAACCGCAAGATGGCTTAGCCATGCGCCCGCTATGTGACGAAAGCGTAAGCCCCACCGGGTCAGCAGCGCCTTTTAGGTCGACCGCGGAAGGCCGCCAGGTTAGCGGTGGCCGCGGAAGGCCGCCAGGTTAGCGGTGGCCGCGGCGGCGAGCAGAGCGGCGCTGATGACGAGGCTCGCCGTCATCCCGGAACGGAAGGACGCGTGATCCCGGGCGAGGGAACCGAACAGTGCCACCCCCATCGCGGAACCCATCTGGCGCGCGGCGTTGAGCACGCCGCCGGCGATTCCGGCCTGGCGTGCGGACACGTTCTCCAGCAGGACCGTGATGAGCGTCGGGACCGACAGCCCCACGATGCCGAACGGGATCAGCAGCAACGCGGTCAGCCACACCGAACCCGCCCAGGTCAACCCGATCAGGCCGCCGACCGTGACGAGCATGCCCGCTACCAGCGGGACGCGGGGACCGCCGGACCGCGCGGCCACCCGGGGAGAAGCCAGGTTGGTGATCATGATGCCGACGGCCATCGGGACGAACATCAACCCGGTAGCCAGCGCTGACGCGCCGCGGATCTGCTGAACGTACAGTCCCACCAGGAACACGATTCCGTACCAGGCCATATTGATCGCGAACCGCTCGCGAGGATGGTGACCTGCGCGCGCCCACGGAACAGCGCGAGCGGTACCACCGGCGCGGTCACCCGTGATTCGAGGCGGCCGAACGCCGCCGCGGAGAAGATCGCGATGCCGAACGCGACGAGCACCCTGGGCGCCGCGTACCCGGACGCCCCGCCCTCGATCATCGCGTAGGTCAGGCCGCCAAGGGCCAAGGTCGCCGTGACCTGCCCGCCGAGGTCCAGCCTTGCCGGCAGGCGGGGCGAACGCGGTACCCGCGCCAGCAGCGCCAGCGCGGCTATCCCAGCCGGGACGTTGATCAGGAAGATCCCGCGCCAGCTCCACGTGCTGACCAGCAGCCCGCCGATCGCCGGGCCGGCGGCGACGGCGCACGAGCCAGCCGTCGTCCACAGCGCGATGGCGCGGGCCCGGCGTACCGGATCGCTGACGGCCTGGCGGACCAGCGCGAGCGAGGAAGGCAGCATCACCGACGCCGCGCAGCCCTGGATGAACCGCGCGCCGATGAGGACACCCAGGCCGGACGCCGCCCCGCAAGCGACCGAGGCCAGCGTGAATCCGGCCACGCCCGCCGCGTAGGCCCGCCGTGCGCCTATCCGGTCCGACAGCGCGCCGGCCGACAGAAGCAACGCGGCGAACATGAGCGTGTAGCCGTCCACCACCCATTGCAGCCCTGCCGTGGCGGCATGCATCTCCCGGGCCATCGTGGCCAGCCCGACGTTCACAGCCGAGACGTCAATCGTGGTCATGAAGAAGCCGAGCATGCCGGCCACCAGCGTGAGCGTGGTCGGCGTGAGGCGGCGCGGGTCGTCGTGCGACCGTACCGGATCGGTTGCCGTCATGGCCGGTGTCGTCATGGTTTCAGCATGCGTGCGGGAAGCTTTCCGCGGCAGGGCGGGTTGATCCAGGGTGTGACGCACCCCCCGAACGGGAACGAACTGGGCCAGTTCCTCCACAGCCGACGGGACCGGATCAGACCGGAAGAGTGCGGCCTGCCGGCCGGGAACGGCATACGCCGGACTCCAGGACTGCGCCGGGAAGAGGTCGCCACCCTGGCCGGGGTGTCCATCGACTACTACACCAGGCTCGAGCGCGGCAAGGAGCGGCACCCGAGCCCGGCGGTGCTGGACGCGCTGGCTCGTGTTCTCCGGCTGGACGAGGCGGAGCGGCAGCACCTGCACGCGCTCGCAGCGCACGCGGCCGGTGCCTCCACCGCGCGAGTGCGTGTTCCCGTTTCCTGCGTCCGCCAGACGGCAAGCCTGCTCCTGGAGAACGTGCGGCCTAGCCCCGCGGCGGTGCTGTCCCGTGTCAACGACCTGCTGGCCGCCAACCCCGCTGGACTGGCGATCTTCCATGGACTGGCCGACTGGCCGGCCACCGAGCGGAACCTCACCCGCTACCTTTTCCTGCACCCGGCAGGCCGCGCCCTGTGGGTGAACTGGGAGGAGATCGCCACCGGCCATGTCGCCCATATTCGCGCCGTCGCCGGCCAGGACCCGGATGCAGCGGACGTCAAGGCCCTGATCGGCGGCCTGCTCCCGGACAGTCCCGACTTCGCCAGGATCTGGAACCGGTACGACGTAAAACCGCGCACGACCGGTGACAAGCATTTCCGCCACCCTCTGGTCGGCGAAATGCGGCTCGGTTACGAAAGCCTTCCGCTCGCCGGGACCGACGGGCAGCGGTTCATCGTGTACGTCGCCCAACCCGGAACCCCGGATCACGACGCGATGGTTCTCCTCGACATGCTGGCCTCCGGAGAACGCCGGCCGCCCGTGAGCGGCCGGGCGGTTTGAACGTCTACTTGTACAGGGTGGCCGTGCCGTCCGGAGCGATGGTCTCCATGGCGGCGAGAACCTGGGAGATGTTCTCGTAGTCGGACGGCGTGCGGTTCCAGATGATGCCCAGCGTGTTGATGTTCAGGTGCTGGAGCTTGTGCATGACGGCCGTTTCGTCCAGCGTGCCCGCGCTGGTCATGGCCCAGTTGATCTCCAGGCCCGCGTCCCACCCCTCCTGGCTGTTATCCAGCTGATCCTCGCTGGTCAGGCCGGCCGCCCGCATGCCCGCGAAGTACTGGCGCAGGCCGTCCGCCGTCGCACGTGCCTCCGGCGACGTCCCCTGGGACGCGGCGGTCAGCCAGTCCTGCATGGAGCCGAGGACGTAGATGTTGTGCATCACCGAGGCGCCGCCGGCCGCGGCGATGAAGCTGGGCAGCTCGCAGGCGGAGCACTCGCTGATCGGGATGCTGGGGTCCTGGGCGCGGATCGCGCGGATAGCGGTGATCGAGTCCGTCCCGGGCACCAAGCCGAACAGGATGATCTGCGGCTTGGCGGCGAGCATCGCGAGCACCTGCGGGGTGACGTCGGTGGCGCCGACCTGGTCGATCTGGGTGGAAACGAGCTGGAAGCCGTACTGGCGGGCGAGTGCCTGCACGGAGCCCTGATTGGTCAGGCAGACCGGCCCGCAGTTGTCCTCGAGCAGCGCGACCCGGGTGAGGTGCCGAGGCACGATGAGGTTCTGCACCGACGCCAGCTGGTCTTCGTAGAACACGTCGTAGAAACCGGGGAACCCCCAGGAAGTCAGCTCACTGGCCGGATAGCCGTTGGTCTGCCAGCCAGAGGACAGGCTGATCAGGATCGTGTGGTAAGCGATCGCGATCGGCAGCGCCGCCTCGGTGTCGGCACCGGATTCGGGGCCGACGATGACCTTGGCGTGCTCGGACAGAATGCACTTGCGTGCGATGAGCTCGGCCTGGGACGCCGAGGACTGGTTGTTCTCCACGACGTAGCTGACCTTGTGGCCCTGGATGCCGCCGGTGGCGTTGAGGTGCTTGAAGAACGCGGTGGCGCCCCAGTTGTCGGTCTCGCCGATCTGGGCATAGGGGCCGGACAGCGCCAGGTCGCCGCAGATGACGATCGGAGCGTCCTTGGCCAGGCCGCCCGAGACCGCGCCGCCCGACGACCCGCAGCCCGCCAGGGCGAGTGCTACCGCGGCGGCCAGCGGGAACAGTATCCGTCTTCGTGGGAAAACCATCATGGGTAATCTCGCAATCTGTCCAGGGCGGGGGGACCCTCCCCCCGCGACCCCCCTGTCTTAGGGCGGGGGGACCCTCCCCCCGCGACCCCCCTGAAGGAGTGAGTTGACGACATCGGAGGAGCGGAAGTCCTCCGGGTCGCCGTCGAATACGAGCCGTCCTCGCGCCAGGACGAAGATCTTCTGGCTGATCCGCGCGACCAGATCCAGGTCGTGCTCGACGAGCAGGACGCAGGCCAGTTCCCCGGCGGCACGCAGCACCTCGGCCAGGCGCTCACGCTGCGGACCGCTGAGCCCGGACGCGGGCTCGTCCAGCAGTAGCAGCCGGGGCCGGGCCGCGATGGCCCTGGCCAGCTCCACCATCCGCTGGTTCTCCAGGGTCAGCGACGACACATCCTGTCCGCTCAGCTGACCCATGCCCAGGTAGTCCAGCGCCTCGGCGGCCTTCGCCCGGGCTTCGGCGAGCCGGCTGCGCACGATGCCGCGGACGAGGCTCGACCGGTGCGAGGACAGGCATGCCACCGCCACGTTGTCCAGCACGGTCCGGCCGCGGATCAGGTGCACCGCCTGGAACGTCCGGCTGACGCCGAGCTGAAAACGTTCCTGCGGCGGCAGCCTGGTCACGTCCGTGCCGTCCAGCAGCACGCGCCCGCGGGACGGGCGCACACTGCCGCCGATGACGCCGAGGAGCGTCGACTTCCCAGCGCCATTCGGCCCGCACAGTCCGAACAGACCGCGGCCAGGAAGCGTCAGCGTGACATCGTCGAGCACGGCCAGTCCCCCGTACTCTTTCCCGACGCCAATGCACTCGAGGAGTTTGAGCGTGCCGATGGCGCCATCGGCACGTTGTGAATCAGGCAGAACATCCAGGCGAGCGTGCCCGATGGCACCATTGGTGCGCTCCAGCGGGACCGCGGCCGGTGCGGGGGGGCGGGCGCGGGCCAGCGCGGCGACCAGGCCGGCCAGGCCATCGGGATCGGCGAGCAGGACGACGGTGAGCAGCACGCCCTCGACGATGAGGATGTTGACACTCACCCAGTTGCTCGCCCCGTACAGGTACTGGATCGCCAACGCGCCGACCACGGCGCCGAGGATCGACTTGCGCCCGCCGACGAACAGCATCATCAGCAAGGTCAGCTCAGCGGTCGGGTCGACCAGCGAGGCGGGCACGAAAAGCTGGGTGCCCGCGTAAACAGCACCGCCCAGCGCCGCGAAGACCGAGCCGAGCACGAACAGCTCCAGCTTCCGGCGCGAGGTGCGGACGCCCATCGCCGCGGCGGTCGGCTCGTCGACGCCGAGCACGTACAGCTCGAGTCCGATGTCGGAGGACAGGATCCGGGTACAGACGAACACCACCAGGGCCAGCACGGCCACGGTGATCAGCCCGTTGCCGACCGCGGTGGCCTCGGTCGACGCACCTTCCCAGAGGTTGCCGGTCAGCGGCGTGCCGATCGACCCGCCCAGGTAACCCGCCGAGCTGAGATAGCCCACCGCGATGAGCGGCAGCATGAGGGTCGCCACCGCCAGCGCGAGCCCGGAGGCCCGGGTGACGACCGAGCCGAGCAGCAGCGCGGCCAGCCCCGCGCCGGCCATCACGATCGGCGTGGCCAGCAGGCTCGGCATCGACAGGTGCGTGTTCAGCATGGCCACGCCGTAGGCGCCGGCCCCCATGAACACGGACTGGCTGAACGCGATCTGCTGGCTGAAGCCGATCTGCACCGCCATCCCCGCGGTCACGATCGCGTAGCACAGGGCGAGCACGAACACGGTGCCGGCGTACTGCTGCGCGAACGGCACCACCACCGCCAGCCCTGTCACGACCAGCAGGCCCGTCGAGCGCAGCGCCTTCATGAGCTGACCGCTGACTCGAAGCCCAGGGCGCGCGGCCAGGCGAGGATCATCGCGGCCAGGATCGCGTACATCACCGTGTCGCCGTACTCGGTGCTGACATAGCCGCCGAGCAGCGCCTCGAGCACGCCGATGGCCAGCCCGGCCAGCAGAGCCCGGCCCGGCTTGCGGAACCCACCGTATGCCGCGGCGATGAAGCCGGTCAGCGAGATCGTCGCGCCGGACAGGTAGGTGTAGCCGGTGATCGGCGACTCGACGATGCCGAAGATCGCCGCCAGCACCGCGGTGCCGATGAAGATGATGCGCCGGTACCGCCGGACGTCGATGCCGACGATGCGCGCGCCGAGCCGGTTCTCGCCGCACGCTTCCATCGCCTTGCCGCCCAGCGTGTACCGGATGTACAACCAGAACATCGAACCGCTGACCAGGGCGCAGACCAGTACCAGCAGCCCGGCCCGCTCCAGGTGCAGGCCGGACACGATGCTGAGCGAGTTGCCGCCCCACAGCGCGGGCGCGGCGTGCACGTCCGTACCGAACAGCACCTTCGCGATGCCGTCGATGAAGAACGACAGCGCGAACGTGAAGAAGAACGTGATGACGATGCCCTCTTGCTGGCGCCGTCCATTGGGCGGCCCGTCCTGGGCCAGCCGCAGCACGATCTGGTCGTAGGCATAGGCGAACACGGCGACGACCGCCAGCGTGGCGGCGATCGCGGCCGGCAGCGGCCAGTTCCTGACCCGGACCAGGTTGTCGACCCCGAGCGCGCCGGCCATGGCGAAGTCGCCGACGGCGAGATTGAGGATGTTGCTCACCCGGTACCAGACCGCCACGCACACCGCGAAGACGGCGTAAATCGATCCGGTCACCAGGCCGGCGATGAGGAGGTTACCGAACTTCATGCCGGGCTCACCGCGACACCGTTGCGCACCTCGACGCGCCGGGTGCAGATGGTCAGCGCCCGCGAGGGCACCTCCTCGACCACGATCAGCGTCGTGCCGGCCTGATGGATCCGGGCCAGCGCGTCGTACACACGCCGGCTCACCGCGCTGGCCAGCCCCAGGCACGGTTCGTCGACCACCAGGATCCTGGGGTCGCTGGCCAGGCCCCGCGCGATGGCGACCATCTGCTGCTGGCCGCCGGACAGGGTTCCGGCTTGCTGCCGCAGGTGCGGCGCCAGCTCAGGAAAAAGATCAAGCGAAGCAGCGAACGAACGGGAGTTCCTCGCCTTCCGCACGCTTGAAGTCCAGCTGTAGCAGCCGAGCAGGATGTTGTCGCCCGCGCTGAGACCGGGATAGAGCTGGCGCCGCTCCGGGACCAGCGTCAGCCCGCGCCGCGCGGTCCACCTGACGTCTCCGCTGGGCGCGACCGCGCCGAAGATCTCGACCCGGCCGCCACGGCGCACCAGGCCAGAGATTCCCATCAGGATGCTGCTCTTACCGTTGCCATTCGGCCCGGTAATGGCACACGCCTCTCCCTCGCCCACACTGAACGTAGCGTCATGCACCGCCACGACATCCCCATAAGCCACCACCAACCCCACCACTGCCAACGCCACACCACCCCCCACCCCCCGCCCGTCACTGTTACCTCCGGCCACACCACTCCGCCCGTCACTGTTACCTCCCGCCACACCACTCCGCCCGCCACTGTCACCTCCCGCCACACCACCCCGCGCCGCACCAGCCCGGCCGCCGCCGCCATGTCCGACATTTCCGGATACGCGCATTTGGGCCAGCCCTTTCCCGTGGAAATTTAGGGCCGCGTGGAAAGAAAGGCGCCGGAAACCGACCCCTTTTCCTCCACGAAGCTCTTAAATTCCACGACTACCCTTTCTCGAATACTGAAATGTCGGTATTTGGTGGACGCGTCTCGGGCGCGCGCGTCCCGCTCATCGCGTATCGCCGCTCGCAAGTTCCCGACATTTCGGGATTTGCGGGCGGCTGGCGGGGCGGCCTGGGTGGGGGCCGGCTCCTTCGCACGCTTCGGCGCTTGGAGGTTCCCGACATTTGGGGGCTTGCGGGCGGCTGGCGGGGCGGCCCCGGCGTGCGCTGGCCGCTTCGCGCGCTTCGGCGCTTGGAGGTTCCCCGACATTTGGGGGCTTGCGGGCGGCTGGCGGGGCGGCCCCGGCGTGCGCTGGCCGCTTCGCGCGCTTCGGCGCTCGGAGGTTCCCGACATTTCGGGATTTGCGGGGGGCTGGCGGGGCGGCCCTGGTGGGGGG
>JAFARZ010000202.1 GCA_019245115.1 Streptosporangiaceae bacterium | reverse complement strand
GTCTCCCGGCAGGTGGACTTCTTTGGCGAGACTTCTTCTACCGGGAGCTCCGCGCCTCCCCGGAGATGTCCGCTTACATCCGCGTGTCTGCCTACATGGGCATAATGCGCCGCGTGACCGATTCAGCCTTGCTGAGAAAACCTCAGTACTAGGAATTACGTGCGGACAACCAGCCATCAGTCACGGTAATTCAGGACGTAAATATTCGGCGTTACAGTAAGGTCATTCACTTCTGGCGCAATCATCACTCATCGTGCCGGTCCCCGTAAACCGCACCCGCTGATAACCGTCAGATCGACTGCACAGTCGATACTTCGCGGGGCGATGGTGCCGCGCGGATGCCTGTCCTGTGCAGCACCGCGCCCTCATGCCGCAACAACAAGATCTCCGCCTTCTTCGCGGCATCGCTGCACACTAGGAGCACCAGCCAGCCGAACACCCGGGCCATCAACAGATCAGACAAGACGGATAAGCCCACGGCTGATGATAGACCAGCAGGTCAAACCATGCGCGAAGTATGGGCGCGGCACACGGGCTCGTGCGGTAAGAGCCGGTCACTGGTACGAGATCATCGAGAGCCTGCGGGTTCTCTCGATCGTCTGCTGAGGGTTCAGCATCGGATGATCTTTGGCGTAGAAGTCCTTCCATCCGAAGAACACTCCGGCGGGGGCCGCCGCGGTAATGGTTTTCCAGGTCTGCTCCTTGGCGGCCGGCGTGCCCTGTCCGTCCATGTGGATGAGGATCGCCAGATCGTGGTGCCTGGTATCGAGATCGCGCTCACCCTGGATCATCGACAGCATGAACTGATGCAGCACGAGAAGCTTCTGCGGCAGCCGGTACCTGGCGGTAAGGGCCGCCAGCCAGCTGACGACGCTGTTCACTTCGCTTATGCTCACGCTGCCTATCTGGTGCAGCGGCAGCTGCCCCGGCCCCAGCTTCCACTCAGGGTCCACGGCAAGCCCGACATCGGGCAGTTCGAGCAACGCCTGGTATGTCTTGGCCTGGGCGAGCAGGCTGGCGCGGCCAGCCTGGAGATCGAGAATGACATACATGCCATCCGCTGTCGCCTGGCGCACCCAGGGCCGGAGAGAGGAAACGCTGGACTCAACGGAGTAGTCGCCGTTGCTGCCCGGGCTGGCCTCCGCGATGGTGGCGATGATCTCGAAAGCCGGCATGACCGGGACACTGCTCAGCATCCGGTACGCCGCAGCTGCCTTCCGCACCCGGGCGATGCTGGCCGATAGGCCTTGCTGACCGAGAGCACCGAGCGCCGGGACCCCTGGGTGACCGTAGAGAGCCACCAGCAGGTGGCCCGGGAACAGGACCTGGCCGCCGCCCGGCAGCTGAGCCCGGTGCGCGGTGGTGACCGGGGCCCTGGTCGCGGCCGCGCTGGGAGTACAGCTCATTCCGATGGCGATCGCGGCAGACACCGCGAGCGTCGCTCCCGCCCGTACGGTCACAGCTAGGCTTCCCCTGAACAGCAGCCGACGCACGAGCACGGTTCCTCCGTCTGGGCAACGCCGCCATGCGACAAGAGCGGCCATAAGATCGCGATGCGACAATTTGACCCTATCGTGCCATGCGCCATGCTGTTCGGGTTCTGTTCAGTCCGGCACGAGATCCTGTCCGTACTGACACCACGAGCCTTGTCTAATCTGAGACGAACATGCAGCTCAGAGCGGATGCTGACTTTGGCGCGGCACAGGGCCATGCGAGGGCTGCTACAACGGCGATGAGGCGTAGCATGCGGCCTGTTCTGCGCGTCGATCCGTTCACTCTTTTAAAGCTTTGCTTTTTGCTTGCGCGTATTCGGCGCTCGGGTGTTGGGTGGGCCGGATATGAGTGTCGGTGCTGATCACCGGATGTCACGCCGTTGATCGGTATGCGGGTATCGAGTTGGTGCTGGGATCGCGGGGCTGGCCCAGCTCCCGGGTCTCAGCATCGATCCGGGAGGTGCCCCATGACCGCCACGACCACATCTACCGCCCTCGTCCCTATCCAGCCGCTGTTCTCCGATGCTGAGCGGCTCGCGCTCGCCGGGTTCCTGGCCGGGTACGCGGCCAGACACGCGACGCGTAAGCGCTGGACCTGCGCCAGTTCACGACATGGTGCCGCATCCGGTCCCTGCCGCTGTTCGCGGTCCGCCGCGCGGACATCGAGATGTTCGCCCGGGACCTGGAAGAACGCGGCCGCGCTCGCGCGACTGTCGCCCGCCGGCTGTGTACGATCGCCGGGTTCTACAGGTACGCGGTCGAGGAAGAATTGCTCGAGCATTCCCCGGCCGCCCACGTCCGCCGCCCTCGCCTGGACTATGAGTCACACGCGGTCGGCCTGGACCGCAACGAGCTCGGCGCGCTGCTAGTGGCTGCCGGGCTGGGCACGGCGGTCGAGCATGCGCTGACCTCGCTGCTGGCGCTGAACGGGCTGCGGGTCTCCAAGGCGACCGGCGCTGATATCGAGCAGCTAGGGTTGGAGCGTGGCCACCGCACTTTGGTCATTACCCGCAAAGGCGGCAAGGTCGTCACCATCCCGCTCGCACCGCGTGCCGCTCGCGTGATCGACCTGGCCGTCGGCGAACGCGGTGAGGGCACGATTTCCACTGCGGCGGACGGGCGGCGGCTGGACCGGCACGGCGCGAGCCGGATCGTCCGCCGGGTCGCCCGCTGCGCCGGGATCGCCAAGTCGATCAGCCCACATACGCTGCGCCACGCGTTCATCACCGCCGCACAAGTGTTAGACGGCGCTCAGGATTCCGATGATCCGGGGGTTGTGGCGGCATTGGGGATGCCGATGGGGGTTGGTGGCTGAGCCGGCTGGGGGTGTCTTGGTGGGGGGCGGCACCTGGCCGATGACGATGCCGTAGCGGGTCTGCGTCACTGGTGTTGCGGGTGCGGCACGGGCGGCTGTGTGCCGGCATGGTGAGCGAGTCGGATGAGGCGCGGCCCTCCCCGTGATCTTTTGGCGAAGCTGTGGGGAG
>JAFARZ010000180.1 GCA_019245115.1 Streptosporangiaceae bacterium | reverse complement strand
TCCGCCAGCCCGGCGTCGCCCAGGATGCTCCCGGGGTCGCGCATGTCGCCGGGCACCGCGATCACCCCCGGGCTCCTGGCCAGCAGGCTGCGGGCGTGCGAGATCACGATCGGGTCGTTGTCCACGTACGCCACCCGCGTGTCCGGGTCGACGTTCCGGGCGATGTCGTGCGTGTTCAGCGCGGTGGGCAGGCCGGCCCCGACGTCGATGAACTGCCGGATCCCGCGGCCCGCCACGAAGCTGACGGCGCGCCCGAGGAACTGCCTGTTCTCCCGGGCCATCCGCGCGGTGGGCGGGTGGACGGCCAGCATCTTCTCCGCCAGCTCGCGGTCGGCCGCGAAGTTTTCCTTCCCGCCGAGCCAGTAGTCCCAGACCCTGGCGACGTTCGGCCTGGTCGGGTCGAATGGCTCCACCGTTCATCCTCCCTCGGGCCGCCGCTTTCGATCCTAGGTCAGCACCGTCCCCGGCACGTGCTCGAAGATCAGGTTGGTCTCCGTGGTCGCCACGTCCCGGGAGGCGCTCAGGTTCTTGACCACGAAGTCCCGCAGGTCGTCGGGTGACCTCGCGGCCACGTGAATCTGGAAGTCATTGACGCCGGCCAGGAAGAACACGTTCAGTACGCCGGGCAGCGCGGCGAACCGCTGCGCGAAGGAGCCGATGCTGGCGCGCGCATGGGTCTGCAGCCGCACGAACACGATGGCCTGCAGCGGCCTGCCCAGCGCCTCGGGGGCCAGCTCGGCGTGAAAGCCCCTGATCACGCCGGTGTCCTGCAGCCGCCGCACGCGCATCAGGCACGTGGACGGCGCCACCCCCACCTGCGCGGCCAGCACGTTGTTGGGGGTGCGTGCGTCGGCCGCCAGGATGCGGAGGATCTCGTGATCGACCGCGTCCAGCGTGACGTCCGGCCGGAGCCGCTGGCGAACCGGCTTCGCCGCAGATCCCCTGGTCGCGGTCACCGCCTAATTCTGTCACAGATTACCGAGCTCTAGCCGAACTCCGTTCGGAACTAAATGACAAGTACCGAACGGGTGACGCACACTATCGGCACACACGGCTTGGAGGACCCATGAAGATCGGCATCCCCGCGGAGGTCAAGAACCACGAGTACCGGGTGGCCATCACGCCCGCCGGGGTCAGGGAGCTCGCGCTGCACGGACACGAGGCCTTCGTCCAGGCCGGGGCCGGGCTCGGCTCGTCGATCACCGACGCCGAGTACCAGGCCTCCGGCGCGCGGATCCTGCCCACTGCGGACGACGTGTGGGGCACCGGCGACCTCATCCTCAAGGTCAAGGAGCCCATCGCCGAAGAGTACGACCGGATGCGCGAAGGCCAGGTGCTCTTCACCTACCTCCACCTCGCCGCCGACAAGCGGCTCACCGAGGAGCTTGTCGCCCGCCAGGTCACGGGCATCGCCTACGAGACCGTGCAGACCCGCAGCGGCGCGCTTCCCCTGCTCGCCCCGATGTCGGAGGTGGCCGGCCGGCTCGCGCCCCAGGTCGGCGCGGCCACGCTGATGAAGGCCCAGGGCGGCCGCGGTGTCCTCATGGGGGGAGTCCCCGGGGTCCACGCGGCCCGGGTCGTGGTGATCGGCGCGGGCGTCTCCGGCCTGAACGCCGCCACCATCGCGGTCGGCATGCAGGCCGAGGTGCTGCTGCTCGACCTCAACATCGACCGGCTCCGCGCCGTCGACCAGATCTACCGCGGCCAGCTGCGGACCATCGCCAGCAACACCTTCGAGATCGAGCGCGCCGTGCTGGACGCCGACCTGGTCATCGGCGCCGTGCTGATCCCGGGAGCCAAGGCGCCGACGCTGGTGACCAACGAGCTCGTCTCGGCGATGAAGCCGGGCTCCGTCCTCGTCGACATCTCCATCGACCAGGGCGGCTGCTTCCAGGACTCGCACCCGACCACCCACGCCGACCCGACGTACGCCGTTCACAACTCGGTCTTTTACTGCGTCGCCAACATGCCGGGCGCGGTGCCGAACACCTCCACCCACGCCCTGACCAACGTCACCCTGCCCTATGCGGTCGCCCTGGCGGACAAGGGTTGGCGCCAGGCCTGCCTCGACGACGCCAGCCTCGCCCTCGGCGTCAACACCCACGGCGGCCACCTGGTCAACGCCGCCGTGGCCGAAGCCACCGGCCTGGACGCCGTCCCCCTCGACGCCGTACTGGCCGGCCACTGAACCAGCCAAGCCGAGCAACCCGCCTGACGCCCTCCGGGCCTGGCCGCCCGGCACTCCACGGGAGTGTGCATGGTTGTGGCAACGTGCGCAAAAGAACGTGCACGTTGCCACAACCATACGTAAGCCACTGTTGCCTACGGGCGCCCCTGCGATTGCAGGGCCGAATGACAGCTCACGGCTTGCGCCTGCGCGGCATGCAACCCCGCCACAGACCTGCAGGTCGGCGCGGCCAAAGTGCTGATGGCCAGGAACGCGAACATCGCCACCAGGGTCAGGACGAGCGGGACGGCGATGACCGCGTGCAGCAGGCTGGCCCGCCCGCGGTCCGGCCGGGTCCACCGAGGGCGGCGGGCCTGCGGCCGCAGCGACTCTGTCCGCGGCACTCCTTCATCCTGGGTCAGCCTGGTGAAGATCGCGAACATCGACCGGAGCCTGGGCTCGCAATCCTCCAGGTCACTCTCTATCCGGTCCAGAACATGCTGCTGACCGGCTGACAAGCTCACCACGCTCGACTGCCCGGGAAAGACCCGGCAAAACCCGGAGTGCTTACCCTTTGCCGGGGGAGCACGCCATTTACCGATCGGTACGGGTTCCGTAAATTGATCATTGTCGGCGGGTGCGGTCAACCGCCGGTGCCCACTGACAGCGTTCATGAGGGACAGGTGCGATGACGGACGACATCCTTTCGATCTACGCCCAGACCCAGCCGGACAAGCCGGGTGTCATCGACGACAAGGCGGACGGGACCGTCGTCATGTGGAGCTACGCCGAGCTTGAGGCGCAGTCGAACCGGGTCGCCAACCTGCTGCTCTCCCTCGGGGCCGGGCCGGGCCGGAAGGTGCTGTGGTGCGGCCCGAACTCACCCGAGGTTGTCGCGGTCATGAGTGCCGCCAGGAAGATCGGCGCGATCGCCGTGCCGCTGAACTACCGGCTGACGCCGGAAGAGGCGCTGTACGTCATCAACCACAGCGACGCCGAGGTCGCCTACGTGGACCACGAGCACGCGCCCATGTTCGCCGCGCTCCGCGGCCAGCTGGAGAAGGTGCGGCACATCATCGTGGTCGGCGGAGATGTGAACGGCCCGGCCCCGGACGGGATGCTGACCG
>JAFARZ010000111.1 GCA_019245115.1 Streptosporangiaceae bacterium | reverse complement strand
GGGCTGGAATAGACCCGCAGGGATCACTTGGTACACGCCGCCCCCGCCAGCCACCGCGCTGGCGTCCCGGTGATGCAGGTACATCCGGTGCCCCTCGATGAGATCGCGCCGGATCGTCAACGTAGCGATACCGGGCAGCACCGGCCGCGCGGACAAATCGAACGGGTCGACGATGCTGCGGCGAAACGGCAACTCCGGGAAACTCGGGCGTTTCCGGCCCGCGGCGAGCCACGCTTGGGTGAACTCGTGCCCCAGTGCTTCACATACGTCAAGAGCGCTGAAGAAGGACGTGTAGTGGAATCCCAGCATTCCCCGGGCACCAGCCCATGCCACGTCGAGCAGGCGATAGCTGACACGGTTGTCGAATAGTCTGGGCCGGGCCAAATCACGCAGCGCCCGGGAGTAACGATCATAACGCTCACCGCCGGCCATCAGAGGGCGCACGCCCGCGGATCGTGGGCCGCTGCCATCCAGCTGCGGCGCTGGTGGATCGGGGCGCCAGGCCAGCTCGATATCGGCCAGGTCGACCGGGCCGTCCGGCAGCCAGTTCGCCGAGGTGAGCACTGTGGTTCCCGGGATGCGCTGCTGCGCCGGGTACAGCTCGGCGGCCAGCTCACCCAAGACCAGGCGGTGGCCATTCAGCAGGCAGCGGATGTCCCGCCAGTGTTCCTGGCTGTCCCGGACCGGGCCGGGACGGTCGCTGACATGCGAGGCGAACGGGCGCGCGTCGCCCGAATGGTCGGGCAGCACGCCAAGCCGCTCCGGCGGGATGCCCAGCTTGCGCGCGATGTGCCGCAACTCGGTGACATCGCGCAGGGCTTGGGTACCCTTTTCCAGCTTGGACAGCCGGGATTGCGTGGTGTGCAGGCGCGCGGCCGCGTCCTGCTGGGTCAGTCCCTCATAGGTGCGATACCACCGGATGATCTGCCCCACATCCGAGCCATCCGGCGGCGCGGACGCCGCGTGCGCCACCTGCAACCAGCCCATGAAGTCCCCATCCGCGCTGTTATCAGCCGTTCCCTCGATGATCGTAGGCGAGGTGGTGGCTGTCTGGTTATCCGCTGCTGTCTCGGTGGTGTCCTCTGCTGGGTGCGCAGACTCATCGGATGGCTGGCTCGCTGGTTCGAGATCCTCGGTGGTTCCGGCGAGATTCCTAGTGAACCGTGCCTGGACGCCCTCCCCGGCTCGTTCCAAGGTGGTGTCTAACGCCTGCTGGATCTCGGCGCTCGGAACGCGGTCAGGCTTCTGATGCCACATCGCGACCGTCCGCACCGCGATGCCCAGACGCGCGGCGAACGACTCATTAGTCATCCGCAGCGCGGCTTGCAGCGCGCACGCGGCGCGGCCCGTCCACAGCTGTACCGGTTCCATCAAAAATAGCCCTTAAAGCCGCGAAGTGCACTAAGAATGCACTGAGAGCGCGCTAGTAATGCGCCGCGGGTGCATGGTTGGTGCGGCGGATTCGCTGTTGACTTATCGGCATGAACCCCAGCCACCCGGAACACTTATCCCTCCACTGTTTTCTGGCTCGAATCCACGAGTCGCATCACCGCTTCGATAGTGGTCTTTATTTCGTCGATTCGGTCGCTCAGCTCGCCAATATCACCGAGCCGTGTCTCTATCTGAGCGAGGCGATACTCGATCGCGGCCAGCCTTCCCGGAACGTCGTCATCGGAACGGCTCACCGGCTCACCGATACCGGGGACACGCTGGCCCTTCAGGACCGCGGCCAGGTGCTGCGGGTGCCACCCAAGGGCCATGGACAGCGCTTCGAGCGTGCGCGCGCTCCGCCGACGCTGCGCGGAGTTGCGGTAAAGCTCGCCGACCGTTGCTTTCGAGACCTGCGAGCGCCCAATCAACTCGGTCTGATTAATACCGAGTTCTGTCATGCGCTGGCTGATCGCGTCCGCGACGGCCGCCCAGTCCTCCGACACATATTCCTCCGCGCTCGCTCTGGCGGCAAAGACTAGCGCGGGCTCACAGGCTTGACGGATGTATCCGAGCACGGGCATCCCTATGCCCAATATTGGATTAAATCATCCGAAATTATGACATTAAAAAATCCAAGACATATCGGCCAGAAAGGCCTTACTTCATGCGTACCGACAAGTCCACCGCCGCAGAGCCGGCGTACCACACCATTCGCGACGCCGCCTGGATTCTCGGCGTCACGCCCTCGACCGTCTGCGCCGCGATCCGTCTGGGCACGCTGCGCGCCGAGCGCCGGCGCAGTCGGCTGATGGTCCCCGCCAGCGCCCTGACCCGGCTGCTTACCCAGCCCACCGTCGACGGTGGGGAGGAGGCCCGATGAGCCAGACATCGGGTAGCGCCGTGCTGATCGTGGTGCTGGCCCTGGTCGGAGTGGGGATGCTGGTGGCGTTTCGCAGCGGCGCCCGCAGTGGGCACCGCCTGGCCCGGCATAGCCAGCAAGTCACCCGCATGGGTGGCAACCTCCTTCGCGCGCTGAGCACCGCGGTGTTCATCGTCGCGGTGCAATGGGCGGTGGTGGTGTTCACCTCTGACGCCCGTGCCTGGGCGGTGGCCCTTGGCGTCCCCGCGCTGTTCGCCGGTTCCGCGATCGCCCGGATGTTCTCCGTCACCGAGATCATCCACCCGGACACCCACCAGCGGAGGGGTCGCTGATGACTAGCCAGCCCCCGCCATCGCGAGAAGAAGCCCCGCGAGAACCGTCCGCAGCCACCGGTGCTGTGCCCATCGGCGCCCCGGCCCGCGAGAGGGCGCCCGCCGAGCCAATCTACGACGGCGACGTCGTCGACGATCCGCCACGCGCCACCCAGCGGGCACTAGCCCGCAGGTTCGTGAACTGGTGGCGGCGCTGCCCGGGCGTGCCGGTGGCCCTGAAGTCCCGGCCAGCGCTGCGCCAAGCCGCCAAGGACCTGATCACGTGGGCCCTGCGCTCGCCGTTCCGGTTCGCCGGCGCGATCACCCGGGGCCTCGTGGTGGCCGCGCGGGAGTGGCGCCGGTGGGTCCGTGTACACGACTACCGCGAGGCCGCCGAGCAGGCCGAGAAGCTCGCGGACAAGTTCATCGAGATTCGCGCCTTGACCTTGTTTCGGTGGAAACTCACCGCCGCCGGGATCTGGGCCGGCGCGGCGGTGGTGACCACGTTCTATCTGCTCTATGGCGCTGGCGCGGTGTGGATCGTGGCCGGGGTCGGCGCGGTGGCGCTGGCCATCACCGGCCGGCGCGCGGACGGCTCACCGGGGCGTAAGGCGGTGCTGGCCGGTCCGCGCACGCTGACCTGGACCATGGACCCGCAAGTGCTGGTCGACGCGTTCCGGGACGCCAAGCTCATCGGCAAAGACGAAAGCCTGCGCCTGGTCGAACGCGCCGCCCGGGTCGGTGACGGATGGGCCATCACCGTGGACCTCCCCGCCACCCGCAAGGCCGCCGACGCGATCAAACAGCGGGACGCGCTCGCCTCCGCGCTGGCTGTGGACGAGGTGCAGCTCATTGTCGAACGGGTGCGCGGCAAGGGCGGCCACGCCGGACGGGCGTTCCTATGGGTAGCCGATGAAGACCCCTACTCCGGTCCGCCGCTGCGCACCCCACTGCTCGACAGCGAGTGCTGGGACGCGTGGCGACCAGTGCCCTTCGGCCGCGACGCGCGCCAGCGCCGGATCGACCTTCCCCTGGTGTGGACCTCGCTGCTTGTCGGGGCGATTCCCCGGCAAGGCAAGACCTTCGCGATCCGCCTGCCCGCGGCCGGGCTGATCCTGGACCCCTACACGCGGCTGTATGTGTTCGATGGCAAGGGCGGCAAGGACTGGGACGCGGCCGAAGCGGTGGCCTACCGGTTCGTGCGCGGCGATGAACTCGAACACGCCTACGCGGTGCGTGATTATCTCGTGGAGCTTGTGGCCGAAGTGCAATCCCGGTTCGCCCGGATGGCCACATTAGATGATGAGGTCTGCCCAGAATCGAAGATCACC
>JAFARZ010000072.1 GCA_019245115.1 Streptosporangiaceae bacterium | reverse complement strand
CTCAGGAAATTGGCTTCAAAAAAACGGCACGTCTCCGGCTGCCCCCGCACCGGATCTACGGGGCGGACGGGGGCAAACATAACCGGTCGCGGCACTAGCCAGGCGGGCGCAATTCACCGGCATTGCCCGCTACGTCGTCGCACATGTCACCCGCTACGCCGATTGCTCGCCCTGGAATGCGCGGCTTTGCCTAGCGCTACCGGGTGATATGTCAGCCGGGACCGGGTGACAAGCCAACTCGTCTCGCAGGGAAGGTCGCGCGGGGCGAAGATCGCGGGCCATTTTCGGGTCAGTCGCAGGCGGACCACGTCGGTCGGCGGGTAGTGCGGGCGATTTGTGAGGGAAGGCGTAGTTGTCCCATGGCCTGGGCGGGCGACTACCCACGGGGCGCCGGAAAGTTGAGCCGTTCCAAAACAAATCGGTTTGCCCGCGTCGTGGTAGGCGGCCTATTTGCTGCGATATGGCCGTTATATGAAGGCGGCTGCGGTGGACGACGTGGGAAGAAAAGAGCTTCCCGGAGGATAGGGCGCTGGTTTCCGGCGCCTTTTCTTCCAGAAGGCTCTTTTCTTCCCAAGGCGGTCGGCCCATGTGTCCCGTTACGTGCCGATACGCGTAATTCACCGCGCGGGCCAGCGCACTCTAGCAAATACGACATGCCCGACATGCCGCTTGCGCGCATTATTGAAACGCGTGCAAGCCATCTCCGCAGGGCCCTTTAAAACCGCTTTTATCCCGAACGGCGGTGGTGCTTGTTCCCCCGGTGATCCGAGGAGCCGGGGTGCCCGAACGGCGGTGGTGCTTGTTCCCCGGGTGGTCCGAGGAGCGGGGGGCGGCGAGAGCAATCGTCAGGCTGGCGGCAGGCTAGCGGGTCCGCCGTACCGGATGAGGTCGCCGCGCACGACTCCGCTGAGCGAAGCCTCGGGGCCCCATTGGGTCAGTTCCTTGAACACGATGCCGGCGGGTGCGTGCTCGCGCCCGCTGGCATCCACCAGCCACGGTTCCCAGCCCGTGCCGTCGGCGGCCGGCCGCGTCTGCCAGTCGCCGCCGAGGCCGGCCTTGAGCGTCTCGCCGACGTAGGCGACGAGCTGGGCGAACACGGGGGGGCGCAGGCACGCGCCGGGGCCGAGCCGGCGCACGACACCGTCCAGCTCGCGCAGCGCGCCGATCCCCAGCTGGGCCGTCAGTTCCCCGGCGTGGGCGGGGAACTGACGGCCTTGCGGGAGCCGTTCGGCTAGCGAGAGCCGACGGCCTGGCTGATTCGGGCGGGCGGGCATGTCCTTATCATCGCCGTTATGGCGGCCGGCACCCGGCCTTTCGTCACGGTTGCGGGTCGTCCAGGGTCTGCGGGACCGGGTTACCGGGCGGCTGCGCGCCACGGGGCACCAGCACGCCCTCACCCGTCCCGTTGGTCGCGAGGTCACCCGTTGCCTTGGGGAGAGGGTTGCTTGCTGCGGCGGCGGCGAGGTCAGCGGCGATTCCGGCGGGGTCCTTGCTACGCACGTAAGCGCCCGGGTTGAGCAGCGTGGCTGCCCCGAAGCCGATCTTAATTCCGCTGAGGTTAGTGGGATCGGGGTCCGCCACGGCGTATGCCTTCGACTGCCAGACCGCGACGTTCATCGTGGTAGCCAGCCCCGTCACCAACGAGCTGACGCTGGTGTTGCTGGTCGTCAGGAGCAGGAGGACGGCTGGCGTTTTACCGCTCCGGCCGGCCGGCGTGAAGCCCAGGTTCCAGACCATGCCGAAGATCTGGCCGCCGCTTGACCCGAGGTACAGCGTCCCGGCGACGGCCTTGACCTCGGCGTAACCGCTGTCGAGGAAGGGGGGGCCTATCGGGGTGCCGGCTGGTGTTCTCCGTTGTACGTTGCCTATCCAGTCCGGGATCACATCCCCGCTCCCGCCGTAGAGCCAGGCCTTGATGTTGGAAGTGACCGCCGTGGTGTTCTCTGTCGCCGGATGGCCGAATGCCGCGTTGCCGAAAACATCCAGCGCGAGCTGCTGGAAGGCCCGGCCGACGGCGCGGTTGAACTGCACCAGGTCGTCGCGGTTGGATAGGGTCAGCCCGTAGGCGAAGCCCTCCTTGATGGCCGCGCCCCGCAAATCCTGCGTCGTGAGGTCTGTCTTTGTCTGAAGGCCGTCCGGGTCGGTGACGGTGAGCGGCTCGTCGTCGGCATAGCTGTAGAGGTTGAGGAAGCCGGCCGCGAAGGTGTCCAGGGTGGTCGGCGCGGACGCGTCCTCGGGCAGGTTCGCGAGCCGGTGCACCAGCGCCGGGTCGGGGGTCTCGAAGATCCCGGTCCTGGGGTCGTAGTAGCGCGCGCCGAAGTAGTAGAAGCCGGACTCGGGGTCGAGCTGCTTGCCGGCGAACTGGTAGGTGTTGCCGACCGCGTCGCCGAATGCCTCCTGCACCCAGGTCTCGCCGTTGGGGAAGTACTCGAGGTGCTCGAGGACCTCGCCGTGGGTGCCGGTCACGTAGTTGACGCTGCCGACCTGATCGGGATGGAAGAACAGCTGGTCGTCCTCGAAGACGTCCTCGTCATGTGCCACCAGCTTGGACGTGACGAGCGTCCCGCCGACGATGATCTGCTTGGTGGCGATGAGCCCGTTGCGGACGGTGAAGTACTGGTTGACGTAGGCGGTCTCGCCGTCCGGGCCGCGCTTGATGACCCGGTTGCCCGTGTCGTCGTAGACGTACCGGGCGGCCAGGCCGTTGGTGTTAATGCTCTGGATGCGGTTCTCTTCGTCGTAGTCGATATCGCGACGCTGGAGGCCGAGGGTGCCGCCCGTGTAGCCGGTCTGGTTGCCGTTCGCGTCGTAGGTGTAGTTCTTGTCGCCGATCTGGGTGGGCGCGTTCGGCTGTGCTCCGTTGTAGGCGTAGCTGAACGTGTAGGTGGTATCGGGGAGGGTGAACTTCTCGCCGGACGGTCCGACGATCTGGTTGACCTGCTGTTTCGACGTGACGTTGTCGATGCTGTCGTAGGACAGGCTGAGGCTGTACTGGTTGGTGTCGTGCTGGCCGAGCTGTTCGAACTGGTACGTGCCGGTGGCCCCGGTCAGCCGGTCCAGGTCGTCGTAGGTGAACTGCTGGCTGGTCGGCCCGCCGAGGTCGTCGTTCGGCTCGATGGCGACGTTGTTGGCCAGCGCGGTCAGGTTGCCGACGTTGTCGTAGGTGTAGCTGATGTTCTGGAAGTCGCTGCCGCCGGCCGGGGCGGACTGCAGGTTGGCCAGCCGCCGGGTCAGCGGGTTATAGGAGTAGGTGGTGCTGACTCCATTGCCGTAGTCGATGAACGCCTTCGAGCCGAACTTGTCGTACTCGAGCCGGCTGACGTAGGTGTAGGTGTTCGGGCCCTTGACTCCGGTGACCTGGTTGACCATGCCGCCCGAGTCGTAGCGGTAGGTGAGCACCTCGCCGTCCGGGTAGACCATCTGCTGCAGCCGGCCGAAGGTGTCGTAGGTGTACTGCGTGATGTAGGTCGGGTGGAAGAAGCCGACGATGGTGCTGAGCGTGCGGACTTCCTTGGTGACCTCGCCGAGCTTGCCGTAGGAGTCCAGCAGGACGCCTGACGCGTCGGTCGTCTTGACGATCCGGCCGGCCCCGTTGTCCGGCGCTCCCGGTGCGCCATAGGTGTAGCTGACGTTGTTCTGCGGGTTGTCCGGGTAGCTGATGCTGATCAGCCGGCCGAAGTCGTAGCCATAGCTGATCTGCTTGCCATGGGCACGCAGGCTCGGCGTGATCCTGGCGATCTGGTTGGAGGCCAGGTCGAGCACGATCTGGGTGAGGCCGGTGTCCGGGTTGCCCATGGCCACCATGCGGCCCAGGTTGTCGAAGGCCTGGGTCGTGACGTTGCCGTGGTCGTCGGTGACCTTGACGAGTTCCTTCAGCGGGTCGTAGACGTAGCTGGTCCAGACCGGCGTGCCGTTGTGGAACTGCTCCGCGGCGGTCAGCTCGTCGCGGGCATCGCGGAAGGTCACCTTCACGTGACCGTTCGCGTCGGTGGCCGTGGTCATGAACTGCGTCGTCCCGGACCGGTCCGGCCCGAACCCGTACGTGGTCCGGGTCGTGGTGCCGTCCGGCTGCGTGATGCTGGTTTGCCGGTCGAGCACGTCGTAGGTGAACCGGGTCGGCCGCTGCGAATCGACGGTGGTGTTGTAGACGCCGGGCGTGCCGAGCGGCTCGGTGACCGGGTAGGTCGTCGCGGTGTTGCGCCCGAGGAAGTCGAAGGAGACCTGCCCGGACACCACCATCTCGTCCTGCGGCGCCGAACTCGCACCGGTGAAGATCGCGGTGCTCTTCTTGGTCTGGATGGTGCGCTTGAGGCCGTCGATGAAGGTGACCGTGTCGATGGTGGCGCCCGGGCCGCGGAACACGTCCGCGTTATGGGTGATGGCCCACGGAATGGCGGCGTCCGGGTGGTATTCGAACGTGATGGTCGCGATGCCCGTGCCCTGCTGGTAGGGCCCGGTGACGCTCGTCTCCCGGCCGAACTCGTCGAAGGTGTACGACGTGGTGTTGCCGTTGGCGTCGGTCTGGGACTGGCTGGTGCCGAAGCGCAGGTCCGCCGTCGCGGTCGAGGTCAGCCCGAAGCTGTCTGTTGTCTGCGTGACATACGTCGAGACCGTCGGGTCGTACTGGTAGCTGACCTGATAGCGCTGGCCGTTGGCATTGGCCGGGTTGGTGAGGGTGGCCAGGTTGCCGTCCGGGTTGTAGGTCATGTCGGTGACCGCGGCCGTGCCATCGGCCAGGAACTGGCGCACCTCGGTCACGTTGCCGGTGGCGCAGTCCACGGTCTGCTCGCTGTGCCGCATGACCGTCCCGCCGCCGGTGGTCACGCTGGAGGCTGGGGTGCCCATCACGTACGTGTCCGGGCAGTTCGCGTAGCTGGTGGTGGTCGTCACGTCGTTCTGCGGGCTGGGGTCCCCTACCTGGAATGTCTGGTCGATGTTGCCGAGCGCGTCGAAGTGCTGGGTGGTGAAAGTCGTCTTCTGCGCGGTCGGGCCGCCCTCGTAAGAGGCCGTGTCGGCCCGCACCGGCATCGGGAACTCGGTCGCGGTGGTGCTGTTCGGGTCGGCCGGCTCGGCACCAGTCGTCACGTCCCGCAGCAGGTACGTCTGCCGGGCGTCGGTGAACAGATGTCCGGCCGCGTCGAAGACCCGGGTGCGCAACAGCAGCCCCTGGGTGTAGTAGCTGCTGGTGTCGTAGTCGCGGACGGTGGTGCGGTAGACGGCGTCCCCGTTGGTGGTGTCGAGGACGTTCTCGGTCACCGTGGCGAATCCGTAGAACATGCGCTCGAGGCGGTTGTAGGTGCCGCCGGAGTACGCATAGCTGGTGGCCTGGGTGACCGCGCCGGCCGGGTGCCCGGGATCGATGCTGACCTTCGACATGACCCAGCGCTGAGTGGGCTGGTCGGTGGTGTTCCCGGTGAGCTGGTAATCCAGGGTGATGATGGCGCCCAGCGGGCGGGTCACGGACTTGAGCAGGTTGGTCCGCCCGATGTTGTTCAGCGACACGGTCATCTGGCCGTCGCTGGTGCTGGAGACATAGGACGGGGCGCCGGAGCCGTTGACGTCACGCAGCATGCCCTCTTCGCGGCCCATGGTCTGGCTGCTGTCCACACCGGGGTTGAGGATGACGTAGCAGGCGAGGAAGCAGAGCGGGATGCCGACGGTGAAGTAGGCGCCCGCGCCGAGGCTGGTGTCGCCGTTGCAGATCCTGGTCGTGTTCCAGTCGATCCCGGCCAGGCCGACGCTGGTGTTGTCCGCGCAGGCGCCGTCGGGCGCGCCGGGCCAGGGCACCGGCGGGGCGAAGCCGGTGCCGGTGTTGAACGCGACCTGAAGACCGGACGGGGTATTGATCACCCGGTCGGGCAGGCCACTGCCGGTCATGGAGATGAGCTGCTCGCTGGTCTCGGACTTGTTCTTGCTGAGCGACACGCCGCCCGCGAAGCCGTAGATGCCGTCGTTGAAGCCGAGCGAGGCGCCGATGGAGCCGTTCTCGCTGGCCCCGTCGCCGAGCTGCCCGGTGCCCCACGGCTCGGCCGGAGCGAACGAGTAGCCGAGGTTGAGCGACACCATGAGCTGCCCGTTCTGCTCGAAGAGCAGGTCGGGCAGCCCGTCGCCATTTATGTCGACCAGGTCGTGCTGCGGGTGCGATTCGCCTTTGCCAAGCGAACCGGACAGGCCGAGCTGCACCATCTGGCTGCCGGTCGTGTTGTCTTCTGGCGCGTGCCCGGGGTCGTCCACCTGGGCGCGGGAGTCGGCGGAGAAGTGCGCCGGGCTGGCGCCCACCCCGACGTTGGCTGAGCTGGCGTTGCTGGAGCGGGCGTTCGTGAAGCCGGGAACCGCCTGGGCGGCCGGCTCCAGTGCGCCGGTCTGGTCGGGGTACTGGATGTGCCCGTTGCTGACCACGGCGGGGAAGCCGCTGCCGTTCATGTCGAGGTAGTCGACGTCGCTGGTGGTGGAGCCGCTGTCGGCCGAACCGGACAGCAGCGAGACGCCGCCGCCGGCCGCGGTCTGCGAGGTCTCGCTGACCCGGGCGGGCGCGGTGGCACCGGAGAACTGGCCGCCGGCCGCGGCGCTGAGATCGGGCGCGCCGAGCCGGGAGCTGCTCACCGAGCCGGCCTTCACCCAGATGTCTGAGTTGGGGCCGAGCCACTCGCCGTCCTGCGGTGACGGGGTGAACGGGTACGCCTTGGCGGTGCGGGGGTCGTACTGGGAGGTGCTGCTGAAGGTCTGGGTGAGGTCGGATTCGGTGACCGGCGCGGTGGCGCGGTCGCCGTCGCCGTTGTAGCCGACGTAGGACCAGCCGCGGTAAGCCTCGGGCATCACGCCGGGGGCGGTCGCGCTGTGCAGCGCGGAGGGCACCGTGACCGACGCCTGGCCCGAATACGTGACCTGCACGCTCTCGCTGGTGATCTGGCTGGCCAGCGCCGGGTCGGCGGCGGAGTAGTCGAAGTAAAGCTGGTCTCCGGCGGTGACCGGCAGGTCGAAGGAGGGGTCGGGGATGGCGCCGTTGGTGATCGTGACCGGCTGCTTGAACACCAGCGCGCCGGGCCGCTTGACCGTGAACGTCACCGTCCCGTTCGCGCCCGATGCCGCGACCAGCAGCGGCGAGACGTGCACCGTCCCGGTGGCGGGTACCGTCCAGGCCTGCTGCGGCGCGCCGTTCAGGTCGTCGGCCGGGTACAGGTCGGTGTCGTACGCTGGATGAAGCTGGACCAGAGGGTTGCCGTTGCCGTCGGTGACATTGCCGGATGGCGAGGAGGTGTAGTACAGCTGCGGGTCCCAGGAGAGCTGGGTGACATCGATGGGGGAGTCGATCTTCTCCCGCAGCGCGAGAGTGTCGCCCTGGTTGACCTGGATGTCCTGACTGACCGGGACGTCACCCGTCTGGGCGGCGGGCACGGTCTGGGAGAAGACCTGCTTGCCGTTCTGCAGCACGAGCACGGTGACGTCGTCGGTGGTGGGCGCGGCCTTGTGGAAAGTGCCGGCCAGGTGGACGGTCCCGGTGAGGGGTGCCGTGACGATGGCGCCGGGCCGGCCCGCCAGGGTGAAGTCCTTCGATGCCTGGTAGGTGTAGACGTCCAGGCCGTTGACGTCAGTGGCGGGCGTGATGTTCTGATAGGCGATAACCGGGTCCCATGACACCTGGTCGAACTTGCCGTCACTGACCGACCCGGAGCGGAAGTAGAACCGGTCGCCGCGGTGCACGGTCAGCCCCGTGACACTCGCGGGGGTGTGGGGGGTGTAGTCGTTCGGGCCGATGGTGGTGTTCCACAGCTCGGTGCCGTTCTGCTGGATGGCCACCCGGACGCCGTCCGCCGCCGTGTACTGCGCCCGGCCCGGGCTGGTGTCCTGGATCAGCGCGACATCGCCGCTGATGTTCACCGTCCCGTCGAACGGGGCGGTCCACACCCGCAGCGTGTCCACCAGCGGGTCATCCGCGCTGGACTGCGGCGGCGGCGATCCCATGCCGCTGGTGTCGACCGTTCCGCTCCCTATCGGCACCGGGGTGTCGGATGAGTTGGCGGTGAAGGCCGGGATGCCGTTGGCGTCCAGGTGGTTGAACAGCACCTGGCCGTTCACCACCAGGTCCGGGAGGCCGTCGCTGTTCACGTCCTGGAAATAGGTGTCGCTGGTGGTGGTCGTCTCGGACTGGTTGGCAAACACGTTCGCGCCGAAGTACGCCTCGGCGCCGGCCGAGAAACTGCTCGAGCTGGAGTGTGAGATCGCCGGCAGCGTGGGCAGCGGGACGGCCTGGTCGGAGAACGTGACCGGCCCGCCGGGCTTGGTGGTGTTGAGCCGGAAGAACGTCTGGCCGTTCTGGCGGAACACCTTGTCCGGCAGCCCGTCGCCGTTCAGGTCGATCATCGCGAGCACGCCGTCGGTGCTGCTCGTGTCGAAGCCCACCTTCGCGCCCGCCGAGCCCTCCTTGGTCGGCGCGACGGGGTTGAAGCCCACGTACAGGTGCCCGCCGACCGTGGTGGTGAGGTTTCCGGACAGCGCGCTGGCCTGGCCCTGGCCGAGCAGGCCGGCGGTCACGTTGTCGTTGCCGGTGTTCACCTGGGCCGGGGCGGAGAAGCCGTTGTAGTTGCCGTTCGCGTCCTGCGCGTCGTTGTAGTAGCCGAAGGTGTGCGTGTTGAACACGGTGCCGTTCGCGCCGAGCTGCGTGATCGACTGGAGCAGCGTCTTGTTGAAGGCCCCGGTGGTGTAGCTGAGCGTGTAGCTGCGGATGGCCTGGCCGTTGAAGGCGACGTCGATACGCTTCAGCAGGTCCGCGGTCACCTGCAGGAACCCGCCCCGGGCGCTCATGACCACATCGGGGCGGCGGGTGTAGCCGGGCAGGTCACGATCGCGGGTAAAGGTCACCGTGTACGGGCCGGGGCTACCGCCCGATCCGGTGTAGTTGATGGACTGCGGGTACAGGTTCGTGCCCATCACGGTGCCGCCCGCGACGCCCGGGTCCTGGACGTGCGCGTAGCTGTAGTTGATGGTGTTGCCGTCCAGGTCAACCGACTGCCGCAGCGCCCACTCGAAGATGTTGCCCGAGGCGTCGGTGAGCTCGGAGTCGGCCGTCGGCCCGTCCGCCGGGTCGCCGCCGAAGAACTCCCGGGTTCCGTCCTTCGCCGTCACCTCCCACCAGTAGGACTTCGGGTCGCCACCATGCCGCACGATCTTGAGGAAGGTGCCCTCCACGCGGGGGTGAAAGACCTTCTCCGCGGTGCGCGGAACCGCCGGGCCCCGGTTGGCCACCGGGGTCAGTTCCTGGCTGCCCATCATGTACGTTTCGGTCTCATTGGCCGGGTCATAGCGGGGCACGCCCCACTGGGTGCTGACCTCCACCGCCGGCAGGCTCAGATTCCAGCCGAGCCCCAGCCAGCTGTCAGCCGGACCCGCGCTGCCGTTGACCGCGGTCGAGTCGTATGACAGCGAGAGCGCGGGTGCCTGGCTGTGCCGGCCCTCCGGAAGCTCGATCGGATAGGACAGATGCGCCGATCCGTCGCCGCTGGCCACCGGTGGCGCGATCAGGTTTATCCCGGCACTGGGATCGGCGGCTTTTATGTCCTTGATGGTGGTCGGGTCGTTATTCAGCACCCCGGGATGGTCCGG
Source organism: Streptosporangiaceae bacterium (assembly GCA_019245115.1). GTDB lineage: Bacteria > Actinomycetota > Actinomycetes > Streptosporangiales > Streptosporangiaceae > JAFARZ01. Next base: position 52,247 of record JAFARZ010000072.1, on the reverse strand, counting down.
AACCGTGATCGTGGCGTTCACGAAATCCGTGAAGTGATTGGTGGTGCTAGTGACCGTGTGCGCCTTCTGGTCGATTGACACCAGGGACAACGCCAGCCATTGCTTACGCTGGACGTCGTAGTAGAAGGTCTTCACGTCCTGCGCGCTCTCCCCGGCCGGGATCAGCGCCGGGTCATAAGGCAGCGTGATGCGCAGGTTCGCGGCGAACGTCATGTGCGGCAGGAACCGGTACCCGCGCCGGGGACCCGCCGTGACGTTCGCCATGCCCTGGCCCATCCGCGCCAGGCTCGTGGCGCACAGCGATTGCGCGGTGATGCTGACGGCGCTGTGCACCGCGCCGCCGCCGACCTCGACGGCCGCACCGTCGTGCGCAACGCGGGTGGCCTGACCAGGCACGGCGCGCGCCGCTCCGGCGGCGGGCAGCATCGCGGGCGTGCAGGCCGGCTGCTTCGCGGCCGCGCCGGTCACCGGATCGGCGCCCGGCTTGGCGACAAGCTGCGGCGCGAGCGCGGCCATGCTGGTAACCCGCCCCGATGACCCGCCCGCCACGCCGCCACCTGGCCGCAGGGTGTCCGAGGCCACCACCAGCCCGACGACAACCAGGACAGCCGAGAGCGCGGCGATCAAACGGGAAGGAAACCGGTGGAGTCGTGCGGCCGAACGCGACATGATTGTCTCCCGCGAAAACCCAGATCCGCGCATAAAAGAACACAGAACTGGTGTTTCCTGGGTAAATGGGTGCGGATCAGCCCTGCGGGTACAGCATAAAGCCGTTTGTATTTGTTGACTATAGATGATTAGTACTTATTTGACGGCTCGGCAATTCCCCAGGTAGCGCGCTGGCAGTCGATCTTGTGATGGTGAAGCAGACATCGCGTGGTCAGGCGGCGGGACCGGTGATGTCCGTCTCCGCGCGCTCGACCGCGGTCTGCTCGCGTGCCGCCGATGCCGCGTCCCGGTCGGCCGCCGCCGCGTGCCGGTCGCCCGCGGCGGCCTGCCGGTCCAGTGCCGCGGCGTAGCGGTCGGCGGCGGCTGACTGGCGGTCATGCCAGACCTGGTCGAGCAGAACCCGGGCGGCGTCCCGGTCATCCGCCGCGGCCTCTCGCTCGTCGGCCGCGTCCTGCGACACCTGAGCGGCCTGTTCCCACAGTTCTCCCAGCCGCGCCGTGTCCCCACCGGAGCCGGCCGCCTGGGCACGGAGCCGGGCCGCCTCGGCGCGCGCGCTGACCGCCTTGCTGCGCAGGTCGGCGGCATGCAGCCGGCTCCGCATGGCAATATCGCGCCGCAGCGCCGCCCGATCCCGCGCACACGCCGTATCGTTCCGCTGAGCCGCTTCCTCGTCCCGGTCATCCGCCGCGAGATCACGCAACCGGGCGGCCTCGTCCCGTTCGTCCGCCTCATGGTCACGCTCATCCGCGGTCCGCCGGACTGGCCGTGGTATCACCACACACCCTCCTTCCGGCCTGATGCCCTCGAGGGTTCGTTCACCATCCACGTTACGCCGGACGACACACCCGGCCGCCCTGCTGCTGCCGGGGCGGTCGAGCCACCGTCCGTTCGTTATATAGGTCTTATTTTCCCGAACGGCGGTGGTAGCTCCCATGGGAAATGATCTACGCTGTCCGCTAGCTCAGCAGCGAATAGGGAGAGAATGCACGTGGCGCGGAAGATGCAGACCCTGTTCATCGATGACCTGGACGGCAGCGAGGCCGATGGTACGGTCCGGTTCGGCCTCGACGGGGCCGAGTATGAGATCGACCTGAATACCGAGCACAGCCAGGCGCTGCGCACCGCGCTGGGCCGCTATGCCTCCGCCGCGCGGCGCAGCGCCGGCCCCGGCCGCCATCCCGGGGCGACCGGCGACGGCCCCAGGCGCAGGACCCGTGCCAGCAACGCTGAAATCCGGGACTGGGCCAGGACCCAGGGGATCGACATCAAGGAGCGCGGCCGCATGCCCGCGGAGGTCATCGTCAGATTCCACGCCGCCACCGGCAAATAAGCTGGCCAGGCCTATGACCAGCCACATAAAGGCCGCGCCGATGATGGTGCAGGCGAGCGTGAGCCGGGTGGGATGGCTGGCATGCGCTTCGGGGAGGATGTCGGAGGTGGCCAGGTAGAGCAGGATGCCGGCGAAGAACCCGAGGTACAGCCCGAGTATGTGGTGCGGGATGGTGAAGGCCAGGGTGATCGCGGCGCCGGTGACCGGTGCTACGGCATCGCAGGCCAGCAGGGTCAGCGCGCGCCGGCGATTGTTGCCGTACAAAGAGGTGATCGTGTACGTATTGAAGCCATCGGCGAAATCGTGGCTGATGACGGCGATGGCGACGACCGCCGCCATGGTGCTGCCGGCCTGAAAGGCGGCGCCGATGGCGAAACCGTCCATCAGGCTGTGCCCGACGAGGCCGGATGCGGCGAGTATCCCGACGCCCGGCTGATGCCGGTGGCCCGCGTATTCGTTCTCGTGCCCCCGGTGCACCGACACCGAGCGTTCGATCACGTGCAGCACCAGGAACCCGGCCATGGTGGCGAGCATGACCTCGGGCACGCCGAACAGGTGCGCTGGCTGCTCGCCAAGGGCCTCGGGCAGCAGATCAAAAAGCACCACGCCGAGCATCAGCCCCGCGGCCAAGCCAAGCACCAGGTGCCTGCGATCACCGATGCGCAACGCTGCCACACCGCCAAGCAGGGTGGTGATGAAGGACCCGAGTGCGACGAGGACTGGCATCGATCCGGCTCCCTCCTGGTCAGCGGCATCAGCCTCCGGTAGCGCAGGAGCAGAACAAGGGCTCCAGCCAGCACAGCGTAGGTTACCCTCAGCCCTGCCGACGCCGGCCGGCGGCCGGTGCTGGCGGGGCCGGGCCGGCGGGGCCGGCTGGCGGTGCGGGGCGTGTGGGCCGGCGGTGCCGGCCGTGCTGGCGCGGCTGGCGGGCGGGGCTGGCGGGCGGTGCTGGCGGTGCTGGCGGGCGGGGCCTGCTCGTGGAGATACCCACCACCGAGAATGGCGCAGCCTGAGCCCGCTTTTCGGCATGCACAATTTTCGCTTCCGGCCCGTTTCGGACAATTAATACGCCATCTCGTGGAACTTTTGAGCCTCGCGGAGGAATAGGCGCCGGTTTCCGCTCCCTTTTCCTCCACGAGGCTCTTATTCTCCACGTCATCCGCCTTTCCCGTCCGCCCACGTCGCCCTATGCGGTTCCACTAAATGGGGCAAATGCTGAAATGTCCGGCAACAGCCGAGGGGCAGGGACGGCGGGCGCGGCGTCCGGGTCTGCCTGGGCACGGGCGGAGCGGTTCTGGCGGCACGGCGTAGCGGGGTCTGGCGGGTACGGGTACGGCGGGACGGGCGTTTAAGGATTCGGGTCCGCGCACTGGCCGATGTAGTGAATGTGCCATTGCGGACACTCCGGAGGCTGTTACGCGGGTGCGGGGTGCGGGGGTGTGGTGCCCGTTTCGGCAGTTTGAGGTGGATCCGTGATCGTGGCGTATACCCCTAGGGGGTGTGCGCCACGATCCGGTGTTACTGGCGTGGCTGGTTGCGCCGTCTAACAGGCATGCTGATGGCCGCCAGGGCGTGTGCCGTGGCGGTGCGCGGGGCTGTGCAGTCTGGTCAGGCGGGAGCGGGGATGAGCCGCCCGATGCGGTTCCAGTGGGTGAACAGCTTGGCGAGGTTGTGGATCTGGCCGCGGAGGCTGAGCTCGGCGCTGACGGCATCGGTGCCGCGGTAGGGGATGCGGCGGCCGTTGCGCTGGAACGTCTGGGCGAAGAACGGCTCGACGTACTGGCCGCGTTTTTTGTATAGCTGCTTGTTTTCTGGTTCGCCGAGGCGGGCGGCCATGTCCTGCCAGGGGCCGGGGACGGGCCGGGTACCGGCCGGGTCGCGGCGGCCGGCGGCGACGGCTTCCTTGCTGACCGCGACCAGGATCAGGTCGGTGCGGCCGGCCAGCGCGGTGAAGCTGGCCTCGCAGGCGTAGCCGGTATCAGCGGTCTTGACCGGCTTGCGGGCGATGCCGGCATCGTCGCAGGTCGCGTCGGTGGCATGGATCATGGCGACCAGGGCGCCGACGTCGGCGGGGTTGTCGTGGATCCCGGTGGCGAGCAGTACCTGGCTCCGCCCGGCGGATGCCTGGAAGTTGAAGCCCTGTACCCAGCCGCCGTTCTTGGCGGGCAGGATCCGCGAGTCCGGGTCGGTGGCCGAGACCCGCACCGCGGCGGCGCCGGCGCATGCGGCTTCGGCAGCCGCCAGCCGCTGCCGGGCGGTGGCGGCGTTGCGGCGGGCGTTCGCGACCCGGGCACTGACATCCGCGGGGACGGGTTTCTTGCCCGCCCATTTCTTCCCGGCACCGGTGCGGGCCTGGTAGCGGGCCAGCTTGGCGTCCGCATCAGCCTCCAGGGCGGCCACCCGCGCTCCGGCCGCAGCCGCCTTGTCCCTCGCCTTGGCCAGCCGGGCCTGCGCCTTGGCGTCCGGGACCGCAGCCCGCTCGCCCGCCCGCTGCCGGGCGGCTTCCAGCCGTGCCAGCCGGCGATGCGCCGCGGCCAGCTTGCGGCCCGATCCCGGCGGGACCGCGCCGGACCCGTCCTCGTCCTGCCACAGCGCGTCCTGGGCGCCGTCTGCGGCGCTGGCCGCCGCCCACGCCTCCAGCTCAGCCGCCAGCGCCTGTTCCGCCGCGGCGATCTCCGCGTCCAGCTGCGCGGCGGTCATGTTCGAGCTCAGCGCCGCCGCGGTCGATACCGGCGATCCGTCGATCGCGGCCACCTCGTCATCGTCGCTGATCACCCCCTCGGCCTTCAGTACCCCCGCTACCGGCGCGAACAGCTCGCGGATCGCGTCCCGGTGCCGCCGCTTGAACTCCGCGAACGCCTTGTTCGACGGCCGTGCCCCGCCGGCGATCAGCCGCGCGCCAACGTCATCGGTGCACGCGTCCCGCAGCTTCCGCGTCGACATGACATCCTTCAGCCCGCAGTAGTAGATCACCGCCAGCATCATGCCCGGGTCATACGGTGCCTGGCCCTTCCCGTCGGCCCGGTACACCGCGTGAAACCGCGACAGGTCCAGCCTGCGTACCGCCGCCAGCACCAGCCACGCCGCGTGCTGCGCCGGGAGCCACGCCCGCATATCCTCTGCGATCATCGCGTCCTGCGCGACGTTAGCTGTTTGTATCCATTTCCTCACAAGGGGTATCGTCCCACAACAGCCACACCACCACGGGACGACACGCCGCCGCCCCGGCAACTTGACACCAGCCCAGCACCGAGCGCAGGTAACAGCCTCCAGAACACCATGAATGTGACGTTCAAGGGGTTGGCATGCAAGGGGTTGGCGGAGGCGGGGCCACGGCGAGAAAAAGGCAACAGCCAGAAGCGGAACAAAACAGTGCGCACAACCCGCACAATGAGAAGAAGGCCAACGGCGACCCGAGCTGACAGCAACAGAAGAAGGCCAACGACCAGAAGCGGAACAAAGAGCGGGCCACGCGGGGGTTCCAGGGGGTCGCCCCCCTGGGCTAGCGTCGCGGCCAACGGCGAAAGCGGTCCGAAGGATCGCCGAGCAGCAAAGGCCGGCTCGTGGGCGAGGAGGGATTTGAACCCTCACATCCTTTCGGACACACGGACCTGAACCGTGCGCGTCTGCCGTTCCGCCACTCGCCCGTGGCAACGAGTTAGGTTAGCACGACCGCGAGCGCTCCCGCGCCCCGGATACGATCGGAGGCGAGGAATTGGAAGGGAGGTGGCACGGTGGGGGTCCTGCAACGATTCGAGCGCCGGCTTGAGGGCATGGTCGAGGGCGCCTTCGCGCGCGCCTTCAGGTCCGAACTGCAGCCGGTCGAGGTGGCGAGCGCCGTCCAGCGCGAGATGGACGACCGAGCGGCGATCGTGGCCCAAGGCCGCACGCTGGTCCCGAACGACTTCGTGGTCGAGATCGCCGAGGCCGACTACGAGCGACTCGAGGTGTACGCCGAGAACCTGGGCGTCGAGCTCGCCAACCTGGCCCGGGACTATGCCAAGGAGCAGGGCTATTCGTTCGTCGGCCCGGTCCGCATGCGGTTCGAGGGTGTTCCGGATCTGACCACGGGTACGTTCCGTATCCGCTCGGGCGTCATCCGTGGCTCGACCATCGAGGGCGGTGAGATCCGGCAGCCGGTCAGCGACCTTCCCCGGCCGCCGAGCCGCGGCTTCCCCGGGAACCCGAGGTTGCTGGTCAGCGGGCCCGAGCAGGGCGGCGAACAGCGGACCTATGAGCTGGTGACGCCGGTCACGTTGCTGGGCCGGGGCACCGATTGCGACCTACGGCTGGTGGACCCGGGCGTTTCCCGGCATCACGCCGAGCTGCGGGTGGAGAATGATCAGGTCGTGCTTGTCGACCGCGGCTCCACCAACGGCACGTTCGTAAACAGCCAGCCCGTCCGGCGGGTCGTGCTCACCGACGGCACTCACATCACGCTGGGCCGTACCACGCTAGTCTTCCGGCAGGATCGCGCGGACGGTCACGGTGACCGCACCATCGGCGCCTATCCAAGCAACAGTTTCTAGGAGCCAGAGGGCGAGGACATCGCACCGCAATGAACGAGTTGACCCTCACCCTCATCAGGGTGGCGTTCCTGGCCGTGCTGTGGCTTTTCGTCATAGCGGCCATCGGGGTGGTGCGCACAGATCTGCTCGGCGGCCCGGCTTCCTCGCCTAGGCGGGTCCGGGCCAGGCAAGCACCGGCCCCGCGGCCGGTCAGGCCGCCCCGCAGCGGTCGCGGCACGCCGCGGACGCTGGTCGTGACCGCGGGGGCACTCAAGGGCACGAGCATGGACCTGGCCCAGCAGCAGATTACGCTGGGCCGGGCTAATGACGCCACGCTAGTGCTGAACGACGACTACGCTTCAAGCCGACATGCCCGGATTTTCCCGCAGGACGGCCAATGGATAGTCGAGGATCTCGGCTCGACCAACGGCACATACCTGGACCGGCAGAAGGTGACCCGGCCAACGCCAGTGCCGCTTGGCGTGCCCATCCGCATCGGCAAGACCGTCCTGGAACTGCGCAGATGACACTCGCACTCCGCTACGCGGTACGTTCCGACGTCGGCCTCCTTCGCGAAGGGAACGAGGACTCGGCGTACGCCGGCCCGCGCCTGCTCGCGGTGGCCGACGGCATGGGCGGGCACGCCGCCGGCGAGGTGGCCAGCGCGGTGACGATCGGCGCACTCGCCGAACTGGACACCGACCGCCCCGGTCAGGACATGATGACCGATCTGTCCAACGCGGTCGCCGCGGCCAACATGCGGCTCCAGCAGATGATCATGGCGAACCCGGCGGTCGAAGGCATGGGTACGACGCTGACCGCGGTGCTGTGGTCGGACGGGCACGCCGCCGTGTGCCACATCGGCGACTCCCGCGGTTACCTGCTGCGTGATGGCGAGCTGTACCAGATCACCCACGACCACACGCTGGTCCAGTCGCTGGTCGACGAGGGGCGGATCACCGAGGACGACGTTTCCACCCATCCGCAGCGGTCCCTGCTGCTGCGCGCCCTCGACGGCCGCACGGTCGCCGAACCGGACCTGTCCATGCACGACGCCCACCTGGGCGACAGGTACCTGCTCTGCTCGGACGGGCTGTCCGGGGTGGTCAGCGACGAGACGCTGCGGGACACGATGGCCGGCATCAGCGATCCGGAGGCCGCCGCGCGGCAGCTTATCGACCTGGCCATCCGCGGCGGCGGCCCGGACAACATCACCTGCATCGTCGCCGACGTGGTGGACGCCACGAAGACCCGGCCGACCACGGCTCCGGTACTGGCCGGCGCGGCGGCGAACGGCGGCGACCCGCGGGCCCAGGCGCCGGGCACCAACCCGTTCGCCGCGCTCGACGGCGGCCATCGCACACCGGCCGGGGCCGGCACCGCCGCAGGCACCGGGACCGCGCCACAGCCGGTCCTGCCCGACGACGGCGAGATGCACAGCGCCAACGGGTCGGACCCCCGTCGGCAGAACGGGTCAAACGGCTCGGACGGCGCCACCGGAACTCAGCCGCGGCGCGGGCACCGGGCCCGGGGCCGTAGCGGCCGCACCGGGCGCACCGGGCGCAGGAGGTGGCCCATCGTCACCACCTCGCTTGTCGTGCTGGTCGCGGTGATCGTGGGCGGCGGCTACATCGCCTGGCGATACACCCAGGACCAGTACTTCGTGGCCACCGACTCCAGCGACGAAGTGGTCATCTATCAGGGCATCAACCAGTCGGTCCTCGGCATCAGCCTGTCGCATCCGCACACCAAGACCGGGATCATGCTGGACCAGGTCCCCACCCAGTTCCGCCAGCAGCTCGCGAACACGCCGAGCGCGTCCAGCCTGGCCGGCGCGCAGCAGATCGTGGACAACATCCGCAATCAGGTCAACGCGTGCAACAAGTGGTACCAGGACCTCAAGTACTGGCAGACGCTCCAGACCGGATACACCAACGCGGTGAATCAGGCGACCAAGCACCACCTGTCGACCAAGAACATCGCCAAGCCCCCGCCGGAGCCGACCGACAAACCCGCCAACGTGACCTGCCCGTCGTGGACCGCTTTCGGCGTCCAGGCCGACCAGCTCCCGGCCAACGTAACCGCGGCGGCCCAGTGAGCAGCGTCACAGCGCCAACCCCCGCCGCCAGCCACGGACCCGGCGTGGACGAACAGCTGGACCTGGTCATGCGAAGCAGGCGACGCACCGAGCTGACCATGCTGATCTTCGCCGTGGGGATTGTCGCGTTCGCGTTCATCAACGTGGGGTACGGGCTGAACAACCATCTTTCGTCGAAGATGGCGGAATACCTGCTCGGCTTCATCGTGCTGGTGGGAATAGCGCATCTGGTCGTGCGCCGGTGGGCGCCGTTCGCCGACCCGTTGCTGCTGCCGCTCGCCGCCCTGCTCAACGGTCTCGGCGTGGTAATGACCTATCGCCTGGCCGCGCAGGGAAAGCTGCTGAACGTCCCGATGAGCGCTTCCGCGACGACCTATCAGCTGCTGTACTCGGCGATCGGGATCGGCTTGTTCGTCGCGGTGCTCGTGCTGGTCCGTGAGCCGCGGGTACTCCAGCGGTACACCTATACGCTCGGCGCGATCGGGCTGGCGCTGATCGCGCTGCCGGCCCTGCTGCCGTCCAGCATCAGCGGGGTGCCCGGCAGCCCGGGCACCAAGATCCAGCTCCGGCTGGCTGGCTTCACCCTCCAGCCGGAGGAGTTCGCCAAGCTGGCCCTGGCCGCCAGTTTCGCCGGCTACCTGGTCGTCAAACGAGACGTGCTGGCGCTGGCTGGCCGCCGCGTCCTGGGCATCGACCTGCCGCGGGCTCGCGACCTGGGCCCGATCCTGGTCGCCTGGGCGGCCAGCCTGCTACTGCTGGTGTTCGAGGGCGACATCGGCACCAGCGCGGTGTTCATGGGCCTGTTCGTCGCCATGCTTTACCTCGCGACCTCGCGCACCTCCTGGTTGCTCATCGGCTTCCTCCTGTTTGTGGTGGGCGCGTTCACGGCCAGCAAGCTGTTCTCCCATGTCGGTGTGCGTTTCGCTGCCTGGCTGCACCCGTACGCCAGCAACGAAATCAACGGGGGCTCGTTTCAGCTGGTGAAGGGGCTGGAGGGCATGGCATCGGGCGGCCTGCTCGGCAAGGGCCTGGGGGGCGGCCAGCCGTATCTCACCACGCTGGTGCAGAGTGACTTCGTCATCACCGCGTTCGGTGAGGAACTCGGCCTGGCCGGGCTGATGGCGCTGCTGCTGATCTACGGGCTGATCGTGCAGCGAGGCATGCGCACCGCGATCTCGGTGAAGGATCCGTTCTCCAAGCTGCTGGCCGGCGGCCTGTCGTTCATGCTCGCGCTCCAGGTGTTCGTCATCGTGGGCGGGGTGACCAGGCTGATCCCGCTGACCGGTATCACCACGCCGTTCCTGTCCCAGGGCGGTTCGTCGCTGGTGGCGAGCTGGCTGCTGATCGGGGTGCTGGCCAGGCTGAGCGATACCGCGCGGCGTCCGCCGCCGCGGCCGATTCAGGACGAGGGGCTGACGCAGGTGGTGACGGTACGGTGAACCGCGCGCTGAAGAGGCTCTCGCTCGCCGTCCTGGTGATGTTCGTGGTGCTGCTCATAAATATCAACTACCTGCAGGGTTTCGATACCGCCAAGCTGGCCGCCCTGCCGGGCAACACCCGCGCCCTCGAGGCCCAGAACCAGTACCAGCGCGGCGAGATCCTGACCTCGGACGGCGTGATCATCGCCGAGTCCAAGCCGAGCAATGACCCCATCTACAAGTACCAGAGGTATTACCCGCAGGGTCCGCTGTACGCCGCGGTGACCGGGTACGACTCGCTGTACAGCGCGTCCGGAATCGAGAATTCCGAGGACTCGGTGCTGGCCGGCAACAACTCGTCGCTGGCGATACGTAACTTCATCGACCTCATCACCGGCAAGCAGCACAAAGGCGCGAACGTCACCACCACGATCAACTCCAAGGCCCAGGAGGCGGCCTACGCCGGGCTGCAGCAGGCGTTGCAGGGCACCAGCCGGGTCGGCGCCGTGGTGGCACTCGACCCGGCTACCGGCAAGATCCTGGCCATGGTCAGCTTCCCCAGCTACGACCCGAACCTGCTGGCCACCCACGACGGGACCACGCTCAACGCCAACGACAAGAAGACACTGCGGGCAGCCGGCAATCCGCGGCTCAACCACGCGATCAACGACCTGTTCCCGCCCGGCTCCACGTTCAAGATCGTCACCAGCTCGGCGTTCTTCAACGCCAGCACGGCCAACAACCCGCAGACGACGGTGGACTCGCCCACCCAGCTCACCCTGCCGCAGACGACCCACGTCCTCACCAATGACCAGGGCGAGGCGTGCGGCAACGGCAGCGGCCGGACCACGCTGATCCAGGCCTTCCTTCAGTCGTGTGACACCACGTTCGGCAAGATCGGCATGAACCTCGGCGGGAACACCCTGAACAACGAGGCGCAGGCGTTCGGTGTGAACAACCAGAGCCTGAAGATCCCGATGCCGGTCACCGCGAGCAACTACACCATTCCGCCCGGCCTCGCGCTGACCGCGTTCTCCGCCATCGGCCAGTTCGACGACCAGGTGACCCCGCTCCAGGAGGCCATGTTCGCCGCGGCGATCGCCAACGGCGGCAAGCTGATGACGCCGTACCTGGTTCAGAACGTCACCGCCAGCGACCTGAGCACGGTGACGACCACCCAGCAGACGATGCTGAACCAGGCGGTGTCCCCGAGCGTTGCCACTAACGTGGGACAGATGATGGATGCCGCGGTGCAGAACCCCGGCGGCACCGCGTTCGCCTTCAACAAGAACAACGAAGGCGGCATCGACATCGCCGGCAAGACCGGCACCGCACAGAACGGCGTGCACAACACCGGCCTCAACGACGCGGTGTTCACCGCCTTCGCACCTTTCGGCAACCCGAAGATAGCTGTCGGCGTCATAATTCAAGGCGGAGGCTACGGGGCCACCGCGGCCGCGCCGATCGCCGTGCAGGTGATCAAGGCATACCTGGCGACCCTGGGGATACGGTGACCGAATACCTGCTGGCCGACCGGTACCGGCTGACCGACCGCATCGCGGCCGGCGGCATGGGCGAGGTCTGGCGCGGGTTCGACCAGCTGCTGAACCGCCGGGTCGCGGTGAAGCTGCTGCCCACGGTGCGGGCGGGCGACGATTCGTCGCTGGCCCGGTTCCGGGCTGAGGCCCGGTACGCGGCCAGCCTGTCGCACCCCGGCATCGCCCGGGTGTACGACTACGGCGAGTCGGCCGAGTACGGCGGCGCCTATCTGGTCATGGAGCTGGTGGACGGCGATCCGCTGTCGGCGATCCTGGCCCGGACCGGGCGGCTGTCGGCGGACGCCACACTGGATCTGGTCGGCCAGGCGGCCCGGGCCCTGGACGCCGCCCACCAGGCCGGCATCGTGCACCGCGACATAAAGCCGGGGAACATCCTCGTGGCGCCCGGAGGAACTGCGAAGATCACCGACTTCGGCATCGCGACCGCGGTCCGCGCGGCTCAGGCGTCGCACCTGACCCAGACCGGCATGGTGATGGGCACCGCCATGTATGTGTCCCCCGAGCAGGCGACCGGCGAACCCGTGACGGCCTCCTCCGATATCTACTCGCTCGGCGTCGTCGCGTTCGAGTGCTTGGCCGGCCGTCCTCCGTTCACCGCGAACGAGCCGCTGGCCATCGCCTACGCCCACAAGCACGACCCGGTGCCTCCGCTGCCACCGGACGTTCCGCCGCCGGTCGTGGACCTGGTGAACGCTATGCTGGCCAAGACGCCGGACGGGCGCCCGGCCGGCGCCCGCGAGGTGGCGGACCGCGCGGGCGTGCTCCGCGAAGCCCTGACCATGGGCATTCCCGGACCGCGAGATGCCCGGCGGCCGCCGGCGCCCGGTACCGACCCGATACCGCGTGCCGACCCGACTCGCGCCGATCTGCCATCCGCGCCCGATGCCGCCGCCACGCGGATGGAAAACCAGATTTACCACGAACGGCGTCCCCGTGCGACGTCACATGCCGCTAATCCCCGGCGCCGGCTGGTGGCCGCTGGCTTGACCGCGTTGATCTGCGCCCTGGCCGCCGGGATCAGCTTCTTCCTCAGCAGCAACCTGGTCGGGAAGACGGCCGGCGATCCCGGTCACACCTCGCTGCAGAACGCCACCACGCCGGCCGGTCCGGCCGCGTCAAGCAGCAGCCCGGGGTCTCCCAGCCCGTCGCAGAGCAGCCCGAGTGCGGTGACGCAGTCGCCGACCGTCTTGGCCAAGCCCAAGAAGAGTGCGGCGCCGCACCAGTCGAAGAAGGCGACCACGCCGCCGACGACTCCGCCCCCGCCGAGTTCGTCGCCACCGTCGAGTCCGACTTCGTCGCCACCGTCATCGTCGCCGCCGACCAGTCCGGCTCCGACGACGAGCACACCGACTCCAACAAGTTGATAACAAAGGCCGCAAGGGCCTGACGATACCAGCAACAAACGCAGGGTGGTTTGGCACAGTGCGAGACATGACACAGCCACGGTTGCTCGGTGGCCGCTACGAACTCGACGGCGTCGTCGGGCGCGGCGGCATGGCCGAGGTGTACCGGGCCCGTGACATAAGGCTTGACCGGATCGTCGCGATCAAGACGCTCCGTGCGGATCTCGCCAGAGACCAGACGTTCCAGGCGAGATTCCGCCGCGAGGCGCAGTCCGCGGCCTCGCTCAACCACCCGTCGATCGTCGCGGTCTACGACACCGGCGAAGACATGGCGACCGGCGTGCCGGTGCCGTACATCGTGATGGAATACGTTGACGGCCGCACGGTCCGGGACCTGCTACAGGAGGGTCACCGGCTGCTACCGGAACGCTCGATCGAGATCATCGACGGCGTGCTGCGCGCTCTGGAGTACAGCCATCAGGCCGGTATCGTGCACCGGGACATCAAGCCCGGCAACGTGATGGTGACCCGTAACGGCGACATCAAGGTCATGGACTTCGGCATCGCCCGGGCGATGAGCGACGCCCAGGCCACGATGACACAGACCGCTCAGGTCATCGGCACCGCGCAGTACCTGTCACCCGAGCAGGCCCGGGGCGAGCGGGTGGACGCCCGCAGCGACCTGTACTCCACCGGCTGCCTGCTGTACGAACTGCTGACCGGCCGGCCGCCGTTCACCGGCGACTCCCCGGTGGCGATCGCCTACCAGCACGTGCGGGAGAACCCGATCCCGCCGTCCCGGATCGATCCGGATATCCCGCCGTGGGCGGACGCCATCGTGCTGAAGGCTATGGCGAAGAACCCAGCGGACCGGTACCAGAACGCCGCGGAGATGCGCGCGGACCTGCAGCGGGCGGCCTCGGGTATGCCGATCGCGGCGCCGGCGCCGACCCGGATGGACATGTACGGACCGCGGACCCAGCGGATGGGCGCGGACACGATGATGGCCGGCGCCACCAGTCAGATCCCGCCGGTCGAGTACGACGAATACGACGACCGCTACCCGCGCCACGGCGGTGGCGGTGGTCGCCGCTGGATCCCCTGGGTTGTCGGCCTGCTCCTGGTCCTGGGTGTCGTCGGCGGCGTGGCCTACTACCTGCTCGGCGGGAACAGCGGCAACACGTTCGTGCCTCAGGTCAACGGCCTTTCCCAGACGGCGGCCGTGCGGCTGCTTCAGCAGAATCATCTTCAGGCCAGCATCCAGCCCCAGGCCAGCAACAGCGTGACCAAGGGCGACGTGATCAGCTCCAGTCCCACCGAGGGCAGTTCGGTCGCGAAGAACTCCAACGTCATCCTGTACGTCTCCAGCGGCCAGACTCAGGTTCAGGTGCCGGACGTGAAGGGTCAGTCGACCACGAATGCCGAGCAGGCTATTACGAACGCTCACCTCCAGCCCGCGACGAAAACCGACTCGGCCTGCACGGGGACAGCGAACACGGTGGAGAGCCAGTCGCCAGCGGGCGGGACGTCCGTATCTGCCAGTTCCACCGTCACGCTCACGATCTGCGGTGGCGGCGTCGGAGTCCCGTCGGTGGTCGGAGACTCGCAGCAGACGGCTACGCAGATCCTCAAGCAGGCCGGGTTCCAGGTCAGTCCACAGCAGGGCCAGGGGCCGTCGCAGTATCAGAACGGGACCGTCTTCCAGCAGCAGCCGTCCGGCGGGACGGCGCCGACGGGCTCTACCGTCACCATTTACGTCCAGAACGGCGCCTCGCCGAGCGCGTCGCCGACGCCGAGCCCGAGCGGGTCGGCCACCAACTCGCTCGGCTCGCCCCCGCCAGGGCAGTAACGGCTTCCTCGGTAAGAAGCTAATTCCGTCGATAGGCAGGTGGCTGGCGGCCCAGGGGAACACCCAGAACCACAGGGCCGCCGCCACGGCGAGGCCGAGCACGGTCGTCGTGGCCACCCGGACGGCAGTGGTCCCGGGCAGGTGCCGCCATATCCACACATACATCGAGGCTCCTTCAGCGGGGACGGGCGGCGATCAGGACGCCGCTGACAATCACGCGGTAAGTGCCGGTCCACGCGGGGTCACAGGTGATCAGCGTGATCAGCCGCTTGGCCGGCGGCTGGCCCGGGTGACCGGGTACCGCGTCGAGGACGCTCAAGTCCGAAGGCGACACCCACCTCTTGCCGGTCACGCGGTAAGTGAAGTCGTTCAGCCGGGTCTGGATGTAGATGAGATCGCCATCTTTCAGCGACGGCAGCGACCAGAACGGGTTGCCCGACGTCACCCGGTGACCCGCCACCGCGAAGTTCCCCCGTTGCCCAGGCCAGCCGGTACCCGGCACGTGTCCGGGGCTCACGTTGAGCTGAGCGAGATCCGTGCCCTGGATCACGGTGAACCGCCAATCCTGGCCGAACGCGGGGATCCGGATGAACGCGAACGGCTGCCCGGTCGCCACGCTGAACCGCTCGGGAAGCATGTGGATTATGTCGCCCCGCGTGGCGGATCCGGGGTGCGGTCCGTGGAGCCACTGTTCGTTCAGTTCATTCGTGAACTGGCGCTGCGCCGACGCGGCGCGCAAGGCGCTCCCCCACAGCAGGTAGGCGACGAATAGCAGGATGACGGCCCCGATGGTCAGCAGGCTTTCGCCAGTAACCCTGAGTGTCTGTCGCATAGCGAGATGTTACCGGCGGCAAGGACGCCGCGAAGAGGCTACGCTTAGGTCCGCAGAAAACGAGTTTCTTCTCCCGGGAGGCCGTGGTGCCCAAGTCGCGCGTCCGCCATAAAGCGGTTTACACTCCCCCGCCGCCGAAGACGGCACGGCGGAAGGTCAGCGCGCCGTGGGTCGCACCCGCCATCGTGGGCTGCCTGGTCCTCGGCCTCGCCTGGATCGTGGTGTTCTACACGACGCAGAACGGCGTCCCGGGCATCTCGGCCCTTGGCTCGTGGAACCTGGTGGTGGGCTTCGCCTTCATCATCGCCGGACTGGCCCTGGCCACCCGCTGGCGCTAGGCGGATCCTCGCCCGGTTAGCTAACGCTGTAGCTGGTGGGTCCTGATCGCCACAGCCACGACGATCAGCGCGACGATTGCCGCGGTCGCGGCCACCTGGAGGAGGCCACGGTTCTTCCGCGGCGCGTAGGCGTAGGCCGCGGTGAGCAGCGCGCCGGCCAGCAGCCCTCCGACGTGAGCCTGCCATGCGATGGTGCTCCGCCACACGAAGCTGATCACCAGGTTGATCACGATCAGGGTGGAGATGCCGCGAGCGTCGAGGCGGAGCCGCCTGGACGCCACGAACCACGCTCCGAACAGCCCGAATATGGCCCCGGACGCGCCTAGCGCTATGGCGTTGGGCGCGGCGAGGTAGTAATACATCACCGATCCGCCCAACGCGCTGACCACGTACACGCCGAGGAATCGCAGCGATCCGAGCAGGCGCTCGAGCGCCGGGCCCACGAACACCAGAGCCCACATGTTGAACAGGATGTCCATGAACCCGAGACCGCCCAGCCCGCCACCGCCGGTCACCGCGGGCGGCAGGAAAGCCGAGGTGATCAGCCGGTACCACTCGCCGGCCACCACCCCGTGCGGTGAACCGTCCTGGGTGTAGCCCGCGACCATGCCCCAGTCGGTGGCCAGCGACGGCTTGGCCAGTTCGACGATGAACAGCCCGACGTTTATGGCGATGAGGGAGAAGGTGACGATCGCGCCTACGGCGGGACGGCCACCGCCGGACGCGACACGGCCGCCGAACGCGGTGCGGGCGGGTGGCGCGCTCTGCCCGCCCGCTTTGACGCATTCCACGCATTGCTGGCCGACCGAGGCGGCCCGCATGCAGTCCGGGCACGCATGGCGTCCGCACCGTACGCAGGACACGTACGTTTCCCGGCCAGGATGGCGGTAACAGGTGGGAACCTCGCCGGGTGTGGTCAACTCGGTCGTCCTACTCTGTGTGGTACTACTCCGGGTTGTCCTAGTCTGGGGCGCCGCGGTCCACCGTGACGGACTGGATCACCACATCCTCCACCGGGCGGTCCTGGTTGCCGGTCTTGACATGGCTGATCCGGTCCACCACGTCGCTGCCCTCGATGACCTCACCGAAGATGGTGTGCCTGCCGTTGAGCCACGGGGTCGGCCCAGTGGTGATGAAGAATTGCGACCCGTTGGTGCCCGGCCCTGCGTTGGCCATCGCCAGCAGGTAGGGCCGGCTGAACTGCAGGTCAGGGTGGATCTCGTCGGCGAACTTGTAGCCTGGGCCCCCGGTCCCGGTACCCAGCGGATCGCCGCCCTGGATCATGAAGTCCGGGATGACCCGGTGGAAGATCGTGCCGTCATACAGCTTGGCGTTACTGGACTGGCCGGTAGCGGGGTGCGTCCACTGCCGCCCGCCCTCCGCGAGCTCCACGAAGTTGCGGACCGTCTTCGGAGCATGGTCGGGATACAGCCGCAAAACGACCCGTCCCTCGCTCGTGTGCAGCGTCGCGGTAAGCGTCTGAGTCATGCCTTGAACTTACCTCACCCAGTTGAGGGGATGGTTGAACGCCAGATAGCTGGGAAGTTTGTCAAGACGGGATAACGCTCGGGAGGTAGAAAGTGTCCCTAATGAGAAACGGCCGCTCGATGAGCAAGCAGGCCTCGATCGGCGACCGCGCACGGGACGTCGCCGCGCAGGCCATCCCGCAGGCACGACGGGCGGGCACGCAGGCCCGGCAAGCAGGAACAACCGCTGCCCAGGGGGTGAAACAAGGCGCTCGCGGCGCACGCGGATGGGCCGCGCCGCGCATGCACGGCGCGGCGGACGTCATCACTGCGACGGCGCCCAAGGTGTCGTCCGCGCTGCACCGCGCCGCTGAGCAGGTTCAGCCGGTCCCGGCTGGAAAGACCGGCATCCGGAGGCTGCTCAACTGGCGGTGGCTGCTCGGCATCGGGGCCGCCGTGGCCGCGGCGGGCTCCGCGGCTGTGGTGACCATGCGGCGTTATCAGAACGCCACAGCGGACGCCAAGCACGCGGCGGACAGTGCGTCGGACGAGACCGGGCAGCCGGCCTCGTCCGAGGAGGGTTCAATGAACCAGGTGAACGGTCAGGTGACCACATCAGGTAGGTAGTCAGCGAATGCCCGCGGCGAACTGTGCTTAGCTCAGTTGCGCCGCGGGCATCCCCGTTCGGGCCATCACCAGTAGACTCTGCGGTCAGGTAACAGGCGGCACGGAAACTCTGGCAGGCATTGGCGGATCTGGTGAGCGAGACCGACGGGCGCCCGCCGCGGCGGGAAATGCCGCGGCGGTTGCCGTCCCGGAGGGGCGGCAATTCCCGCCGCGGCTCCAAGCCGGCCGAGCGCAGCGAGGCCTTGGCGCGGAGGGAAACACTGCTGGGCGTGGCGGCGATCGCGGTATCGATCCTCATCATGATCGTGATCTCGGCCGGGGGACCCAGCCTTTCAGTTCCCCGCGTGTACGGGACCAGCGGCCCGCCGTGGTGGCATTCACTGCACTTCACCGCGACGTTCACGATCGTCTCGATGTGGGTCGCGATGGCCATGGGTGCCGCGGGCATCATCGCCGGGCTGGCCGCGGTCGCCCGTGGTGGCCGGCTGCCCGTCCACTGGCTCATCGGCCTCGGCGTGCTCGCCGCCGTGGTGCTCACCGTGCTGCCCCCGGCGGGCTCGACCGACGCCGTGTCCTACGCGGCCTACGGCCGGATGGCGCTCATCGGCAAAAACCCGTACGTGATGACCCCGCATCAACTGGCGGCCATCGGCGACCCGGTCGGCCGCCAGGCCATCCAGGTCATCCCGGGTCTGTGGAAGGACCGGGTCTCGGTGTACGGGCCGGTCGCCACCGGAACCGAGTGGATCGCGGCCAGGCTCGGCGGGGTCTCGGTCGCGCACATCACGTTCTGGCTGAAGCTTATCGAGCTGATCTGCTTCGCGGCGGTGGCGCTGGTCCTGGACCGCATGCTGCGCCGCGATCCCGCCCCGCGGCTGCGCGCCCACCTGCTGTGGACCGCGAATCCGCTGGTGCTGTGGGAGATAGTCGCGGCCGGACACATCGACGGGCTGTCAGCGGTGTTCGGCCTGGCGGCGGTCATCATGGTACGGCGTGATATGGCCCTCGCCGGGGCGGCCGCGGCTGGCGCGCTGATCGGCCTGGCCACAGGCGTCAAGGTGGAGTACGCTCTGCTGGGCCTCGCGGTCGCCTGGGCGTGCCGCCGCTCGATCCGGGCGCTCGCCGCCGCGGCGGCCGGATTCGTCGTGATCGCGCTGCCGGCCTACCTGCTGGCCGGGTCCTCGGCCATCAAGGCGCTGGTCACCCGCGGCCCCGGCATCACCTTTGACACGATGTACCAGCTGTTCTGGCGGCCGGTGCTCGGATATACGAAGTTCGACGTCAACGACGTGCCGCCCCATCTGGAACTGGTCGCCTACCTGCTCTTCGCCGCCATCGCCGTGCTGGCGATACTCCGCCTGCCCGACCGCACTCCGCAGTTCCCCGCGCTCGCGCCGGCGCTGGGGCTGAGCCTGGCCTGGCTGTTCGTCACCGCGTTCCAACGGCCGTGGTACGACGTCATGGCGATCAGCCTGCTCGCCCTGTACACGGCCTCGTCGCCGAAGGCTTGGCCAGGGGGGCACGGGGGGATGGCATCCCCCCGTCAGAGCAGCACAGAGGGGTCGTCCCCCCCGGAACCAGCACTGCTTGACTGGGTGGTGATAATCCGGCTGCTGGCGGGCGCCACCGTTTACGTGATCGCCGTCGATCGTCCGGTCCAGCCGCACTGGCTGTACGACCTCGGCCAGTTCAACGGCATGTGGCTGACCCCGGCCATCCGGCTGCTCGCCACGGTCGCGCTGGTCTGGGTATGCGTGAAAAGTTATCCACAGGGACGTGCTGTGGATAGCGCGCCGGACGACGTCGCAGGAAGCAAGCTGCCATTGGCAACGTAGTGCACACCTCTGTGGATTGTGGTGTGGACAAGGCCGTGGACAGCCTGTGCATGAAGCTCAGGAACCTATGGGGTGGCCCTTAGCTTAGCTTCAACTTCGGCGCCGACTTTTAAGGTATGAGGTTGCGAAGTTATGCCATCTTCGTCGGTGTCGCCGGGACCGCGCTCGTCGGCGGCGCAGGCGTTGCCTACGCCGTCGCTCACCCGGGAAGCCCGGCCGCGGCGCAGACCACGAGTCAGTCCGTGACGTCCCCGACCCCGTCTCCCTCTCCTTCGGCCAGTTCTACTGCTCCCGCCAGACCGGAGCCGCACCGGTTCGGCGGCATGGGCATGGGCGGGCTGGGGATCGGCGGTATCGGCGGCGCTGTTCACGGCCAGCTCACCGTGCCGAAATCGGGCGGTGGATATCAGACGGTGGACGTCCAGCGCGGCACCGTGACCTCGGTCAGCTCGACGTCCATCACGGTCAAGAGCGCCGACGGGTACACGGCCACGTATGCCGTCACGGGGTCCACTGAGGTGAACGCGGAATCGGCGGGCATCGGCGCGGTGAAGGCCAACGACTCCGTCTTCGTGACCGCCACGGTCAGCGGCGGCTCCGCCACCGCGTCGAACATCACCGACATCACCTCCATCGGCGCCAGCCGCGGCTCGTTCGGCTTCCCGACCCCGCCAGCCAAGCCAGACGCGGCAGGCTGGTAAGCATCGCCGCCGGGGCTGAAGACTACGGACCGGACGTCTCGTCTTCAACCGGCGCTTCCAGGGCCGACATGTTGCGAGCAGGCCGGGGTGCGGGCAGGCCGGGTCACGCTGGGCCGGCGCCTCCCCGCGCGCGCTCCGGATCGTTGCCCGGATTGAGCGGTATGCGTCGATTATTCAAATAGAGGCGCCAATTAAGACGGAAAATTGGTGCTGCGCGGAAATCTGATGTACGAATACGACGTGTTTATTTCCGTCCAGCACGGAATTTCCACGCTAATCGCCGCGCCGCCAACACGGGCCGCGGGCGGAGACGGCTTCGTGCCTGCTGGGAACTGAGCTCTTGCGACTCGATGGCGCCATTGATGACACTGGAACCGGACAAACCCCCCACTCAGCGCGATGAATGGCGCCATCGTCACGCTGAGGGCGGGGCCTATCCAGCCGGGTCGCGGGATGACGTGGAAGAAAAGGGTCTCACGGAAAAGAGGGCGCCGGTTTCCGGCGCCTTTTCTTCCAGAGGGCTCCTATTTTTCCGTGAAGTGATCGGGCCTCGCGGCCGCTATATAGCGATACACGTAGATCGCCCAGGCTGGCCGGAGCGTTCCGGCGAAGACGGGTATGGCCGACGCGGCGCCACGCGCCTATTCCCGGCGTACCGGGATAACGCCAGGTCGGCGGTCAGGTACAGGCGGGGCCAGCGGCAGTCGATGAACTGGTCGAGGTACCCGGTGAGCCGTTCCTCGAAGTCGTCGTCCTCGGAGATGGCGCCGACCCCGCGCTCGATGGCCGACGGCGCGTCCACGCCGAAGGCGATGGTCCGCATCTCCCACGCATCCCGCTGCGCCGCGTCATACCAGCGCTGAACGACACCGACCTGCCGCGCACAGGTATCTCCGGTGATCGCCTGGCCGTAGGTCCGCTCCCACTCCGCACTACGCGGATGCGGGCCCGATCCCGGCGTCTTCCGGTCGTAGGTTTTCAGCGCGTCCAGCACCAGCGCCCACTTGTAGGCCGGGGCCAGCCACCGCGGCTCTTCCCGCTGGCACAGCCAGCTTCCGCGGGAGATCCGCGCCCGCATCGCGGTGCTGACATGCGAGGCCAGGCCGACCGGGCTGACCCGGGAGGAGATGACCCCGGTCCGCGAGTTGACCGCTGTATCCACAGCATGCGAGATCGCGCAGTCCCGTAGCCGGACCGGCATCATCTGGAGCAGGGCGAGCAGCGTCGTCTTCGGAATCGGCATCGGCCAGCCGGAGAGATGGCCGAGCACCGACAACTCCGCCCACAGCCTGATGCCCGGGTATTCGTCCAGCACCCGCTGCGCGATCCGCATGTCACGAAGCGTGCAGGGTCGCCCGACGCATTCGGTGCCGCAGGTCATGCTGCGCGGATGGACGATCGCGGCCGGCGTCGCGCAGTCGGCGTCGGTGGCGGCCTCCTGGACCGTTCCGTCCGGCAGGCGCGCCAGCAGCGGGTAGTCCATCCCGTCGGTGAACACCGCCGCCTCACCGGGCCGCATCGTGACCAGGTAGCGGCTCTGCGCCTGCGTCAGGTTCATCGTCGCGCCGACCACGTCGCGGTCGTCCGCGGCGGGCAACCGGTGAGTGATCTTCACCGCCGTGTTCTTGATGACATCGGGGATGAGCCGGCCCGGGATCTGCTCGGCGATCACTAGGCCTTCGCCGTAGGCACGGATCTCCGCCAGCAGGCCGGCGAACATCTCCACCGCGTGTTCGGCCGCCCCGCCGGTGGTGCTGCCGGGTTCGGGACGGCGCAGCAGCCGGTGTGCCTCTTCGATGACCGTGATGTGGCGGAGCCCGGCCTTCGGCGCCGCCCCGGCCGCGCGGTGCGCCATTCGCAGGTGCTCGGCCAGCCTGATCAGGACGGTTCCCATCAGGAACGCCTTGTCCCGGTCGTCACCAACGTCCTCGATCTCAAGCACCGAGTTCGTTTGTAGCAACTTCGAGAAATCGAGTTGGTGGCCGCCCTCGAGGAACCGGCCCGTGGTGCCCATGCGCAGGCTGGCCAGCCGGACCCGGATGAAGCCGAGGACGTCATCGGTGACGCGCTGGCTGTAGCCGACCTCGTTGACCACACGTTCGGCGGTTCGCTGGAGGTCGGTGAGGTTCGGGTAGCCGGGGCTCGTGTCGGACGTCAGCGACTCGCCGAGCGCGAGGTCCCATCCTGCTTCCTCGTACACCCTGGTCAGCGCCGCGCTGAGCACCTGGGGGAACGGCTCCTCGGATCGGAACGACGCGATGAACAGGGCCTTCACCAGGTCCGCGTGCGTCTGGAGCGGGAACCGGTTGCCCTGTTCGTCGAGCGCGGGTTCGAGCGGGTTGACTCCGGCCGCGATCGCGTCCGACTCGCCCGGCCTGATACGCACCACCTCGGCCCCATCGATGGCCGCCAGCCTGGCGGCCATCAGGCGGTATTCCGCCTTGGCGGGCTCGACGACCAGCCACGGGATGCCTTTGCTGGTGGCGGCTTCGAGCAGGCCACGGATGGTCTGCGACTTGCCTGCCCCGGTGGCGCCGCTGACGAACACGTGCCGGTTCAGCGAGTCGAGCGGGAGGCGCAGCGAACCGGCCGGCCGACCATCGCGGTCCAGCACGTCGCCGAGGGTGATCGCCTCACGGGTTCCGGCCTGCTCCTGGGTGACGTCGAAATCGGGCTTCAGCGCGAGCCGTATGCCCGGTATCTCCCGTTCCGGCGGCCTGGTCAGCGCGGCCACCAGCTCGGCACTGGCCAGGAATTCGTCCTTGCTGGCCGTCAGCAGATCGGCCAGGCCGAGCGGCTCGCCGTCGGCCGGGCGCAGCACGTAAGGCAGCCCGTTCAGGTTGGTCGCCGCGCACACCAGGCCGGCCACCCGCGACGCCGCGGCCGGGTCCGCGCCGCCGGCCATCATGCGCACCCGCCAGAATCCGGTCGACAGCCCGTTGCGCAGCTCCTTGTGCCGCAGGCTGAGGCGCTGGGCGGCGACGGCGCGATCGGGGAACCTGTCCGCGTCACCGTTGGCGAGCCCCTCGCGCCGGGCGATGTCATCCGCTTCCCGCGCCACGTCGTCGCCGCTGACCGGCGTGACAAAAACCAGGAAAGCGAACGGCTTCGGCCACACCCCCAGCAGGCCGTCTTCCCAGGACGGTGGCGGACGCTGGCGGGCGTCCTTGTCTTCGATCAGCCCGTCGTGGTTTCCGTCGATGGCACGCCACGCGGGCAGCCGGGCCATCAGCCCGGCCAGGCGGCCGGGTTCGAGCGGCTGAGCCCGGGCGCTGGCGGGCAGGGTAAGCAGCGTTTCGGTGTCCGTTCCGCTGCCGACGATGGCGTCGCCCGCGGCCAGGATCTGGATCGGGCCGCCCTCGTCGTGCCGGACCCACCCGAAGGCCAGCGGAGCGGGCCGCTCACCGCCGGCGTGGGCCATCGCGTGGTACGCCCCGACCAGGGCCGCGACACGCTGCGCGTACCCGGGATCGCTGACGTGATGTGGCTCGTGTGTGACGTCGGTTGCCTGGCCGTGGCGGGGTATTTCGATGATCCGGTAAGCGTCCAGCCCGGCGAGCGCCTCCCAGCTTAAGGTCATGCGTCATCCCCCCGTTTGCCCGGGAACCGCTTGATAAGCCACCGCATCGGTGGAGTAATACCCGCTTCTGCGTGGTTTCGCTCACCATCTCGTGACTAGAGTTTCAGTGCAGACAGCGTAGCCGCGGCAGCGTAGCCGTGATAGGGCGGAGAACGAGATGGCCAGTCCGTATGTGACCGTAGGTTCCGGGGATCATCACGTCATCGCCCTGCACGGGTGGTTCGGCTCGGCTTACGGATGGGGGTCGCTGCCGGATCATCTCGACGGCTCCGCCTTCACCTATGCGTTCATGAACCTACGCGGTTACGGCGGTCGTAAGGACGTCAGCGGCGAGTTCACCATGGAGGAAGCGGCCGCGGACGCGATCGCGCTGGCCGACGAACTGGGCTGGGATCGTTTCTCGCTGGTCGGCCACTCCATGGGCGGGAAGGCGATCGCCCAGGTGCTGCTCCAGGCGCCCGGCCGGGTGCGGATGATGGTGGCGGTCAACCCGGTCCCCGCGTCCGGCGTGCCGTTCGACGATCAGAGCTGGGCCCTGTTCGACGGTGCTGCCGAGAACCCCGGCAACCGGGCGACGATCATCAACTTCACCACCGGGAGCCGGCTGACCCCGGTCTTCATCGACAGCCTGGTACGGCATTCGCTGGAGCAGTCAACCGTTCGGGCGTTCGCCGCCTACCTCCCGTCATGGGCCAAGACCGACTTCTCCGGCCAGGTGAAGGGCAACCCGGCGCGCGTGCGGGTGATCGCCGGCGAGCACGACCCGGCGCTGGGCGCGGACCTCATGCGGCAGACGTGGCTCCAGCATTTCCCCAACGCCGAGATGATCGTCCTGGCCAACGCCGGCCATTACCCGATGTTCGAGACCCCGGTCGCCCTAGCCACCTCGGTCGAAGAACATCTCCGGCTGCGATGACAGATACCGAGGTCATCTTCGATCCGGCCACGTACGTGACGGGCGTGCCGTTCGGCGCGCTGGCCCGGCTGCGCCGCGAGGCTCCCGTGGTGTGAGTTGACGAGAAGCCGGTGCTCGGCTGGCCGGGCGGACCGGGGTTCTGGCTGGTTCTCCGGCACGCGGACGTCGAATCGGTGCTCACCCGCCCCGCAACTGTTCTCCTCCGCGGTGGGAGCGACGCAGATCCGCGATCCGGCCACGCCCGAGGCGCTCCGGTACGTCCGCAAGATGATGCTGAACATGGATCCCCCGGAACACACCCGGCTCAGGAAGCTGCTGAGCCGGTCGTTCACGGCTCGGGCCGTGGCCCGCGCGCTGCCACCGTGGTCAGCGGGCGGCCCCGCGACGCTCGCTCCGCTCGCCGCGCTGCCACCGTAGTATTACCTGCGATCTGAAATCGCAAGCGCTCCCGATTAGGCGTGTTTGCGGCATGGCACCTTCGTCAGAATGGGCTGGCAGCCTAGTTACTGTAATTACACGTATCATCACATAGTCGGCACGGAAGCAGCCATTCTGTGGAAGATGGGAGCCTTCTGGAAGAAAAGGCGCCGGAAACCGGCGCCTAAACTTCCGCAAGGCTCTATTCTTCCACGCTGTGCGTTCCAGGAAAGGGGACAAAGGCTGATATGTCGGGCGCGCAGAAGCGGCGAGCGCGGACGAACCACAGACGCATAACGGGCATATCCGGGCAAATCGGTGGCGTGCCACGGGCCACAGGCGCATAACAGTCATATCCGGGCAACGGCACCTTCACGGATCCAGGACGCGGGTTAGGTAGGGGTTGGCGAAACGGCCTTCGGGGTCTACTTCGGCGCGGACCCGGCGGAAGTCGTCGAAGCGAGGGTACAGGTGCCGCAGCCGCTCGGCGTCCAGGGAGTGCATTTTGCCCCAGTGCGGCCGGCCGCCAACAGACGCGACGATGGACTCGAAGGTATCGAAGTACTCCTCATAGGGCAGGCCGGCGTACTGGTGGATGGCGACATAAGCCGACGCGCGGTCGTAGGCGGTTGACAACCAGACGTCGTCGGCGGCCGCCACCCTGACCTCGACCGGGAACATGACCGGCGACGCCAGTCGCGGCACGGCGGATCGCAGCTCACCGAGCACGGTGAGTATTGATTCACGTGGAACCGCGTACTCCGACTCCACGAAGCGCACCCGCCGGGGCGTCACGAACACCTCGTGCGACACGGCGGTATACGACCGCTGTGACAACATCGACGACGAGAACCTGTTCAGCGACGGGATCAGCCGCGGCACCGTGCGCCCGGCCCGGCACAGCGCGCCGAAGGCAGTGTTCTCCATCAGCTCGAATTCGTAGAACCGCCGCAACGGCGACATCGGCGGCGGCATATCCACGGATCCGAGATGCCCGTCAATCACGCGGTTGTTGCGCTTGACCAGCGCGTTGCGGCCATACGGGAACCAGTAGAACTCAAAGTGGTCGCTCTCCGCCGCCAGCGAATCGAACGACCCGAGCACCTCTTCCAGCGGGACCGGCCGCTCGTCCGCAATCAGGGAAAACGCCGGAACGCACTGCAACGTCACGGTGGTCACCACGCCCAGCGCGCCCAGCCCGACCCGCGCGGCCGCGAACAGGTCGGGCCGCTCCGTGGCCGAGCACAGCACCACCGACGCGTCGGCGAGCACAAGCTCGAACCCCAGCACCTGCGTGGCCAACCCGCCCAGGCCCGAACCGGTTCCGTGCGTCCCGGTGGCCAGCGCCCCGGCGATCGTCTGCGCGTCGATGTCCCCGAGGTTGGCCATGGCCAGGCCCAGGCCGTCCAGCGCCGTATTCAGCGCGCGGATCGTCGTCCCGGACCGCACGGTGACCACGCCGCTGCCAGCGTCTGCGGAGGCCACACCCGTCCACGCCGACAGGTCGAGGGCGACTCCATCGCACACCCCGATCGGCGTGAACGAATGCCCGCTGCCCAGTGCCCGCACGGTCAGGCCGCCGGCCGCGGCGGCCTTCACGGCCTCTGTTATGCCGGAGACGCTTGTGGGCCGATACCACCGCGCCGGGGTAGCCGACGCGGTCCTGGCCCAATTCCGCCACGTAGTTCTCATTACTGGAGAGTATTCCCATGCGGGCCCCGCACCGTCTACTCTCCGAGACATGCCGTCTGACCTCGAAGCGAGACATGCTCGTTACGACAAAGCCACCGCGCACCTGGATCCGCCGCTGGCGCTGATCGACCTGGAGGCATTCGACCGCAATGCCGACGATATGGCCAGACGTGCCGCCGGCAAGCCGATCCGGCTGGCCACCAAGTCGGTCAGATGCCGCTTCCTGATCGAGCGCGCCCTCGCCCACCCGGGTTACCACGGCCTGATGTGCTACTCCCTGCCCGAGGCCCTCTGGCTGCACGAACATGGCATGAGCGAGGACATCCTGGTGGCGTACCCGACCGTCGACTACCGGGCCCTGCACAGCCTGGCCACCAACGAAAAGGCACGGCGGCATGTCACGATCATGGTGGACGAGCAGGCCCATCTCGACCTGGTGACGAGCGTCCTCGGTCAGGACCATCCCGAAATCCGGGTCTGCCTGGACCTGGACGTCTCCTGGCGCCCGGCGAAGAACGTCCACATCGGCACGCGCCGGTCCCCGCTGCACACCCCCCAGCAGGCATTCCAGTTCGCGAGGGCGATCATCGGCCACAAGGGCTTCAGGCTCGTCGGCGTCATGGGCTACGAGGGCCAGGTCGCGGGCCTCGGCGACGCTCCTCCCGGACAACCGCTCAAGGCCAGGGCGGTTCGCCTGATCCAGGAGCGTTCCGTCAGAGAACTACACGAGCGCAGAGCCGCGGCCGTCGAGCTGATCAGGAGCATCGCGGACCTGGAGTTCGTCAACGGCGGCGGGACCGGCAGCCTGGAGACCACCAGGCAGGACAGCTCCGTCACCGAACTGGCCGCCGGTTCTGGCCTGGTCGGCCCGACCCTGTTCGACGCCTACACCAGGTTCAGGCCGCACCCCGCGCTCGTCTACGCGCTGTCCGTGACCAGGAAGCCGGAACCCGGCATCGCCACGTTGTTCACCGGCGGCTACCTGGCCTCCGGGACCGGGACGAAGGATCGGCTGCCCCGGCCGTATCTCCCGCCAGGCCTCAAGCTCACCGCCACGGAAGGGGCCGGCGAGGTCCAGACGCCGGTACGCGGTCCATCGGCGATGGCCCTCCACGTAGGGGACCGGGTGTGGATGCGGCACGCCAAGGCCGGCGAACTGGCCGAGCGCTTCACGCGCTACCAGGCCCTTGACCCAGCCGGCAGCGAGGTCACGCCCGTCCCCACGTACCGCGGGGAGGGACAGTGCTTCGGCTAGTCCACCGGGGGGTGAATGTGCCATCGTCCCCCCCCAGAGGGGGTGCGATGGCACATTCACCCCGTCGCGGGGAAGGAGGGACTGTGATGGATGAGGCTGTTGAGGCGACGACGGCCCAGGCGGTGCCGGCCGCGCTGGCGGAGCCGGTCACGCCGGTCCGGCCTGGCTGGATCGCGCTGCTGTTCACCGCGAACGTCGGACTGTGGCTGGCGATCTATGCGCCGATCCAGGTGCTGCTCCCCGAACAGGTCCAGTCGCTGCACCGGGCCGACAAAGCGGCGCTGTTCTCCGTCGTGATGGCGGCGGGCGCGATCGCGTCGCTGATCGCCAACCCGATCGTCGGCGCACACTCGGATCGAACCACATCCAAATATGGCCGAAGGCACCCGTGGACGCTGGCCGGCGCCGCCACCGGCGCCATCGGCCTCGCGATCCTCGCCGCCGCGCCGGACATCCCGGTGATGGCGGTCGGGTGGTGCGTGGCCCAGGTGGGGCTCGGCGGCATGCTCGCCACGCTGACCTCGGCAATCCCCGACCGCGTGCCGGCCAACCAGCGCGGCACGCTCGGCGGCCTGATCGGCATCAGCCAGATGCTGGGCACAGTGCTCGGCGCACTGATCGTCATCTTGATCGTGACCGGCATCTCCGCGGGCTATCTGACCTGCGGGTTGCTCGTCGTGGCCGGCGCCGCCGCCTTCGCGCTGCGCACACCCGACGAAGCGCTACCCGAACAGTTCAAGCCGCGGACGCCGATCAGCACGGCGCTCAAGCAGCTGTGGGTGTCGCCGAAGACCTACCCGGACTTCGGCTGGGCCTGGCTGACCCACTTCCTGGTCAACCTGGGCAACGACCTCGGCACGCTGTACCTGCTGTATTTCCTCACCGACCAGGTCCGCTACCACGACCCGCAGAACGGGCTGCTGATCCTGATGGCCCTGTACGCCGTCGCGCTGGCCGTCGCCGGCGTGGTCTGCGGCACCGCCTCGGACCGGTCCGGCCGCCGCAAGCCGTACGTGATCGGCGCCGCCGCGGCGTGCGGAATGGCCGCGCTGCTGCTGGTCATCTCGCCGACCTGGTCGCTGGCGCTGGTGGCCGCGCCGCTGCTCGGCTTCGGCTTCGGCACGTACTGGGCCGCCGCCCCCGCCGTGCTGACCGCGGTGCTGCCGGCCGCGTCCGACCGCGCCAAGGATCTCGGCGTGCTGAACATCGGCTACTCGCTGCCGCTGGTCGTCGCCCCGATCGTGGCCGGCCTCGTGCTTGGCCTCGGGCACAGCTACCCCGCGCTGTTCGCGCTGGCTGGGGTGGCGTCCGCAGCGGCCGGAGTCACGATAACCAAAGTTCGTTCTGTCCTTTAACGACGTTGTTCTCCGCCAGGAAAACCGCGAACGAACTGGGAGGCATCGTGGGCGGTGTGACACCTGGGCAGGAGGCCGCGAGCACCGTCGCCTCAGCCGGCAGCGGGAGCGTCGCCGGCTGCCCGCCCAGGTTGGCCGCGATGCGCAGCCGACCGCGCCGCACGGCCAGCCAGCAGGCCTGCTCGTCATAGGTGACGCTCAGGTGATCGAGCCAGGGGTCGGTCAGTTCGGGCCAGGCCCGGCGGAGCGCGATCAGTTCCCGGTACCAGGCCAGCGTGCTCGCGTACGGCTCGCGGTCCGGCTGTGACCAGTCCAGCTTGGAGCGCAGGAACGTCGCCTGGTCCTGGGGGTCGGGCACGTCGGCCGCGCTCCAGCCGTGCGCGGCGAATTCCCGCCTGCGTCCTTCGGCGACCGCCTTGGCCAGGCCGGGATCGATGTGGTCGGTGAAATACTGCCACGGGGTGTCCGCGCCCCATTCCTCGCCCATGAACAGCATCGGCGTAAACGGGCTGGTCAGGACCAGGCCGACGCCCACCCGGGCGGCCGCGGCGGGCATCCTGTCGCCGGTCGCCCGGTTGCCGACCTGGTCGTGGTCCTGGAGGTAGCCCAGGAACCGGGAGGCGGGAAGACGGTGCACGTCGACCGGGCGGCCGTGACTACGTCCCCGGAAAGAAGACCAGACGCCGTTATGAAAAAAGGCCTGTTTATATATTTTGGCCAACGCTGTAACGGTGGCGAAATCGGCATAATAACCCTGCCGTTCGCCGGTCACCGCCGTGTGGACGGCGTGGTGGAAGTCGTCGCTCCACTGGCCGTCGAGCCCATACCCGCCGGCCTCGCGGGCGGAGACCAGCCGGGGATCGTTGGCGTCGGATTCGGCGATGAGCACCAGGTCGCGGTTGAGCGCGGCTTCCAGCGTCCGGACCTCGACGGTCAGTTCCTCGAGGAAGTGCGTCGCCCGCTGGTCCGCCAGCGCGTGCACCGCGTCGAGCCGGAGCCCGTCCAGGTGGTAGTCGCGAAGCCACATCAGCGCGTTGCCGATCAGGAACGCGCGCACTTCGTCCGAGCCTGGCTGGTCCAGGTTGACCGCCGGACCCCACGGCGTGGTGTGGGCGTCGGTGAAGTACGGCCCGAAGTCGGGCAGCCGGTTCCCGATCCCGACATGGTTGTAGACCACGTCGAGGAGCACGCCCAGCCCTTCGCCGTGGCAGGCGTCGACGAAGCGCTTCAGCCCGTCCGGGCCGCCGTACGGCTCGTGCACGGCCCACAGGTTGATCCCGTCGTATCCCCAGCCGTGGCGGCCGGGGAACGTCGCCACCGGCATCAGCTCCACGGTCGTGATGCCGAGCTCTTTGAGGTGGCCAAGCCTGCCGATGGCGGCGTCGAAGGTTCCCTCGCTGGTGAACGTGCCGACGTGCAGCTCGTAGATGAGCGACCCGCTCAGCGGAACACCGCGCCAGTCGTGGTCGGTCCATGTGTACGCGGCGTGGTCGTAGACCCGGCTCGGCCCGTTGATGCCGGACGGCTGCCTCGGCGATCTCGGGTCGGGCAGCGCTTCGCCGCCGTCGAGACGGAACGCGTAGTCGGTGACGTGCGGCACCTCGGCCTGCCACCAGCCGGGGCGATCCGCGGCGGTCATCGGATACCGTTCGGCCCCAGCGTCCAGCTCAACGGCGCTGGAATCCGGCGCCCAGACGCTGAACCTGGTCATGCCGGCACCACCAGCGCCACGGGCAGGTTACTGGTCAGCTCGGATAGCTTCAGCCCGGCATGCTCATCGGCGGTATACAGCATGCCGGTCAGCTCATCCCGCCACCTGCCGTCGAGCGGCAGCGCGGTGTCCGCCCAGCCGCCGCGCCGGCGCAGGGTTGCTGGCAGCCTGGTCGCGACGGTCACCGCGTGGCCGCCGCGCTGGAACGCGACGACGTGGCTGGCGGCGGCCCCGGTCGCGGTGAGCGCGGCGTAGCTGCCTGCGAACCAGTCAGGGTGATCGTGGCGCAACCGCAAGGCACGAGAGGTCACGAGCAGTTTCTCCCCGTCCAGGTCCGTGGGTGAATCTTGGTCCAGCATTCCGCGGCGGCGCTGGTAGTCGACGTCGCGGCGGTTGTCCGGGTCGACCAGCGCGAAGCCGGTCAGCTCGCAGCCCTGGTAGACGTCCGGAACACCGGGCATGGTGAGCTGGACCAGCTTCGCGCCGAGAGAGTTCACCCGAGCATCAGGCACCAGGCTTTCCACGAACGCGGCGATGCGGTCGGCGGGAGCGTTGCGGGCCACGGCCAGCGCCGCCGCCTCGTACTCTTCGTCCGGGTCGGTCCACGACGTCCGGGTCTTCGCTTCGCGCATCGCCTTGGTCATGTACTCGGTGAGCCGCTCGCCGCTGATCGGCCAGGCGCCCGCCAATGTCTGCCAGATCAGGTACTCGGTATCCGCATCGATAGCCTCGCCGGCCGCCTTGCTCGCTTCGTGCCAGGCGGCCACCTCGGCCGCCCACTCGTCCGGAATCTCGGCCAGCACCGCGATCCTGGCCCGGACATCCTCCTGGCGTTTGGTGTCGTGCGTGGACAACGTGGTGAGCGTGGCGGGCCAGTCGGCCGCGAGGCGCGCCGCGGCGGCATGGAACTCGGCCGGGTCGACGCCGAACCGGTCCGGGTCGCTGCCGACCTCGTTCAGCGAGATCAGCCGGGGCCAGCGATAGCTGGCGGTGTCCTCCACGCCTTTGGCCACCACTGGGCCGCTTGTCTG
This sequence comes from Streptosporangiaceae bacterium, assembly GCA_019245115.1. GTDB lineage: Bacteria > Actinomycetota > Actinomycetes > Streptosporangiales > Streptosporangiaceae > JAFARZ01. The sequence continues at coordinate 19,717 of JAFARZ010000072.1, read as the reverse complement.
CTGGAACCGGACGATGAACTCGGCCGGTCCCTGTCCCGCCGGGGGGGTCTGGGGGGGTCGTCCCCCCGGGCCAACACCGAGCACGGCTTTTTCCACCGTGTCGAGCGTCGCGTGCAGCCGCTCCGGCAGCGCGTGCCGGGCGGCCGCCGCGGCGGCGGCGATCGCCCGCGTGGAGTCGTCCGGCGGCGGCTCGCCGGGGTGCACGTAGGCCCGGTAGACCTCGAACCCGGCCAGCAGCTCGATCAGCGTCGCGCGCACGTCGTCTGTTTGAGACCGGGGGGAGCCGTCCCCCCGGACTCCCGCGCTACTGCCGGGAAGAAGCTGGGCCAGCCGGTTCAGTTCGGAGGTGAAGGTACCTTTCGCTATCTCCCGCTTGCCGGCCTCGGCGACCTCCGCGAAGGTTGCCGGCGCGCCATTCGCGAACCGCTGGTACACCTCTCGCAGCGGGGCGGCGCCGTCCGGGTCCACGAACAGCCCGTCCACCAGCGCCAGCGCGTCGTAGCCGGTCGTGCCGGCGCACGGCCAATCCGCGGGCAGCCGCTCTGTGAAGGCCAGGATCTTCTCCGCGACGACCCAGATCCCTCCAGTCCGGTCCGCCAGACGCCGGAAGTACCCGCGCGGGTCGGCCAGGCCGTCCGGGTGGTCGACCCGGAGCCCGTCGATCAGTCCCTCGGCCACCAGCCGCAGCACGACCTCATGGGTGGCGTCGAAGACGTCCGGATCCTCCTGCCTGATGCCGATCAGCGACGTGATGTCGAAGAAGCGCCGCCAGTTCAGCCGGATACTGGCGTCACGCCAGTGCGCCAGCTCATAGTGCTGCGCGTCCAGTAGCTTGGCCATCGGCAGGCCGTCGGTGCCGGGCCGCAGCGGCAGCACGTGCTCGTAGCAGCGCAGCGACCCCTCTTCGGTGACGGTCAGTTTGTCCAGGCAGTCCTCGACCGGGCCACCCAGGATCGGGAGGAGGAACCTGCCGCCGAGCGCGGCCCAGTCGATGTCGAACCAGTGCGCGTACGGCGAACCGGGCCCTTCGGCGAGCACCGACCAGAGCTGGCGGTTGAGCGATTCCGGCGCCGGGATGGCCATGTGGTTCGGCACGATGTCGACGATCACGCCCAGCTCATGCTCGCGGAACCGCCGCACCATGGCACGGAACCCGTCCTCGCCGCCGAGGTCCGCCGACACCCGGGAGTGATCGACCACATCGTAGCCGTGCCGGGAACCCGGTGCCGCCTGCAGGATCGGTGACAGGTAAACGTGGCTGATGCCCAGGTCAGCCACGTAGTCCGCGATGTTCGCGGCCGCGTCAAAGCCGAAATCGCTGGTGAGCTGGAGCCGGTATGTCGATGCGGGAACGCCGCCGGTCGAGACGGGGACGCTGCGGTCAGCCACGACCTGGTACTTTACGGCAGAACAGCTGCATCGAGCGGCTCATGACGCTGAGCGTGTCGCCTGGCTTCGCTGTGCTTGGTTCGGCGGCCGGGGAGGCGGTGTCCAGCACCTTCTCCCAGGAGTCGCCGAATTCGGCCGGCACGATGGTGAACTCGATGTCCCCCTCGCTGGCGTTGAACAGCAGCAGGAAAGATCCGTCGCGTACCTGACGGCCGCGCCGGTCCGGCTCGCCGATCGCGCTGCCGTTGAGGAAGACGGTGAGCGACTTGGCGAACCCGGTTTCCCAGTCCTTCCCGGTCATCTGCTCCGCGGCTGGGGTGAACCACGCGATTCCCTCGCCGTCGAAGTACCGGCGGCGGCGGAACACCGGATGCTCGGCGCGCAGCTTGATGAGGTCGCTGACGAAGCCGAACAGCTCCTCGTCCCGGTTGTCCCAGTCGATCCAGGAGATCTCGTTGTCCTGGCAGTAGGCGTTGTTGTTGCCCCGCTGGGTGCGCCCGATCTCGTCGCCCGCGAGCAGCATCGGCACGCCCTGGGACAGCAGCAGCGTGGTCAGGAAGTTGCGCTTCTGACGCTGGCGCAGGGCCAGGACCGCGGGATCGTCAGTCGGGCCCTCAACACCGCAGTTCCACGACCGGTTGTCGTCCGTGCCGTCCCGGTTGTCTTCGCAGTTGGCCTCGTTGTGCTTGCCGTTGTACGACACCATGTCCTGCAGGGTGAAGCCGTCGTGACAGGTCACGAAGTTGACCGAGGCCACCGGCCGCCTGGAGTCCGCCTGGTACAGGTCGCTGGAACCGGTGAGCCGGGAGGCGAACTCCGGTAGCGTCGCGGGCTCGCCGCGCCAGAAGTCACGGATCGTGTCCCGGTACTTGCCGTTCCACTCGCTCCACAGCGGCGGGAAGTTGCCGACCTGATAGCCGCCGTCGCCGACATCCCAGGGCTCGGCGATGAGCTTGACCTGCGATACCACCGGGTCCTGCTGCACCAGGTCGAAGAACGCCGACAGCCGGTCGACCTCGTGGAACTGCCGCGCCAGCGCCGCGGCCAGGTCGAACCTGAACCCGTCGACGTGCATCTCCAGGACCCAGTACCGTAGCGAGTCCATGATCATCTGGAGCACGTGCGGGTGCCGCATCAGCAGGCTGTTGCCGGTGCCGGTGGTGTCCAGGTAGTAGCGGCGGTCGACGTCGACGAGCCGGTAGTACGCGGTGTTGTCGATGCCGCGGAACGACAGCGTCGGCCCCAGGTGGTTGCCCTCCGCCGTGTGGTTGTAGACGACATCGAGGATCACCTCGATGCCGGCCTGATGGAGGGTGCGCACCATCGATTTGAACTCCTGCACCTGCTCGCCGCGATCACCGGTCGCGGCGTAGGCGTTGTTCGGTGCGAAGTAGCCGATGGTGTTGTAGCCCCAGTAGTTGGCCAGGCCGCGCTCGGTCAGGTGATGGTCGGTGATGAACTGGTGCACCGGCATCAGCTCGATCGCGGTCACGCCCAGCCTGTGCAGGTGCTCGATCACGGCCGGATGCGCCAGGCCCAGGTAGGTGCCGCGCTGATTCTCCGGGACCTCCGGATGGCACATGGTGAAGCCGCGGACGTGCGCCTCGTAGATGACAGACTGGTGATACTGGGTCCGGGGTGGCCGGTCCAGGTCCCAGTCGAAGTACGGATTGATCACCACGCAGCGCGGCACGTGCGGCGCCGAATCCGAATCCTCGCGGTTGTCCGGGTATCCGAACGGATATGAGAAGACGGCCTGGTCCCAGTCCACGGAACCCTCAATCGCCTTCGCATACGGGTCGAGCAGCAGCTTGGCCGGGTTGCATCGCTGCCCGCTGGCCGGATCGTAGGAGCCATACACCCGGTAGGCGTACCGCTGGCCCGGTCCTACACCGGGCAGGTAACCGTGCCACACGAATCCGTCGACCTCGTGAAGGTCGATCCGCGACTCGGTGCCTTTGTCGTCGAACAGGCACAACTCCACCCGCTCGGCAAGCTCGGAGAACAGCGCGAAGTTCGTGCCCGCACCGTCGTAGCTCGCTCCGAGCGGATAAGTATCGCCCGGCCACAGGCTCTCGTCGTCAGCCCCGGTCAAGGAGTCCCCGTTTCTTATATTCGTCATGCCGGAACTTCAGTTTCCCATCTTCGACAAGATCACACACCCGGAACGTGGGTGGCGATGCTTCGCAGCGCGGTGGCCAGGTCGGCCGCCGTGGGGGCGCGGTCGGGGTCGACCAGCCACTGCACGAGAACCCCACTGAGCAAGGCCTGATAGAGCGAGCCGACCGCACGCAGCGTTGCCGGGTCGTCCTCGGCTCCGTACAGGAATCGCGCCCACAGTAGCCGGCCATCCTCCAGTCCGTTGGCGATGGCGGTCCGCACCTCCGGGCTACGCTGCGCCACGCTGAACACGTCGAACGTGGCCATCCATACCTCGGTGTTCACGCGGAACGACTCGATGACATACGTCCAGAACCGCTCGAACCGCGTCAGCGGATCGCCGGCCTTGCCGTCATCGCCTGACCCCATCGCGCGCGCGATCTCGGCCCCGAAGTCCTCCATGGCCCGCAGCACCGCCGCGTTCAGCAACGCCTCGGTCGAGCCGTAGTGGTAGCCGATGGAAGCCAGGTTCGTGCCCGACGCCGCGACGATGTCGCGCGCCGTGGTGCGGGCGTAGCCCTTTTCCCGCAGGCACATGACAGCGCCCGCCAGGAGGTCTTCGCGATGACCCATGAGAGAAGCTTAGCAAGAGGTTATACAAACGTTCTAGACAAACGTCTTATACATTTGTATGGTTTTCCGCATGGAGACCAACCGCGACATCCTGATCTCCGGCGCCAGCGTCGCCGGGCCAGCCCTCGCCTACTGGCTCAGCCGGTACGGCTTCAAGCCGACCGTGGTGGAACGCGCGCCCGCGCTGCGCGGCGGCGGGTACGCCGTGGACTTCCGCGGCAAGGTTCATCTCGGCGTCCTGTCCAAGATGGGCGTCCTCGACTCGATCCAGGCCCAGCAGACCCGGCTGAGCAGCATCACCTACGTCGATCAGGATGGCCGCCCCGTGTCACGGATGCCGGCCGGGATCTTCGCCGGTGATGTCGAGATTCTGCGCGGGGACCTCGGGCGGATCCTCTACGACGCCACTTCCGATGGAAGCGAGTATGTCTTCGGCGATTCGATCACCGGTATCTCGCAGCGCCCCGACGGGGTTCACGTCACGTTCTCGCGCGGCGCGCCGCGTGTATTCGGCTTGGTGATCGGTGCCGACGGTCTGCACTCGAACGTGCGCAAGCTGGTATTCGGCGAGGACGGCGGCCCTGTCCGGGATCTCGGGTACTACGTGTCGATCTATACCGTCCCGGATTCGCTCGTCCAGGAGCGAGCCGGCCTCTTGCACAGCGTCCCGGGCCGGACCGCGGGGGTGTTCAGCGCCGGACGCCAGGCGATCGCGCAGTTTTACTTCAGCTCAACCGACGCCGGATACGACCACCAGGACGTCGAGCAGCAGCAGAAGATCCTCGTCGATGCGTTCACCGGCGTGGGCTGGCGAGTCCCCGACCTGCTCGACGCGATGCGCGAAGCGCCCGACTTCTACTTCGACTCGGTCAGCCAGGTTTACCTGGACCGCTGGTCGTCCGGCCGGGTGGCGCTCATCGGCGACGCGGCCTGCGCTGCTGGCCCAGGCGGCAACGGAACCGGCAACGCGGTGGTCGCCGCCTATGTCCTGGCCGGTGAGCTGGCCGCCACCAACGGCGATTACCGCACCGCTTTCGACCGCTATGAGCGGCTGATGCGTCCCTACATCGCCAAGGGCCAGAAGCAGGCCAAGGGCGGCAGCCAGTTCCTGGCACCGCCCACCGAGAAGCGGATCCGGCAGCGTGACCGGTTCTTCCGTATGGTGGGCTACCTGCCGGCCAAAGGCATCATCAGGTACCTGTCCACCCGGACCGCCACCGGCATCGACCTACCCAGCTACTGACGCTACTGGGCCGCCGGCCTACTGGGCCGCCGGCCTACTGGGCCGCCGGCCCACCGGCCCACCGGCCTACTGGCCCCGGACTCTGGCACAGGGAATCACCATCACGACGTTGCTGTCATAGCTGTCCGGATAGTAGATCGCGTCATGGTGCTGGCAGGTCCGTACCCACTGGCTGAGGATGGGCGCCCAGGCCGGCGCCTCGGTCCGGTGCGCGGCGTAGCGGAAGTCCGGGATCCAGCCGACGCACAGCACCGCGGTCATGGCGAGCACGGCCGCCAGACTCCAGGCGCTCCCCACGCTGACTTCCCGCAGCCTGCCGTCGATCGCGACGACGGCCGCGGCGGTGATGAGCAGGATGGGCAGGCCGGTATAGCGTGCCCCCGGCTCGAAGCCGAACTTCACCGGGTTGACCGTCACCCACCATGTCACCGTGGCGGCGAAGGCGGCGAAGAGGAACCCGAAACCCAGCGCCGTAGCCGCGAACACCCGCACCCGCCGGGTCCCGGTGAACAGCGCCACCGTGGCCGCGATCGCGATCAGGCCACCGATGATCAAGACGCCGTAGTCACGGCCCACCCAGTGCCGCAGCAGCCAGGACAGGTGCCAGCCGAAGGCGGGCAGCAGCACATCGTGCCCGTAGAAGCTGGCCGTCTGGCCCGGCGCGGCCAGCTGTGACAGCCGCGACGACGACGTGGACGTCGAGGTGAGGACATAGGGCAGCTGGACCAGGCACCCCGCCAGCCAGCCGATCGAGACCGCCTGCTCGCGAACGCGCGGCAGCGCGATGACCCGGATCGCGACCAGCACTACGAACACCACCGCGGTGATGTTGGATGAGGCCGCCACGAACCCGGCCAGGGCCGCGACGGCTATCCCCGCTTTGGATCGCGGCCGCCACAGCAGCGCCCAGAACAGCGCGATAAGCAGATACCACGGTGTGTTGACGCCCGTGTTGGCGATCTCCAGCAGCGCCACCGGCAGCAACAGCACCGACATGCCGAGCAGAACCCGCAGGACGATGCTGTGAACGTGCCCCGCGCTGGCGCAGAAGACGAACACCGCCACAGCCGACGCGACCAGCGCGCCCGTGATCGCCAGCCCAGCCGCGGCATCGTGCAGCGGAAGCAGCGTGACGAACCAGGCGATCAGCCGCGGCACCAGCTGCTCATAACCGGCGTAGGAAGTGAAGATGCTCCGCCACGGATGGGCCAGCGCCTCCACCAGGTAAACCGGATAGTCCTCCGCGTAGACCGTCTTCCACGGAGCAAGCCCCACATACCGCACCAGCGAGAGCGCCGCCCCGGCCACGATGCACAGCACATATACCGCGGCGATCAGCCACCGCCGCACCTGCCCCCGAGCGGGAGTTTCCGGGGGTTCCGGGCTTTCGGGGCTTTCCGGGAAGAGCTCCACGAGGATTCCCCGGGCATGCGCGAGCACCGCCCGGCCCGACGCCGAGGACCTCCCGCCTCGCACGGGTGTGTACACCTTCTGCACTGCCCCAGAACCTACCACGCCGCCCAGCCCATCAGCTGAGAAGCCGCGCAGCCAGGCGCCGCAGTGGGCATCCATCGGAAGCGGTCATCTGGTCACGCAGGATGCAGATATGCCTCAGCGGCAACTTTAATTGTCCATGATCGTCCATGGCTGTCCTTGCACGTCGCTGACCTGTCCTGTACAGCTTCGATGTTGCCTCCGTGACCTTCGGCTTGTTGGCTCATCCTGTTGTTGCTAACGGCTGTGCCAAACGGCAGAATCTCTGTGGCGTCCGTGGCTACCGGGGCGCCGTAGACTTTCCGCGCTTAAAGCGACATGAGCGGATAATTCGCTCTATTTTCTATAGAGAGATGTGATGACCTTGCCGGAGCAAGAGCTTGAATCTGTCATTCCCGATCTGCGGGACGTCCCGATGGATCAGCTCGCCGACCTGGGAGACTCGGTCCTCGCGCACTCAATCGCCACGTATCGTCAGCGTCTCAAAGGTGCCGGCGTACCACTCAACTCATTCACTTCATATGTGGGCGGAGAGAGTCCTGACTGATCGAAGAGGCACCTTGATTATCAACCATCGGTTGTCCAGGGACGCCTTCATCGCACTCGGCCACGGCGGCGGCGACCCCGCGGTCATCCAGGACTTGGTAGAGGCACAGTACAGCAAGCATCTGATGCTTCTGCACGCCGTGGCAGAAGCAGCGGACGCAGCCGATCCTTCGGATCCTGTGACAGCCGCGTTCCAGGCGGGTTTCAGTCTCATGGCTCGGGTCCAGGCAGCAGACTCTGATGCTGCCGCCTGGCAGCTCGGCCTGCCTCAAATCGGCGCCTGGGCGCACGACTGCCTAACTTCACTGGATCAGGGATCGCTGCCTGACTTCGGTTATGTGGCTTGCGCGGCAGTGGCGGCCGCGGTTCGTGCGGGTATCACGTTCCAACTTGCCGTCCCGGTACATGATGGCCGCGTGCTCCTTCCCGGCTTGGGGTGCCTGTTCATCGCCGACCAGCTCTCATGGATCCGGCTTAGCGGGGACGGCGTACGCCTAACCGCCGGTAACGATATCGACCTGCCTTACGCGGCCCTGATAGCCGACGACGGCCGTGGCACGTTGCTCCCGCAATGGCAGGGAACTCCGCTGATCCGCGCGGTGGCCGATGGACACGCATGGGATGTGCTGCTGGAGACCCACGACCGGTACCTGGACCGATACGCGCAGCGGATGCCGACCGCATTGACTGCGGACGAGATCACTAAGTGGCGGCACATCATCGAGTCTGCCTGGCTGGTGCTGGTACGTCGCCACAGCTGGGTAGCCGCTTCGCTGGCAACGGGCGTCTCGGTCATCGTCCCGCTAGTCCCCGAAAGCGACCTGGACAGCGCGACCACGCCAGCGGCCTTCGGCGCCATCGCAACCTCATTGCCTCCCGATCCGGTCATGATGGCCGAAACGCTGGTGCATGAATTCCAGCACCTCAAGCTCTGCGGCCTTATGGACATGCTGCCGCTGATTCGGCCTTCCGAGGAGACGGTTTACGCGCCGTGGCGTCAAGACCCACGGCCTGTAGGCGGCCTTTTGCAGGGGGTCTACGCGTTCCTGGGAATCGTGCTCTTCTGGGGCGCCCAGCGGCGCGTGGAAACCGATCCGGATGACGTACTCCGCGCCGAGGTGATGTACGAACGCTGGCGGTCCACGATGGAGCTAGCCACCGGCAGCTTGCTAGCGACGAGCGCCCTTACCCCAACGGGCGCCAGGTTCGTCAACCTGATCCGGGAGCAGGGGCTTAGCCTGGAGTCCGAGTCGGTGCCTGCCGAAGCCCGGGAGATGGCCCGGGAAGTCGCCCTTGACCACTGGTTGACCTGGCAGGTCAGGCATAACGCGTTCGACACGGCAGGGGTGGCGAGCCTGGCCGCCAGTTATCATCGGGGCGAGCCACTACTCGACCGGACGCTGCCTGAAGGGCGGATAGCGGAAGAGACGCGTAAGGTCGACTCCGCGACCCGCAGCCGATTGCTGGACATGCGCCATCTTGACCCGCGTCGATACCGCGAATTGTGCGCCGCGGGAGTACCCGGACTCAGCAAAGCTGATGCCCTGCTGATCAACGGTCAAGACAGTGCGGCTGTGTGTGCATACCGCGATGAAATCGCGTGCGACGGCCGGCAGCCGGAGGTCTGGGTCGGACTTGCCCTCGCGGTCCATCGCCACCAGGCTTCGAGCCCGCTACGACAGGTATTTACCACCAAGTTGCCGCTTATGTTTGATGTGTACGCCTGCCTAAGCCAACAGGGGATCCGGAGCGATCCACTGGACCTGGCGGCTTGGCTCGCATGACCCCGGCGCCGGCAGCGCCACATCCCGCTCCGTGGCCTCTACTTGATTTGGACGTAGCGGCGATGCGGCTACTTGGGTATCAACCCGCTCCATTTCAGCAATTCATCCTGAAGGCCCATAGTCGCTGTAATCTCTCGTGTTCATATTGCTACGTATACGAGATGGCAGATCAGGCGTGGCGGGATATGCCGAAGCGCATGAGCCAACCAGTAACCGCCAAGGTCGTCGAGCGAATCGCCGAGCATGCCGAGAAGCACGGCCTCGCCAGCGTAGAAATCATCCTGCATGGCGGTGAGCCGCTGCTCGCAGGCGCGGAATGGCTGACAAAACTGGCAAAGGCGCTCCACTCTCAGGTGCCAGCTCACGTGAATATAGCGGTACAGACCAACGGCACGCTGCTAAACCGACCCATGCTTGAAACACTCAAGAGGCTGGGTATCAGCATCGGCGTAAGCCTGGATGGGGACGCCGAGGCCACCGGCCTACACCGCCGTTATGCCGACGGCCGCAACAGCTTCGACGCGGTCGCCAACGCGCTATATTTTCTCCAGTCAGCAGAATTCCGCGAGTGTTACAGCGGCATCCTATGCACAATTGACACCCGCAACGATCCGGTGGCTACCTATGAGGCGTTGCTGAAATTTAGACCGCCCACGCTGGACCTGCTTCTGCCACATGCCAACTGGAGTTCTCCTCCGCCCGGCGACGGCTACGCGGACTGGTTGATTAGCGTCTTCGAGCGCTGGTACTCCGCACCACGGCAGGAAACACGTATCCGCCTGTTCAGCGAGCTCATCCAGCTCGTGCTCGGCCAGCCTGGCGCGGTGGAAGGACTAGGACTCCTGCCAAGCACGCTCGTCGTGGTCGACACCGACGGCTCCATCAAGCAACTCGACTCGCTCAGTTCTACCTACCCCGGCGCGGCCTACACCGGCCTGCACGTTGCCCACAGCAGTTTCGACGAAGCGCTGAGTCATCCGACGACGGTCGCCAGACAGATCGGCATAGAAGCCTTGTCGCCACAGTGCCGGGCCTGCAAGATGATGGAGATCTGCGGAGGCGGCCTATACCCGCACCGCTACCGGAGTGGCGCGGGTTTCCGCAATCCCTCCGTCTATTGCGAAGATCTCCAGCGCCTCATAACTCACGTTCGCGACCGTGTAATCGCAGACCTGTCGCGGCTCAATGCACTTCAAAGCCGCGCTATCCCGGTGAAATGCAATGGAGGTCAGCTCATGACTCAGAGCTCCTTTGGAAACCGGGCAATCTACAGACTTCCCCGGCCACTCCATGGATGCACCCCCACCCTTTATGACCTGGGGCGCATCGATAAGTGCGTCGAGGATTGCTTCCAGACCAGCGAGATCGCGATCAAGGTCATAGCCGGAAACAGAAGGCTCGAAGCGGCTAGTATTTTGGCCGCGCTGGAGCAGCATCGTTCTACGGTAGGAGCAGAGGACTTTAAACGAACACGCGAAATCGAAGTTTCCGTTCACGCCGAAAACAACGCCAAGCTGCTGACACTTTCAATTTCTACCAGAGAAGTACTGCTAACAGTAGAAGATGAGGATCCCTATGCGGCGTCGGGACTTTTTGGAGAGCTTAAGAAGATCCTTGGCAGAACCCAACAGGTGGGCTTTCAGAGCAAGGCAAGAAGACGCTCGCTTCGAGCGAGGTTGCTCGGAGTTTTCCGTCCGCCCGCGACCAATCGTATAATCGTTGAAGATGGCGCGAAAGCGACACGTATAGATGTCATTGGGTACATAACGATGTTTGTTACTATCGGCCTACTGATCGTCGGCATTCTAGCGCTCTGACGGGCTTGAACGAGAATTATATATCGTAGGGCTCAATCTCCGCGGTCAGGCGGATTCCCTGCGCCGCCGCGCGCGCCTCAGGATGCTCCAGGGTGAGCGTCTGCTCATACCTGCGGAGCACGCCCTCGAGGCGCTGCCTCGCGCTGGCCCAGTCACCCGCAGCGGTCTCGTCGATGGCGAGGTTCGCCTCGGCCATTAGCGTATCGGGGTGATCGCCGCCAAGCGACTGGCGGTACTTCCCGAGCGTTTCTTGGCTCATCTGGATCGCTTCGCCCAGTTTGCCGCACTCTGTGAGATCGGTGGCATAGTTGATATTCGCCGCGAGCGTGAACGGATGCAGGTCACCGTAGATCCGAATGAGCCCCTTCCTGGCGTGCTCATCGTACGGCAGCGCCTCATCTGGGCGTTCCGCCACCCGCAGCACGGACGCCAGGTTCATAAGTACCGCGTATGCCAGGTTCTCTGGATAATTGTGTTTAAAGCAGAGATCGCGGGTCTCTCGGGCCAGTTCCTCTGCGCCGACGAGATCGCCAACAGCACGCCGGTCGTTGACGAGGTTGGTGGCCGCCCGGAGCGTATACCTGTGATCCGCACCCAGGTAGTCATGGCACCGCTGGAGCACATGCTCGCTCTCCTGCAGTGCGTCCCAATGATGCCCGGCCTTACGCAGCGCGGTCGCAAACCCCTCACCAGCCTGAAGCCAGTACAGATTATCCCGGCCTCCAACTGCTTCAAACGCACCGACAACCTTTCGGGCTATATCCAGCGATTCCTGATAGAGGCCGAGGCCGCGCAGATCCCGGGCTACTGCACCACAGGAGTGAAGGGTGAGCAGGTTATCAGGGCCCAAGATCCGGCGGCGGTCGTCGAGCGTTCGCTGGTCGGTTTCCAAGGCTTCACGGAACCGGCCGAGTTGGCGGTAGTCTGCCGCGATGTTATTCCTTACGTTCAGCGTGCGCTCATGGTCTGGTCCGAATACCTGTTCAAACCTCGGCAGCAAACTGAGGTCCAGATCCAGCGATTCACGAAACTGGCTACGCGCGCGCAGATCTGCACCGTAGCTGTTTTCATTGAGCAGGAATACCCTGAACCCGTCGCCTTCGGTATAGCGCTGCAGCAACGGGCGAATACGCAATATTCGCTCGTGGGCATCGGCGGCATGACCGCCCATGTACATCGCGATGGCGATCTCCACCGTCATGCTGAGCACCTGAAGGTCATCCTCGCCGAGGCGTTCGCGCCATACCTCCAGGGCATCCTGGCCGAACTGCATGGCCTCGACATGGCCACCGCGCAGATGCAGTCGCCGTACCTGTTCGATGATGAGGTTGCGCAGTGCCGGGTTCTGAGTTCGCAGGAACCTGCGATTGGACTCAAGGTGCTGCAGGGACAAGTCGTAGATCGCGTCACTGCTGCTCTGGTCCGGGTTGCCCGGGTTCGATCTGGCCAGCAGCATGTCAACAGCCGCTCGATAACCATGAAACTTGCCAATGCGATTCTGCTGGAGCCATCCTTGCGCAACGGCCTGGACCACGCGGTGCATCTGTATCAGGTCACGCGCACCATCGACTCTGGCCAGCGACAGCCGGTGCAGTTGGCTGGCTGCGGCGCGGAACCTCTGCGGCGAGGCGAGGAATTCCCCTACACCAGGCGGATCGTCAATGCCCTCGGTGTCCTGCAGAAACAATTCAGCGGCGATCGGCTCCGGTGAGAAGAACGCACACAAGTTGAACAAATGCTCCGCGTCTGGAGTGAGCAGCGTCAAAGACATTGCCCATGTTCCCGAGACCGGGGCGGGGAGCTCCATATCCCCATGCTGCTCGCTGAGCAACTGGTGAGCGTTTTCCGCGAAACGGCTGAGGTACTCGTCGACACTCTGGGACGTCTCGGCCAGATAGGCAGCGGCGTGCTCCATGGCGATGGGCAGGCGACCAAGCTCTGCGGCCAGCCGTCCAGCTTCGCTTGTCCGGAGCATGTCTTCTTCTTCGGTGAGCTTCCCGCGCGCGGCGAGGCCGGGAACCCGGCGCCGCAGAAAGGCAACCGCCTCATCCTCGGTGAACGGCGCGACCCCGATGCCGTCCACGACGATGTAACTAGGCCAGTTGAGCTGCCGTGAGGTAATGACGACGTGACCACCCGTCCTGCTGTCCGGCAGGTACTTCTGCAGGTCAGGTGGGTCTACGACGTTGTCGTACACCAGGAGCCAACTCGGCCGGGCATCCGACTGCAGGGCGTCAAGCACGGCCTTGATCGTCCGGTCGCGGCCACCGTCCGTGGTCGCCTCCCGGAGTTCTAGCCGCTGCCCCAACCTGACGAGCGCTTCTCTTACCCGATCGTGGTGTTCGGCGCGAATCCACCAGATGATTTCGTATTTTTCGAAGTTCTGATGTATATATTCAGTCGCTATTTCGGTTTTCCCGATCCCACCCATGCCGCAAATGACTTGCACGTGCGGATGCTGTCGATTACTGAGGTTCTCGCGCATTACCTCCAACTCGGCTGCGCGGCCAGTGAAGTTGGGATTGCGGGAAGGAATCTCGTTCGACCAGATCCGCTGTGACGGTCGCGGTTCCAGCAACGCCCGCGACGCTCCCGCGGTGCTCGCATATGCCGGTCCTGAAGCAGAGCCCGCAGACGTGGCAGGCGGCGGCGCTACGCCTAGCGCGCCGATGCGCACCGTTCCGTTCTCGTTCTCCGCTCGTTCGGCGGCCCGCCACAGCGTGAGGAATTCATCTCGATCCTCGTCGCCACCTAGCGCCCTGACGACCTGTTCCAGAAAAACCCACTTTGGGACTCGGGAACTACGGAAAACGTTATGGACGGTGGAGGAGCTGACCTTGCCGCGCCCGGCCCGGACGGCGATCTCCCGCATTGAAGGCCGCCCAGCCTTTGAGTGCAGATCATCGAGCCGAGCGAAAAGTTCGGTGATCGGGCCCGGCGGTGTCGGATCACGCTTGATTGCTCCCACCCCAGAACAACCTCCTAGGGCACTAATTATGTACAAGTCCGTCATAACTTGCACACGTAGGCAATACCCGATCTCGGTGTCCAACGACTCACCTGCGCGACCGTGGTCATGTGAAGCTGTCCACGGCAGTCAAGGCTCGTGTACTGAACGCGATTCCCCATGCGCGCGGGGCATCCTGACGGGTATGCCCCCCGCCCGGAGCATGCAAGGAGACATTATGAGTACTCCGCTCGCAGCGGTGCCATTTCTGGACCCGAGGCGACCCACTGGCCCGATGCATCGCTCGATCGTCGCAGTCGACCTCGAAGGATCAACCACGCGAACCAACCTGGTCAAGGGCGAACTACGGCGGATCATGTATGACCTTCTGGGACGTACGCTCGAGGGAGCGGCGATAACCGAGAATCTCCTGGAACCGCTCACCGACCGGGGTGACGGGATTCTGGTGCTGATCCGGCCGCATGACCAGGTTCCGAAGACCGTCCTGCTTGAGCACTTGATACCGCGACTCGCGGCTCTCCTTGTCGAGCACAACGCGGCCGTTGCACAGCATGCGCTCCAGGTACGCCTGCGCGCGGTAGTGCACGCGGGCGAGGTCCACGGCGACAGCCGAGGTTTCTACGGCGAAGCCATCGATGTAGCCATCAGGCTCATGGATTCGGCGGCCGTCAAGAAGGCGCTGAAACTGGCCGCCAGCCCGCTGGTCCTAGTGGTCTCGGAAGAGATCCATTCGGGAATAGTGCGCCAGGGCTATGTCGATGGCGCGTACCGACCGCTCGTGCGGGTACGCGTCGGCTACCGGCAGCACCGTGGGTGGGTTCACATTCCAGACGCGGGCGAGGGAGCCAGTGCGGAAGCTATCCCGCTGCCGGCGCGCCCTGTCCGCTCGCCCGCGCTGACGATCGCTCGCGAACGGGTGGAGCGGATCGTTCCGGCGATTATCGGGACCGGATCGCGGTGATCAGTGCTGGGACTATCTCGTGGAGGTCGCCGATAACAGCGTAGTCGGCGTGGCTAAGGATGGGCGCACCAGGGTCGGTGTTGATCGCGATGATGTGCTTGGCGCCGGCGCAGCCGGCGATGTGCTGGATCGCGCCGCTGATGCCGCAGGCCAGGTAGAGCTCCGGGGTGATCTTGGTGCCGGTCTGGCCGACCTGCTGCCGGTGCGGACGCCACCCCTCGGAAGTGACCACACGGGACACCCCTACCACGCCGCCGAGCAGTCTGGCGAGTTCTTCTAGCGGCGCGAAGCCATCGGGGCCGCCGACTCCGCGGCCGCCACCGACCACTACGCGAGCGGTGGCCAGCGTGACGCCGCCCGTGCCGACGGGCGACTCCGCGGCCCGCACAGCCAGATCACCCTCGACGAGTTCCGGCTTATGGACGTGAACTGCGATCGCGGCCGGATCAGGCGCGTAAGCGGCCGGTATACCGTCCGTGGCCACTGTCAGCAACGCGATCGGAGCCTCCAGAACGGCGTCCTCTAGCAGAAGCCCGGCCCAGCGATGCCGGATCAGCTTGTGCGTACCATCTCCGGATAGCGTCACCGCGGTGCAGTTCGCCGCCATGGGCAGGCCGGTGATGGCACCGAGGTGGGCCAAGATCTCGTTTCCCCGGTCGGTGCCGGCGGCCAGCACCGCGGTCGACCCGGTTTCCTCGGCCAGTCCGGCCAGCACTCGCGCCCAGGCCAGCGGCGCGTATCCGTCCACTGAGGACCGCTCGACGAGGTATATGCGGGTGACACCGTAGCCAGCTAGGTCGGGGGCGGTATCGGCGAACACCACCGCGTTCACATCGCCAAGCCCGCGGGCCAGCGTGAGCGCGCGCAGCGACGCGTCCGCGATGCCGGCCGGGCCGTCCATTTCACACAACACGAGGACCGTCATCTACAGCACCCCCAGCTCATCCAGCACGCGGACCAGGTCGGGCACGGAATCCAAGACCTCGGCCTGGTGCTTTACCGATTCGGGCACGCGCAGCCGCTCCTTCCGCAGTCCCTCGTCCTCCCACGCGGTGGCCGAGCGTTCGATCGGCGCACGCTTGGCCCGCAGACGCCCGGGCAGCGACGGGTAACGAGGCAGGTTGATGCCCTCCTTGACGGTGACCACCGCCGGAAGCGGCAGGGTGTATGTCTCGTCGAAGCCGCGGTACTCACGCCGGGCGATGGCCTGGCCACTCGAGACCTCTAGCTTCTTGATGCCAGTGGCGACCGGCCAGCCCAGCTCGTGCGCCACCCTGATGCCCACCTGGTAATCACCGGTGTCGGACGCTTCGTTGCCTAGAAGTACCAGGTCATAGTCATGGGCTCGGACCTCGCCGGCGATCGCGTGCGCCGTCGCGATGGGACCGAGTTCGCGACCGTCGCTTTCCAGCAGCACGGCGCGCCTGGCTCCGAGCGCCAGAGCATCACGTAGCTGGGCTTCCGCCAGCGCGGGACCGAGGGTCAGCACCGAGACCGTCCCACCGGAACGCTCGGTGATCTGCACCGCCTCCTCGACGGCGCATTCCTCGTGCGGGCTGATGGTGAACCCGGACATGCGGGTGTCCACCTCCTGCCCGTCCGCGGTCAATATGATCTTGCCGCCGACGGTAGGGACCCGCTTGACGCAAACCAGGATCTCCATGAGCCACTAGCTCCGGATCCGCGAATTGTCCGGATCGAACAAGGGCGTCGCGCTGGCCCGGGCCACCGTGACCGGATAGCGCTCACCCATGTACTCGACCAGCAGGGACGTGCCCTCGACCGCGGCCTCGGCCGGCAGGTATGCCATCAGCAGGTGCTTGCCCACCGAGGGACCCGAACCCGCGCTGGTCACGTACGACGGGCGGCCTTTGGCATCCACCAGGCGCTCCGCGGACTGAGAAAGGATCGGCTCGCCGCCGAGCATGTACCGCGGCTTGCCTTCCGGCGACAGGTTCGAGTTCACAGTCAGCGTGCACATCCGCGCGCACGGTGGCTCCTGCCGCTGCTTCAGGTACGCGTCCTTGCCTATGAACTGCTGTTCCTTGACTCCTCGCCGCGTCATGCCCGCTTCCACCAGGTTGTATTCCGGGGTCAGCTCGGCGCCGAACGCGCGGTAGCCCTTCTCCAGCCGGCCGGTCGTGCCGTATACACCGATGCCGGCCGGCACCAGGCCGTGCGGCTGACCCGCCGCCCACAGCCCATCCCACAGCCGGGTTCCCTGTTCGATCGGCACGTGCAGTTCCCAGCCGAGTTCACCCACGTACGAGATGCGTGACGCGAGCACGACCGTGCTGCCCACCTCGATCTCCCGGCAGGTGCCGAACGCGAACCCGGCATGCGACACGTCGTCGTCCGTCACCGGCGCCAGTACGTCACGAGCTTTCGGGCCCCACAGCCCGATCGTCGTCCACGCCGAAGTGAGGTCGGTGAGGAACGCATCAGGCGGCAGATGATCGCTGATCCATTTCCGGTCCGACATGCCGGTCGCGCCGCCGGTCACGACGCGGAACCGGTCCGCCGCCAGCCGCATGATGGTCAGGTCGGCGACGAACCCGCCGTTCTCATCGAGGAACGAGGTGTACACCACCCGGCCGATGGCGACGTCGAGCTGCGCGACGGCCAGGCGCTGCATCGCCGCCAGCGCACCGGGCCCGGACACCTCGAAGACCGCGAACGCGGACAGGTCGATCAGCGCGCAGCTGTCCCGCATGGCTAGATGTTCGGCGTTGATAATCGGCGACCACCAGCGGGACTCCCACTCGGCTGGCCGCTCCATCAGGCTCCCGGCGTACTTCTCGAGCAGATCCTCATTCGAGGAGTACCAGAACGGACGCTCCCACCCCGCTGTCTCGTAGAACACGGCGCCCAGGTCGCGCTCGCGTTCGTACATCGGACTGACCCGCAGTGGCCTGCTGGATTCCCACTGCTCAGCCGGATGCACGATGCCGTACATCTTGTTGAAGCCCTCGCGGGCCCGAGCACGGACATGCGCGACTGTCTGCTGGTGCGGGTAGAAACGGGCCGCGTCGGCTTCGTGCACGTCAACTGTGGGGATCCGGCCGGACATGAGCTCCGCCACCACACGGCCACAACCCGGCCCCTCCTTGATCCAGCTCGCCGCGGCGGACCACAGCCCCTTCGCCTCCGGCATCTCGCCGAGCAGCGGATGCCCGTCCGGCGTCATCGAGATCAGCCCGTTGATCGCGTACCGGATGCCGGCCTTCTCGTCGCCGAGCAGATCCGGCATCAACTCGAGCGCCTCGGCCAGTTGCGGATCGAAGTCGTCGGAAGTGAACGGCAACTCGGTCGGCGACAGCGCTGATTCCTCAATCGACGGGATGTCGTCCGGGGGGACGATGATCGGCCGGTGGGCGTACGAGCCGACCTCCATGTCCCCGCCGTGCTGGCGCTCGTACATGTTGGTGTCGACATCGCGGATGATCGGGTATGAGATCTCGCCCGGCGTGTCGGCGAACAACGCGATCGGGCCGACGCTGATCATCTGATGCACGATGGGGGTAAGCGGCAGCCGGGCACCTGCCATCCGGGCGATACGCGGCGACCAGACCCCGCAGCAGATCACGACGTTGTCCGTCTCGATCTCGCCTTGACTAGTGGTCACGCCGCGCACCCTGCCGCCGGACACGGTGATGCCGTGAACCTCGGTGCTGGCCAGGACGGTGAGGGCGCCCGAGCCCGCCGCCTGCTCGCGCATCAGCGTGCCGGCCCGGAGCGAATCCACGACGCCAACGGTGGGGAAGTGCGCGCCGCCCAGGATCGCGGTCTCATCGAGATACGGCACGAGCTTGTTCACCTCGGCCGGGGTGATCAGCTCGGCCGGTATACCCCAGGCCCGAGCCTGGGTGCAGCGCCTGCGCAATTCCCGCATCCGCTCGGAGGTACGGGCCACCTCGATGCCGCCGCTGCGGGTGAACACGCCGAGTTGCTGGTACTGCTCGGTGCTGTCCCTGGTCAGGTCAAACATCATCTTGGAGTACTCGATCGGGAAGATGAAGTTGGACGCGTGGCCGGTCGAGCCGCCCGGGTTCGGCATCGGGCCCTTGTCCACCAGGACGAGGTCGCGCCAGCCGAGCAGGGCCAGGTGATGCACCAGGCTGTTGCCCACGATGCCGGCCCCGATGACGACGGCGCTAGCGCGCGCAGGAATGTCACTAATCATGAAATATCCGAATTGCTCGTAGGGATCCGGCGAGAGGCGCCAGCACCTGCGGACGGTCGCTCATCCGCAGAACGGCATGGTTGTCACATCCATGCGCACCCGACGGCATGGTTGTCACAACCATGCGGTCGCGTTTGGACGGCACGGCGTTGCAAGCGGTCGGCGATGCGACGCCAGCAGCCGACACCGCGGTGGACGTCCGCCGCGCGTCCGGATGGATGTGGCATTGAACCGGTTCTATGCGGGTGAATGCCACATTCATCCGTCCGCATGCCACCTGGAACGCGCGCGGCGCTCCGCACCGAACCCCGTGATTGTCACAACCATGGGCACAGGACCCCGTGGTTGTGACAATCACGGGGTTGCTCTTGGAGCGACCATGGTGCCGTTTCATGAAATATCCGATTTGTGCCGGGGAGGGAGTTGGGCGACGGAGGGAAGCTGGGCGGACGGGGCCGCATGCGCCGACGGGGCAGGCGCGGGCGGCTGGGCGGACGGGGCCGCATGCGCCGACGGGGCAGGCGCGGGCGGCTGGGCGGACGGGGCCGCATGCGCCGACGGGGCAGGCGCGCGTTCAGCCGGCGGGGGTGTCTGAATCG
>JAFARZ010000225.1 GCA_019245115.1 Streptosporangiaceae bacterium | reverse complement strand
GGGCGCGCCCGGCGCGTTCCACCACTGGGAATCGAGCGAATTCAAGTCCTCGAGCCGCGCCGGCCGCACCTTCGCGCCCGCCGCCGTCGAGATTCTCAGGGGCGCGATCCAGTCCGTAAACGTCCCGAGCATGTGGAAAAAAGGGCTCGAGCCATTCGAACCATACGAGGGCACGCTCCACGTCGCGGTTTTTTCCAGGCACAGCGTCAGAAGACAAAAGAACCGCTGCGCCTCATTGAGCGCCGCGGTGATCTCGGCCGTGGGATAGAAGGCCGCGCCCGCGCCTTCATCCAGTCTCTGCGAGACCCGCGCCTGCATGTCCTGAAGCTGCATAAGTTACGTTCCGAGCGACCGGCTACCGACGGCGCTGCCGACATGTCGCCAGCTCAGAACGGGCCCCCCTGGCCCGGTCCCCACGTTCGGTTCAGCCCGCGGCCCGCGCGTTCGAGCCTGTGCCGGGTAAAGCGATTCGCCATCTGCACCGCCACTTTCTGCCGCTTCTGCGCGTGCTCGAGGCGCGCCATGCGCGCCAGCTCTTCCTGGAACTTCGCCTCATAGAGCTTTGCCCCCGCGGCGTCGCCCAGATAAGCCCTGATATCGGCCCGGCAGCCGTAAAGCAGCACCGAGCTCGAGACCCACGGCAGAGGCGATCCCGACGTGGTCGAGCCGTCGAACGCCGTGGCCGAATGCAGATACTCGATCGAAATGCCGCGCGCATGGAGCGGCGGCGGAAAGAATTCGATCTGATGAACCACGGGCGGGGAAGACTCGTTCGAATCGTCGTAGACCGCATAGCTAGCCGGATCCTGCACAAGGGTCCGCGGCCCCCAGCTCTCATCGGCCCGGTCTTTTTCGAATCTCGTCAGCGGGAATCCCGTCACCGGATCGAGCGCCGTCGCCACGCTGCGGCAGTCCGCCGGCAGCGCGTAGACGTTCTGCATGAACACGTAGCTCGATCCCGCGTAAACGGTTCCTGACGCGTCCACGCCGTTGCCTTCATACGCGCGATCGAGCGTCAGCGCCGTCCCGCCGCCCACCGCGCTCACGGTATAGATCACCGAATCGCCCGGCCGGTAAAACTTCTGCCCCACCCGCGCGCTTGTCCAGTTCGTACTTGCGCCCGCCACCGAAGCCGAGCCCACCGTCAGCGTGACGGTATCCGTCGAAGACTGATAAGCCGCCTGCGTCGTGATGGTGGCGTGGTATTTGAGCCCGCTCCAGTCGGTGTGCTCTAAAACCTGCTCATAACGGACGTTCAGGAATTCGTCAATAAGATCCAGCGAAACGCCCGGCGCGCTCGTTTGCAGGCTAAGTCGTAACTGTCCCCAGGTCATCTTATGGCCCCACTCCAAGCAAAGTCATTCTGGGAATCACCGTCGTCCCGCCGCCGCCGCCGGAGGCCTTCAGGCTGATCGCGGCCGCGTCCCACGTGCTTTGCGAATCGGTCCATTTGGCGGTTTCCGCAGCCGTCGTCGAATCGACGATCCAGATCGGCATGTAGCCGTCGCTCGTGACCGTGCCGGTGGTCCCGCCGTAGAAGTCCTTCCAGCCCGTCTGGTAGTCCCCGGATGTGACCGAGCCCGAAACCATCGCGAAACCCACCACCAGATCGCCGGCGACGCTGGGCGTCAGCGCGGAAGCGGTTGGATCGCTCGACGAGCCGTTCGCGTTCGCGACCGTCACATCGAGAGGGCTGCTGGTGGCGGCGCCCGAGAATTCCGCGATGTAGATGGACGTGACCCCGGACGATCCCGATCCCATGCTGACCGTGTTCGACCCGCCCGCCGTATTCGCCTTGTAGAAAAAGTTGTAAACGCCCACTTGGCCGCCGAGCGAGTTGCTCGCGACTCCGGCGTAGGAGCTCGCGCCGTTCACCGTGTCGCCCACGTGCCACGTGTTGGCGCTGGTATTGGTCGAATTCGTATTGGCGACGACCACCACCAGCAGATTGCCCGCCGTGACGGCGCTGGGAAACGCGCCGCTCGAGGCGTCGAACGCCTTGCCCTGCACGAAGGTGATCGCCGCCCAGGACGGCGCCGCCGCAATCAATAAGAGCGGAAGCAGCTTACGCGTCATTGCTGCACGTAGGCGATCGAGCCCGAGACCTGATTGGCGGCGGAAAGGATCATGCACACGTCGTGCGAAGCGCTTCCGGTTCCCATCACCGTGCCGATGCCCGCCCCGATCGCGACGCCGCCGTTGGCCGCGAAGTTCCAGCCCGCGCCCGTCGAAGTCCCGCCGATAATGGCCGCCGTCGAGGTATCGCATTCATTCGTCGTTTTCGTACCTTCGATGAACTCGATGTTCGTGGCGGTTCCGGTCACCACCAGATTGAGAGAGCAGATATAGGTTTTCTTGCCGCTCGTGTTCGCAATCAGCTTGGCCGCCGTGGTCGAAGCCACGTTGATCAGCGCGAACGATTTCGTGTTGACGAAGCAGGGATCGGCGGCCACCGCCGTTCCGCCCCACTGCGCCACGTTGGTCGAAGCGTTCGAGGGCGGGGAAGTGGTCACCGTCCCGCTGACCGTGACCGTGGCCGCCGAAGCCGCCAGATTGACGTTGAGATTGTTCGTATTGGCCGGCGTGTCCTTGATGCTGACGCGCAGCAGGCCGCTCGTGTCGGTGCTCAGAGGATTGGTTTTCGCCGTCGTGTAACTCGGCGCGCTGGTGGTGGTCGCCGTCTGCACGAGCGGTCCCGACTGGCCCGAGGTGGTCGAGGCCTGTCCCACCAGCAGCCCGTTCACCGACGAATCCAGGGCCGCGCCCGAAGGCAATGGCAGCGACGCCGCCGACACCGGCTGCGTCACGGCGCTCCCGTCGACCTTCACCGCGGTCATGCCGGAAATGCCCTGCACGCTGATCACGTCGCTCGACGCCGTTCCCGCCGTGCCCAGCGCCGGCTGTTTCGCGCTCGTGGCCGCGCCCGAAGGCAGCGGCAGCGAAGCCGCCGACACCGGCTGCGTGACCGCCGAGCCGTCCACCTGGACCGCGCCCGAGCCGTTCAACGGAGTCGCGATCTTCACCGGCTGCTGCGCGCTCGCGATCGCCGCCAGCAGCGCCGTTCCGAGGAGCGCTTTGAAGGTGGTTTTCATGACTGTTTCCGTAAGTGCTCGCGGTGCATGGCGAGCCGCGCCAGCCGGTTCGCGATCTCGCGCCAGTGGCGGCCGAGCGATTCGGCGAACTGCGGCACGAGCAGCGCCGCGATAATGGCCAGTTCGATCTTCATGTCAGCTCCGTCACCACGCATGCCCCGCCCGATGCGCTCGAAATGGCGTTGATCGCGCCCGTCCACACCACGCCCGAAATCGTTCCGTCCCAGCGCCGGCTCGAGCCGTCGTCCGCCGATCCCGAGGCCGGCAGCGCAATGTGATACGCGGTCTGCGTCGGCGTTTTTCCGAGCCCCAGCTTGATCACCGTGGTCCCGGTGTTCTGCACGCTGCAGGCCTTGCGCGAGCCGTTCGAAGCCAGAATCGAGGCCGAGGAAGTCGAGACCGTCGTCTGCGCTACGGCGCTCGCGGTATTCGACGAGGGCGGCGTCGAGCTGAAAGAGCCCGCGATCGCAAGCTGCCTTGTGCCCGGCGACATCTGCGCAATCAGCAGCTGCCCGCTGGTCGGGTCTTCCGCCATGAGCGGCGTGCCCGCCGAAGTGCCGGCCGTGAAGGTCGCCTGGTCGACCGACGAGGTTCCGCCCGAGCCCGCGCCCGTGACGGCGCACTTCAGGTTGCCCGAATTATCGAGATTCAGTCCCGCCGGCGATCCGTCGGGATTGAGCGCAACCGGAAGGCTCATTTAGCCTCCCAGTACTTCGCAACTTAGCGAATAGGTGTAGTTCGAAGAATCCCCGTGCGTAACCTGAAAATCCCACTGATAGGGCAGATAGCAGCCGACGGACTCCTTCACCGAGCCGAAGGCCGTGCGCGCATTGGGCATCATTTCGTAGCAGTAGGTTCCCGTGGCCGTGATGGCCGCGCCGCCCTGCGAGAGAGCCACCGCGTTGCCGCTGACTCTGTCATAGCCCCGGAACTGCGGCGTGAGCCCGCCCGTGCCGCTCGCCGCGGTCACCGACAGGTACACCCGGCAGCACTGCTCGACCGGGTCCGTCTGCTTCGCGCACGCCGTCGTCGACGTGCGCGTGGCAGAGGAAAGGAGAACCCGCTGTGTCTTGATTTTTACGGACATCAGCTTAGAGTGATGGTCGTGTAGTAAACCGTCACGACCGCCGTTCCGTTGCCCGTGGTGAAGGCTCCGGTGCCGTTGGTGATGTCGAGCCCGAGTCCCGCCACCGCGCTCAGGTCGATCGCGCCGGAGGTGTTGGGTCCGAGATAAACGTATTTCGCCGTGGCCGCGTTGATCTGCGCCGCCGTGACGTTGCCCGTGTGCGGATTGGTCGATGTCCCGTGATACTGGAACGTCACCGCGCCGCCCGACGCGTACTGCGTGCCGCCCGGCTTGGTCTGCACGAAGATCGCATCGATCATCAGAACCTGGCCTGCGGCCGGCGCCGGAAGGATCGACACCGGCGTCGTGTTCATCCCGAGGATGTTGGCCGACGTCAGCGTGACCTGCGCCACCTGCTGCAGCGGCGTGTTCGACACGCCCGAGCCGTACACGTTGCCCGACTGATCCACGCGGAACAGATTGACCGGCGCCGCGCCCGGGTTCTGGATCTGCAGCGAATCGACCGATTGCGCCGCGGGAACCGAGATCACCAGCGGCACGTCCTTGCCGTCGCCGATCTGCGTTTTTTCGTTGCCCGCGCCCAGCGTGCCCTTCGGCATCAGGTCCAGCAGCCGGAGCCGCGTGCGGTTAGGCAGATTGCCTTTGAATAAAGCCATTTAAAAGTTTTTCCCCCCTGGCTCAAAGGCCAGCTCAACGGAAACGAGGCCGCCGGGAGTTCCGGCGGCCCTAAGTTAACTGTTCGACGATTTAGCTGCTCGGAATCCCATACACTCCGTAGAACCCATTAAAACCGACGCTGAAGCGCATCCAGCCGGCAGTCTTCACCGAGCGCGAATCGAAATCGATATCGTGCACCGTGTTGAACTGCTCGCGCCAGTAGAAGCGCAGCTCGGTGTCTTCCTTCTCGCACTGGATGAACCAGGCGTTCGGGTCGGTGAGGTAATCCCACACCATCCACGAATCGAAGGAAGGCATGCCCGAGCGCCGCTTGAAGGCGTTGATGGCGCGGTTGGCGGTATCCGGCCGGTCGTTTCCGCCGAGCAGCTCGGCCGTGACGAACTCGAGAGCCGGCGGCACGATCATTTTCTTGGGCGGAATGCGCAGCTTTTTGCCGCGGTGATCCACCGTGTTGCGGATGTCCGTGAGCGCCAGCTGGATCGAGGTGACGTCCGGATCGGTCGCATAGGACAGTTTGTTGGTCTGCGTTCCGCCGCCGACCAGCGGGTGCGCGGTCGAGAACAACGCCACGCCGTCCGGGCCCGTGGCTGAAGTGAAGCCCGTGTTGAACACGTTGGCGGCCGCCACTTCGACGGTCTCCTTGGCCGAGCGTCCCAGCTCGGTCGCGAGCTTGCGGGTGACGCCGAACTTGTCGTCGTCCATCGCCACGCGCGTGACCTTGAAGCCGAGGCCGTACTGCGCGTGCACGTAGCTCTTGTTGAAGGCCGGCAGCGCCTCGTCGTAGCGAGTCGTGTCGCCTTCGGCCACGACCGAGAACTGGCCGAAGCCCGAGACTTCGGTGGTCTGCTCGATCGAGCGGCTGGAAGACTCCATGCGGAAGACTTCCGAGAACTCGTCCGGATAGCGGCTGTACTTGGTCATCACGACCTCGTCGATGGCCGGAAGCATCGACTGAAGGTACAGATCAGGAAAAAGTGTTCTGATGAACATCGTTTCTTATAGTTCCTTTTGAAATCGCCGAGCGCACAGGCCGCTACGCGAGCGGCCCGTTGTGCGCGGTTCAAAAAATCCCTTAGACGCCCGCCGAGGCCTGCGCCATCGCGTGCTTGTTGATGGTTACTTCGAGAATCGCGTTGGCGCCTTCGGCGTTGGGCGAGATCATCGAAATCCGCTGAATGCGCAGATCGAGCGACGAAGTGGTCGCGATCGAGCTCGAATTCACCTGCATGCCCGACTGCTTCGTCGTGGTCGAACCGGCCTGCGACAACTGCACGTTGGCGTTCTTGTGCACGTGCGCCGAGGTCGTCACGCTGCCGTCGGCCTGCGCGATGTAAACCACGTCGATCTCGTCGGTCACCGGATGAACGGTGCCGGTGGACGCCGCGCCGTAAGCGAGCGATGCGCCCAGCCAGAGACTCGTTCCCGGCGTGAGCTGCGATCCCGACTGGATGCGCGGCAGATTGTAATTTGCGTTCTCGGGCAATGCCAGCGGAGCGCCGGTCAGATAGCCGACCAGATCGAACGCGAAGATCGCGTTCGCATCGGCGCTCGGTTTGCCGTATTCCGTAACCGAGTACGGGCCTCCTCCGAGGCGGATGATCGGGCGGAACCCGAACGGATTATTTGGATTGGCCATTTTTTAGGTGGTGACCTCTTCGATTGAAAAACCTGCGGGCCTCGACTGGCCCAGAAAACCTTCGTTCTCGGTGGCGTTGGCGGTGATGATGTCGCTCGCCCTCAGCGGCCCTACGCCGCGATGCCCCGAGTTGTGCGCGAGGCGCTCGGCCTCGTCCTGATACTTTTCGACTTCCTGCGCGATGGCGTCGGTGGACTGCTTCTCGTAGTAAGCCCGCCGCCGCTCCGCGATCCCCTGCGGGATCTCGCCCAGCATCAGCGTGCCGACCTTCACCGGATCGCCCTTCTCGTCCTTCACGATCTGGTAGCCGCGCAGGCCGAGCACGTCGCAGCAGCGCTGGGAGAGAAACTTGTAGCTCATCCCCGGACGCCCGTAGCGGTCGACCGCGTCGTTCAAAACGCGCGAGCCCGCCACTTCCACGTCCACGTCGCGGTCCATCTCGTATTCGACCTCGCGGCACGGAATCTTGAGAATCCGCTCGGCGAAGGCCTCGGCGACTTTATCCACGCCGAATTTCGAGATGGCCTTCTGCAGGCCCTGCCGCAGCACGCCGTCCGCTACCGCCATCGCGCCCTTTTCGCGGATGGCTCGCGTCGTGGCCGCCGCGTAATCGTGCAGCCCGGTCTTTTCGATCATGGACCTCAAACCGGGGCACTGATCGAACAGCGGGTCCGGCCCGTAGACCAGCCGCCTGACCGTCTCGGCCGGAGCTCCGAACGCCTTCTTGTCGAACTCGTCGGCCAGAAACTCCGCAGCGGTTGAAACCGGCGTCTCTTCCAGTCCGAGCCCCAGATCGGGAACCGGCTTGCGATTCGCTTCGATGCGCTTTTGGCGCTCGGCCAGAATCGCCTCGTTGGCCGCCTGGGCGGGATCGATGATTCTTTTCTTCGTCGCCTGGTTTTTGAGGGACATCGCTTACTTCACCCCCCGCATGGCTACGCCTTTTTTGGCGCGCGCTTTATAGGCCTCTTCCGAAATGCCCATGGCGGCCGCGATGTGCTTCTGCTCGGCGGTCAGGTCTTCGTCCTCTTCGGACTCGGCCGGCGTTCTCACGCCGCGATCGCCCGCCTGAGCGGCTGC
Organism: Streptosporangiaceae bacterium; assembly: GCA_019245115.1. Taxonomy (GTDB): domain Bacteria; phylum Actinomycetota; class Actinomycetes; order Streptosporangiales; family Streptosporangiaceae; genus JAFARZ01. Next base: position 17,329 of record JAFARZ010000225.1, on the reverse strand, counting down.
TCGCGCGCGTCGTTCCTGCTCGCGCTGGGCTTTGTCTTCTTCCTTCTTCTGCTGCGGCGTCAGCCGCTTGCCGTCGCGGATCTGCGCCAGTTCGGTGCGCTCGGCGGCCAGCTCCATCGCCACCGCGGGCGCCACGCCCGACTTCACCAGATGGCCGTAATGCTGCGCCGTGGCCTTGAAGAAGTCGCTCTTGTGGTCGCCCAGCTCCGGATATTCCTTGAGCAATTGCTGCTCTTTCGCGAAGGCCTGGGCTTTCGCGTCCGTGATCTGCTCGACCTCGCTCTTGCGCACATAGCCGCGTCTGGCCAGCAGTTCGTCGAGGCCTTTCGCGCCTTTCGAGGTGATTACGTCGAGGACGTCCGCTTCGGGCTCCTCTTCGACGGGCTCCGCTTTGGCGGCGGGCTCGGGCCTCGCCGACTTCGATTGCCAGAACTCGATGGCCCGGTCTTTCTCGCCGAGCGACTGCTTCAGCTCGTCGATCTGCCTTTGCAGAGCGGCTGCGTCAATGGCCGGCTGCGGCGGCGCCGCGGGAGTCGCGGCTGAAGGAGGCGACTGCGGCGTCGCCGATACCGTGGTTTGCGTCATATTTTCAGGGCTTGTTGTCCGTATGCCGTGCCGCGGAACAGGTCTGCGCGTTGCGCCGTGTACGGCCTGACGCAAGGCCCGCAGAGCAACTGGTAGATGCCATCCCGCGGTACGACATACAGCCTTACTTCGACGCCGGGCGCGCTATCGCGCAGAAACTGCCACGTGGCTCCGCACGCCGAGCAGCCCTTCGGCGCCGCGCCCGCGAGGAACTCGATCGCGTGGTTATGCCATTCGACGCAGTAATCGCAGATGGTCTGCGCTTCGGTCAGCTGGTGCACGCGCCACCTGGGCCGCATCTTCGAGCAGAAGTTACAGCGGTCTTCCAGAACGGCGACCGCCGGAACCGCGAAGGCCGGACTAGACAATAGGACTCTTCGTGAGGTAGGCGATCAGGGTGGCGAGCGCCGCCGCGCCGGCCGAGATGCCGGAGGCCGCCGGCGACTGCCCCTGCCCGAGGCCCGTCAGAAACGCGAGCCCGCCGCCGGCGAGAATCGCCACGATGCTTTTCAGCGCGGTCGCCTTGCCGCTGCCCTGCTGACCCTGTGGCGCAGCCGCGTCAGTGCTCTTATCCGGTGATAAGGCCTGGCCGCTGCTCGTTGCCTGGGTCGAAGGAGACGGGTCCGGCGTCGGTGAAGGTGAAGGTGTCGGTGTCGTTGCCATTAGTGTTTGAGAATGAATCCGAACAGGCCCAGCAGAAAGCCGATGATCCCGACCCCGCCCAGCGTGCGCGCGATGGTCATCTCGGCCTTGCGCAGCCGGTCTTCGTGGTCCCTGATCACCGCTCTCATGTCGGTCAGGCCGTCCGAAAGGCGGTCGAACCCGTCAACGAGAATCTGCCGGATTTCGCTGTCCAGAGGCATACCGGATATGAGTTCGACAACACCGCGCCCAGGCGTCGCGGACCGGCTCGGTCACCCAGGAGTAAAAAGCCAGCCCCCCGTAAACCGCCATCACCAGAACCGCCGAGGCCTTCCACAGCCGCGTCTCGCCGCTCACTTGCCGCCCTTCACGCTGGCCGTGATCTCCTCGAGCACCCGTTCGGGCAGAGCCAGCGCCGTCCGCAGCGCCTGCGCCGCGCCCTGCGCCCGGTGAATCTCGAGCGGCGCGTCACCCCGCTCGCAGATCCCCCGCTGGCGCTCGAGCTCGGCCGCCAGACGCTGGCGCACCAGCGCGAACGGCCGCGACGCGAGCATCTCCTTCAGCTGCCTCACGTCGAAGTCGTCGAGCTTCGCCGGCGTTTGCGCGATTTCCATCAGGAGTTGCCGTGAAGATTCTCAGGGTGTCCTGAATACAGGAACGGCCCCGCCGCCTGCGGATTCCCCGGCGGCTGGGTAATATTGCCGCCGAAAAGCCCCTGCGGCATCTGCAGCGGCGCGCCCCCGCCGGGTTGAGCCGGAGCCCCGCCCGGCTGCGCCATCCCCGCCCCCGGCTGCATCAGCTTCGCCGCGTAGTGCGCCGCCTGCTCGAGCACCGCCTGCTGCATCTTCTTCTGCTGCAATTGCGCGATGTGCTCGTGATAGTGCACGACGAGCTTTTTGATCGCGTCCGGGTCTTTGTTGGGATCGGTTTCGGCCTTCTGCAGGTCTGAATAGTGCCGGATCAGGTGCAGCTGGTCGTTGTCGAGCGGGTTGACGTGAATCTCTTCCCCGTGCAGCAGCTTCACGAACTCTTCCTTCGGATCGACCGACAGGTCGGGAGCGGGAGGCCGCGGCACCAGCTGGTCGAAGTTCGGATCGCCCAGCGCTTCGTGCGCCGCCCGCGTCGTCTCCCACAGCGCCACCGGGTTCTGCGCGATCAGCGGATTCTGCAGGTCCAGCTGATAGCGCGCCAGGGCCTGCTCCTTTTTCGCTTCCCTCGAATAAACCGAATTCGCGAACTGCAGCCGGAAATCGTAGCGCCCGTCGCGGTCCTCGATGGTGAGGATCGAGCCGCCGTTATTGACTTCGAATAATCCGTCCGCGTCCTCCTCGGTCACGCGGAAGAAGGTCTGCTCCGGGCTGAACATATACTCCAGATCCCAGAAGTGCGCCAGCACTTCGGCCATGTCTTCCCTCAGCACCTTCGAGTCGAGCGAGATTCTGACGTTGCCCTCTTCGAGCAAAGCCACCGTTTGCCTCGCCGTGCGCGGCGCGTTGGGGCGATCGCTTTGCCGCCCCATCTGCAGGTCGCTCATGCCGGTGAGCTTTTCGCCGTAGGCCAGCACGCACTGCTCTTTCCACTGCGCCACTTCCACGTTGGGCTGGATTTTGATCTGCATGAGATCGGTCGCCGGGTTGTCGAGCGGAATCGCCATGCCCGGTTCGACCTTGAAGGTCTCGGGATTGAAGCCCGAGGCCGGCCGGTAGCCGAGCACCGGACTGTTGGCGAGCTGGCCCGCCTCGGTCGCCTGATCGTGATTGGTCCGGAGCTCGTCTTCGAGATCGATCAGCATTTGGGCGAATCCCTCGGACCAGTAGCGCCCGTCCTTCACCATCGACGACTCGACGAAAGGGCGCCGCTTCTTCTTGGTCGGATAGAGCTCGGCCAGATCCTGAACCCCGATCACCATGTGGAGATCGGGCAGATAGCGCACCACGAACTCGCGCGTCTCCATCTCGCGCTTCGAGAAATCCCATTCGTCGCCGTCGCGCGCGCTCTTCTTGAGCGGACGCCATTTGCCGTACCACTCGAGCACCGTCACCCATTCGCCACTCGACAGCGGCCGCTGGTAGAGAATGCCTTCGGCCTCGTCCTTTTCGAGCTTGATTTCCTCGCCCTCGAAGTCGCGCTGGATGCCGTGCTTCGCGAGATTGACGATCTTCTGGAAGTTCTTTTTGATGCCCTGATAGCGGCCGTCGCGCTCGCCCTTCAGCAGATCGTCGGGCGTGGTGCGGTAGCGCCGGACGACGAAGCTGAACTCGTGCAGGCTGTTCACTTCCTCGGCGGGCACGATGAAATCGTCGGGCCACAGCGGGCAGAAATCGGGCCCCTCGTAATCGACCACTTCTTTGCCGCCCACCTCGAAGGTGTCCCGCTTCCACGGCGAATACGCCACCGCGCGTCCGAAGAGAATCTTGCGCAGCACGAAAACCGAGAACGGGTTGGTCAGTTTCATGGAATTGAACACCCGCCACGTCATGTATTTGCCGATCTTGGCGTCGCGCCGGTAATCGGAAGCGCCCACGGGCACCGCCACGATCTCGGCGTCGTCGCCGAAAAGCGCGTCCATTTCCTTGGCCCATTTCGTGAAAATGTTCCATTTCACGTAGGGCACCGGCACGTTCGAGGCCTGCTCCTCGCCCTCGTCCGGCAGATCCGCCGAGCCCAGCCAGCGCCGCATGTACTCGCGCCACTTCGCCATGCGCCGGTTATGATCCGCGATCGCCGCGCGGTAATCGTGCAGCACGCGGTTGCCGATGCGGTCGATCTCGGCCTGCGGCCACTTTAATTGGAAGTCTTCCTGCGTCATTTGGAGTGTTTGAATTTCTTCGAGTTTTCGGCGAATTGCGCTTCTTTACGCAGCGATTCGCTCTTTGAGTGGAGCGCCGCCTGCAGCTTTCCCGCGGGAATTCTTTCGCCCGCGGCCACGCCGAGCTTTTTGTGCAGCAGCCCTTTGCGGCTCTTTTTGATCTCGATCGCCATCAGATTTGAATTCGACTGGTTACGCGGCGATCTCCCAGCGGATCTTCGGCAGGCAGTCGCCGGCCTCGCGCCTGCGATTCGCCCTGTCCCACGACTCCGCTTTGACGCGCGCCGCCTCGGCGAAGCCCGCCGCCCGCAGGCTTGCGCCCGGCTCGGAGGCGAGCGTGTACGTCACGATCCTGCGGTAGCCCATCGCGAGAGCCGCTCGCCGTGCCGCTCCGTAAAGCCGGGAGCAGCCGTTTTCCACGCCTTCGCGCACGCAGCAACGCACGATTTCGGCGGTCAAACCGTCGGCCAGCAAGCGCGCCACAGGCCTGCCCACGATCACTACCCCGACGAGCTCATCGCGGTCGTCGTGGAGCGCAATACCGAATTTCCAGCCACGCGGGGCGCCGCAGTGCCGGTGGTTCTCTTCGATGAAGGCCGCGGCTTGCCGCAGCGTGATTGGCTTCAGCGTCACTCGCTCAGAAGCCCTTCACCCGCACGATTCGCCCGCGCGCGTCCTCGTCCGGCTTCTGGCCGTACCGCGTCAGCACCGGCGCCACCCGCGAATTCTGCTCCGGGCGCGGCCTCGGCATCCGCTCGCAAACCACCAGAGCCAGCGCCAGCGCGATCACGCAATCGTCATGGCAGCCGCGCTGCGCCTCGGGCTTGCCGTTCGGCTGGATGATGAAGGTCAGCAGTTCCTGTTGTGTAATCGGGTCGTGAACGTGCAGCGCCCCCGCCCGGATGGCCTCGTCGAGCATCGAGAGCAGGATCGGCCGCGAGACCCCGGTCGTGTCCCACCCGATGCGGTCCGAGCGAACCTGCGGATGCTGATCGGGCTGTACCGAGCGGTGGTAGAGCAGAGCGGCCGGATAATCCGCGTTGATTATGGCCTCCAGCGCCGATACGCCGCCGCCGCCTGGATTGCGCTCGCCGCAAATTTGCGCCAGGTTGTAAAACTTGCCCAAAGCGGCCATGTACCTTCCGGTTTCGCCCGGCATCATGCGCGCCCGGAGGACGGCGCACTGCTCTCCGGTATCCCGGTCGATCACCTGGCCCACGCTGTAATCCGGATCGGCCTGCCCTTCGCCTTCGTTGACGTCGATTCCCTGCGCCGAGTCAAAGCCGAGCGCATACGCGCGGCCCCGCTCCGGCCGCCGGTAAATGCGCAGCGCCCCGCGCTCGCCCGGCAGAAACACGAGCTTCTTCTCGAGCCCCACCTGTTCGATTTGGAGCTCTCCCGCGACGGCGTCGCGCTGTATCGGCATCCGCTGGATATGCGGGACGCTGAAGCGGTTGCGCGCGTTGGCCGTGAACGCTTCCTCGGGCGTGGCCGGGTGTTCGCGCTGGAAGCGGATGATGTCGCCGGCGCAGTCGTTGTGGATCGTGAAGCGGCGCCAGGCGAGCTGCTGGAAGTCGAGGGAGAACCGGCCCTGAATCTCGCGTTCTTCGCGCGTGAGCGAGTTGGCGAAGCGCTCCACATCCTCGACCGGCATACGGTTCGTCGGGTGCTCCCACCAGCCCATGAAAAGAGCCAGCCAGTCGCTTTCTGACGAAGGATCGACCGCCGCCTGCCACATGCGATGGAACTCGTCGCCGATCGATTTGGCCGTGCCTTCGACGATGGCGGTCGTGTCGGGCAGCTTCGGCACCGCGCTCATCACGGCCGCCAGAATCGCGCCCGGGTTCTGGTAATACGGAAACTCCGAGAAGTGGACGTTGGTGATACGGAACGACCGTCCGAAGTTCGAATTCCCCGAAGTGTGGATCTGGATGAACGAGCTCTGCTCGTCGCCGCCGTACTCGTAATAGATGCGGTCGCTCAAAGCGCGGCTTGGCGGCAGCTTGATTTTGCCGGCGAACGGCTTGTAGCTGTCGTGGAAGCGGCGGTAGATGCCGAAGATGTTGCGCACGCTGGTTTCGTCGTGCGCGAGCACCACGGTATGGACGCCCGCGCGGAACGCGGTCGAGTGGAAGAACTCGGCGGCCGTGCCCGTCGTCGCCTGGATGCGCCGGGCCTTGAGATAGATGATCCTCACCGGCCGGTGGCGGTCGCGCTGCTTTTTGATGGCTTCGCGCAGGCGCAATTGCCCCGGCGAAAGCGTCATGGGCACGACCTGTTTCGATTCGGTCTCGACGAACAGCGACTCCTTCGCGAAGATGCGGTGGTCGCTGAAGGAGCGGTAAAGGATGTCCTGTTCTTCAGGCGTCACCGCGCACCATCCTTCCCAACTCGGCCTTCACCTCGCTCAATCGCGCCCGCGTCCACGTCACGCTTCGGCCCGCGATGCGCGCCGTTTCCGTCATCGATTCCCCCCTCAGCTGCGATTCGATGAGCGCGCGGTCGTCTGCCGCAATGGCGGCAATTGCCGCAACCAGCCTGCGCCGCAGGTCGCTTCGGATGGCGATCTCTTCGGGCCCGGCTTCCTTCGACGTATCGAGCGAGGGCGGCAGCCATCCGCCGTGCGCCTCCGCCATCGCCTGCAGCGAGCGGTGCTGTTCCTCGCGGTACGTGCGCCGTTTCTGCGAGTCGATGATGGCCCCGCGCACCCGGAACCACGCGTACCGTTCGAACGCGCCCGCGTCCGGGTGATAACGCTCGGCCGCGTCCATCAGCCCCACGTAGCCCGCCTGAATGAGATCGCGGATGTCGATGTGGCGCGCGAAATTGCGCGACTCATGGCGCGCGATCTTTTCCACCATGGCGTGCGCCGCCTGAATGGCCGCCGCGCGCTTCCAGCGCCGCCACGCCGCCAGACGTCCGGCCGCCCGTAGCCTCTCCCGCTGCAAGTCGCTGATCGCGCTGGGGCGGGGAACATGGCGGACGAACGAGTCCCACAGCAGCTCACTCAGAGTCGGGCGGCGCCTGGGCACCCGTCCTCCGGTAATAGACCGCCAGAAATTCTTCCCAGGTCTGCTTGCCGTCGTCGACGGCGGGCGGGGCGAACTCGCGCCGCATGTACTTCTCGGGCAGCCTGCCTTTGAGCAGAAACATGGCGAGCGACTCCGAGCGCCTGCGCCTTGTGAGCGGCTTCGCGTCCGGCTTGAGCCGTCCGGTCTCTTCGTCGTAAGCCTCGGGCCCGTAGCAGAGCTGGCCCTGATAGATCACCGGCTCCTCGATCCCGTCGAAGGCCCACGCCACCGCGTCGTCCTCGAGGATTTCGGCCGCGTCCTTTTCCGCCTCGCGGAAAGCCGCGGCGTATTCCGGATCGCGCCGGAGGCGCTTGTAGTGCGCGGTGCGGTCGATCTTCGCCGCGCGCGCCGCTTTCGCCACCTGCCCCATCTCGCGAAAAGCCGCCAGAAAGGCCTTGACCCTGGGGGAACCCCGAGCCGCGGTCTTATCCGGTGATAAGGTCGCCTCTCCGTCTGCGTTCTGGGTCGGCGTCGTCATCGGGCCGGTTCGCTTTGCTTCCCGGCCGGACGCAGCAGCAGCTTCAGGTGCTTCACGCGGCCGCGCTCGTACTCCATCGAGCCGCGCTGCCAGTCGTCGGGGTTTTGGATTTGTTCGAGTGCGGCCAGCTTCGCTTTGGCGTCCGCGAGCCGGGCCTTCAGTTCCTTGCGAGACATGCCCTCAAAGGGCTAATCGCCACCGGCAGGCTCCCGGTCCGCTCAGGCCGCCCGCAGCCGCCAGCCGGCGCGCTCGGGATGGCTCACCGGCTTCGGCGGGATCCGCCAGCCGTGCTTGCCGCCCGTCGATCTTTCCGCAATAGGGCCTTCCTGGAGGCCTGAGAAGTATTTCCGGGGGGGAAACATGGGGGAGTCCATCAGAGCGCGTCCCAGCGCCGATTCCGTGCGATAGACGGCATGAAAAAACTGCCCTCTGCCCAGACGCGTGGTTTTTTCCACCTCATGCCACGGCCGGTCTTTGATCAGGAACTCGCGCAGGATGACGATCCCGGCGGCGTCGAGAACGCGTTTCGCCACCAGCCACACGTCGGCGGCGTACTCGGCGTCGCGCGAAAACCATTTCCAGTGGCAGCGCGGCTCATGCCGCAGCCGTTCGAGGCACTGCCGCGCCACCCGCCGGTCGACGCAGTGGCAGGCGCTCCGCTTCGCCATGCCCGTGCCCGCGCACTGCCGGCAGCGCCCGCTCGCGAGATAAATCGCGTCGGGCGTGGAGCGCGCAACCAGCTCGAGGCGGCGCCGCGACCCTGAAGACCGTCCAGCCGCGCTCTTATCCGCTGATAAGGCCTGGCCGGTAGTCTCCGCCTGGGTCAAAACAGCTGGCCGATGATGATGATGATCGGATCGTCCAAACCTCCCGGTCGCCACTTCGACTGGGCGGTTCCGGCGTTTCAGGCCCGCTTTCGCTTGTGCTCCGGGCAGAACGTCGCCCCGCCGCGCACCGTCCAGCCCTCGGGCGGATCGAGCACCACCGCGCTCAGGCCGTCCACCATCTCGGGAATGAGCATCGTGATCTGGTGCGTGGTGGCTGCGCCGCTGCACGCCGCGCAGAACCAGCTGGCGCGCAGCCCGACCGTCGAAGCCGTGGCCGGCGCTTTGGTCGCGGCCGTCACCGGCTCACCTTCCACAGCGCGAAAGCGGTGAAGGCGGCGGCGAGCCCTTCGCAGAGCCAGCTCATGCCTGGCCCCGCTCGATGACTTTGAGCGAGCGCGGCCCGGTCTGCTCGGTGCGGATCGCGTAAGCGACGTGCCCGGGCGCGACGTTCGCCTGCAGGTCTTTGAGGGTGCAGGTGGCGAATTTCGCGTAGGCCTCGGCCCCGATCAGTTTCGCGACGTTCGCGTAATCGATGACGGTCTGGTGGCCGCGGGCCCCGACGAGCGCGATGAATCGCTCGCCCGCCAGCTCGAACGGCTGCCCGGCCGGAGCGCCGGGCACGTGCGCGCGCAGGTTGCGCCTGAGGCACTCGATGCGCGCAATCTTGCCCGCGTAAGGCGCCAGTTCTTTCTCGAGGAGCCCCAGCTCGTCCACCATTTCGGCGACGACCGGCGCTACGAACTCAGGCGCGGGTGCGGGTGCGGGTGCGGGTGCGGGTGCGGGTGCGGGTGCGGGTGCGGTTACTGAAAGAGGCGCGGCTTCAACGGCGGCGCCGGTGATGGGCCTGGAAGATTTGCGTGGCAAACCTTCCGGTCGCCACGGCGTTCATACGGTTCCGGGGGAAAGGGCCGGCAAAGAGCCTCGCCAGCAAGCCGGCCCCGCCCCCGGGCTGCATGATGAATCTTCGCCTTGGGGTCGATCCCAGGTTAGCGAACGCGCAGGATGCGGCGCAAGTCCTCGAGCGCCTCGTGATGCAGCTCGTGCGCGCGCGACTTCTTCAGGCCCACCGCCTCGCCCGCGTCCTCGAGCCGCCGGTCTTCGCCTGAATAGTAAATTTCCACGATCTTCCGCTTCGACGGATCGAGGTTGCGGATCGCGACCTTGACCTTCTCGAGCCGCTTGTCGCGGTCGATCGAGATGTCGATCACCGGCGCGAGCGCGGGCTCGGGCGCCTCTTCGAGCGGCTCCATGCGCGTGGCTTCCACCCAGTTCTTCCGCCGCACGCTGTCGAGGATCGCGCCCCGGATATGGCGCTTCGCGAACGCCGTGAAAGGCGCGCCGCCGTGCCTCGCCGGTTGATACCGCGTCGCAGCGCGCACGAGGCCGACGGCGCCCGCCTGAATTAGATCATCCAGCTCAAACGACCCGGGAAGGGACCGGCGGATGCCTTCGGCGATCGGCCGCACCAGCGCCAGATGGCTTTCCACCAGTTCGTCCCGGCGCTCGCGCACGCGCGCCCGATGACCGCCCGCCTCGATCGAAACAGTTTTTGGGGTGGATTCGGGCGCGGCGGCCCCGCTTGCGTGAGACGTCGCGTGAAGTGGCAATCCACATTGTGGCGGTTTGGAACGTAAAAATCTCTACAAGTGTAGTAGAACTTGCGTTTTTCTGAGATTTTCTTTGCCCGCTGGCGACGACGGTCTGAATGGGTCAAACTGTTTCTGATAGTTTCACTAGCGGAGGCGGCGATGCCGGGCGCGGAAAAAGCCCTGACCACAAGGGCAACGAAAAAGAGCTCTTATCCGGGGATAAGGCCTGACCAGGACTCTTCGCCTGGGTCATGGGTGACGAAGGCGGAGGCCTGCCGCCTGCTGGGCGTCTCCGAGCGCCAGGTCGAGCGCCGGGCGAAGGCCGGCATGATCCGGCGCCGCACCGAGCCGCGGCGGCCCGATCAGTTCGCCGCGCCGGTGCTGTTCAGCCGCGCCGATATCGACGCGGTGAAAAACGGCGCCCCGAATTTTCATGCGGTGGTGGAAAACGCGCCGGAAGCTGCCGTAGCCTCAAAGCAGGCCGATCAGACGGCTGCCACGGCGCGCCGCGATCCTTCGTCGGAGCTGGAGCGGATTCTCCTCGGGCTCGGCGCGGCGCGCCTCATCCCGCTTCCCGGATCGAAACTCTGGCTTACGCTCGAAGAGGCGGCCGACTATAGCGGCCTGCCTGTGCGATGGCTCCGCACCGCCGCCGCGGACGCGTCGATCGTCGCATTGAACGTCGGAACTTCCCGGCGGCGGCGGTGGCTCGTCAGCCGCGACGCGCTCGCGTCGTGGCGCCCGTCCTAGTCGTTGTTCTTGCGGAAAATCTGCCGGGCCCGCTCGAGCGCCTCGCGCGCCCGCTCAAGCTCCGCGTCGGTCGTCTCGCGCCAGCGGGGCTCGTCGCCGCCCCGCGCCCTGAGCGCGGCCGCGTACTTCTTCCGCCACTCGCGCCATCTGCGCTCCATCGCCTCGGCGTCGTCGTTGTTCATAGCTCGGCGTCCAGTTCGATCACATCGCCGCGGAGATCACGGTCGCGTCTGCGCTCGGTGATTCGCTCGATTCGCTGTATTTCGGCATGCCTCTCACACCGGCGCTGCCAGGAGTACTCAAGCGTGCACCAGTCCAGAAGATCCATCGCCACCACATGGAACAGATGCGGGTCGTTGCGGCGAGCAGCCCATCCCATACAGAACAGCTCGCTGCCCAGTTGCTGATCGAAATCCCAAAGTTCCAGTTCCGCTCGTATAGCCGCGAATCGCACCAGCAGCGGCGAGTCCCATTGGGAGTAGATATCGGCGATGTTGTCTGACAGGTCAAACCAACTGTCCGCGTCGCTAAACGGGCTCTGACGGCTCTCCATTCGGCTTCTTCTCCTGTTTGGCTTTCTCGTATTCGCCGGCCGCGCGGTCAATGTCTTCCTGCGTAATTGGACGCAGCGTTTCCGCCGGCGCTGGCTTAGCGAGCGGCGGCCTGACGGGGCGCGCCTTGCGCGCCGCGAGCTTCTCAAGCCACGCCTTCGTTGCCGCGCGCCGCACCTCGCCCTCGCGCTGTTCCTCGGCGTACCAGCGCTTCAGCCATTCGCGCCGCGCTTCGCGCTCCTCGGGCGTGATCTCAGGCTCGGATTGCTGGGGATGAAGCTGATTCCAGATGCGGCTCAGGTCCGCGATCGTCGGCCGCTTGTCCAGGTTGAGCGCCTCGTCGATCACCTCGGCGGCTGCGCGTTCATCCCGGCAGTGTCTTTCGAGCCAGTCGCGATATTCCTTGATCGCCACGGTGTTCGACGGCTTCAGGTCGCGAAACGCCAGCAGCCGCAGCGCCTGCTCATTGCAGGCTTCCCGCAGGGTCTTCGGGTCCATCTCATTCCCCGTCGATCCGCCGGAAGAAGCGCTGCGCGAAGCTGTCGCGGGTTCGGGCGTTTCCTGCGCCTGCCGCGGCGGCCTTCGGCTCGGCGCGGTGATCCAGGTACGCCTGGGTCTGATCGTCGGCCGCCCGGAGGTAGTAGACGAAGGCGTCGATCGCGCCCTCGGCCGCCTCGAGCGTCTGCTCCATGATGGCGACGACGTCGTCCTCGGTCAGCGCCTCGCCGCGTTTCGCCGCCACTTCCCGGCAAAGCTCCCAGTACTCGAAGACCCGCAGCCTGCTGACCTTCCGGGCGGTGTTCCCGGTGGCGAACCGCCAGACCTTCTCGGGGACGCCGTTCTGAGGGGGAGTATTTTTATTGGCCTGCGTCGTCGTCGTCGTCGGTTCGGCGTTCTTCAGAGACGACGATGACGACTGGGCTGTAGATAAAACTTCAGGCGAAGAACCGTTCCTTTCAGAGTTCCTTTCAGTTCCTTTCTTCCTTATATGTGCGGCACTCGCGCGGAGCGCATCGATCCGTTCGCGCACGCGCATTTCGGCGGTTTCATACTCGCGCGCGGCCGCTTCGGCCGCCTCGATGTCTGCGCGCGCGGGTACAACGGCGTCCGCGATCTCGACTTTCCAACGCTTTAGAAGGGGCTGAAGGGGGGAATCTTCCGGCAGCCAACCCGGAATTTTGTACCCTCGCGAGGGTACAATTTTCGGCACTGCCGAACGCGGGACTGCCCAGCATCTTATCCGAACGTGGCCCTTGCGTAAAGCGCCTTCGTCGTCGGCTTCGCGCCGCGCGAGTTCCTGCTGCTCCAGTTCTTCGAGCGCGTCGCGCACCTTCTGGCGGCTCAATCCAGTCTGCTGGACGATGTCGTCGGGCCGCATGTCGCGCCGCTTGCCGCGCTCAAGGACCACGGCCACTTCCGTCTGAAAGCCCACGGTCGCGAGTTCCAGGCACTCATACACGCGCCGCGCCTCGCTCGAAAGCGAGTCGAGCATCATGCGCCGCCGCCGGGCTTTGAGGCTGATGTACCAGTCGCCCTCTTTGACCCCGGCGTCGAGCGCCGCGATCCACTTCGGCACTCTCGGCGCGTCGCCGTTCGCGCCGCTCATCGCGCGCGTTTCAGATTCTTTACTTGTCATTGATCCGGCTCCGACCAAACAGCGGCTTACTTACGGTGCGCGTTTGACTTAGCGCCGGAAAAGGAAGGAAAATACTAAGCAGACGCAGTTACTGCGTCCGCCTGAACCGGCGCTGGAACATGATCAGCGTGGCTGCGACTCGGCCTGCAAAACTAAGTGCAGTTACGCTGAATTTCCGGCGGGCGCCGGAGGCGGACGCTCTGCGGCGGCCCCCTCAAAACCGAGCATTCTCGGGGAGCGGGGCTTAGGCCAGCTTCCGATAAGGGTAATTACTGTCTTAAATTCGCGATAAATCCGCGAATTTTTCCCGGCAATACTAATCGACCTACTTAGTACCGCCCGGCGTGAATGAGTATTCACCGCCCCGATCATCTCAAATGAGTTACTAATCCGCCAATAAGTCGCCGGATTAAGCATCACGCCGCGGGTCTCCGCTTCCATCCGGCGCGCACGCGCTCCATCGCCGCCTTGCGCTCGTCCTCGGTCATGCGCGACCAGCGGGTCAGCGCCGCGTGGCGCCCCTGCGCGGTGAGCTCCTCATCGGAAAGCAGGATGCCGCGGCGTATGCCGCCCTTGCGCGATCTGCGAAGCCTGACAGCTCTCGACGCCATGTCCAAGAGTTTATGTGCGTGGTATGTCGCGCGGCGAGCTTTTTTTCCCCCGCCGCGCCCGTACCGTCCCGGTACCGTACGCTCTTGCACGGATCGCGCGCCGCGGCCAACGCTCGACGTTGCGCGTCACTCTCCCACGCACCGCTTCCGCCCGCCATGAGCGCTCGTACGCGCTCCTCGTCCGCCGCGTCACGTCCAATCCGGCCCTGCCCTTTCGCGGCGCGTACTTCCGCGCGGGCGCCGCGATCGACGAATCGGCGCTGCGGCCCTCGGACGAATGGCCCGATCCGCCGCTGGTCGTCGAATTCGCGGGCCGCGCCGAGACCGGCTGGGGACACCGCCGCTCGACGTACCGGTACGTTTTATGGCGCTACGAAGGGGCGGGGAACTGGACGGAGCTCGCGCGGGCGTCCGCCTCAGACGGCTCCTGGATCGAACGGCTGCGCGCCGTCGCCCTGGTGGAGATCGGCAACCGCCGCGTTCCGCCGTCCGAAGTGGCCTGGCGCGCCGCCGATCGCGTGGTCGATGTGCTCGAGCGCGAACTGGCCGAGCTCGACGACGGAGAAAGGGAGTTGACGCTGGGGTTCCTGGTGCAGGAGATTACGTCACGCGCCGTCGAGCTCGATGTGGATGGGTGATGCGGCGGGGCTTCCGGTCCCGATCTTCCGCCTTGGATTGCGCGGCGCAATCGGGTTTTTTGACCCAGGCGCAGCTCAACAGGCCAGGCCTTATCACCCGGATAAGAGCTCTGTTCGTCTGCGCCACAGGGTCAGGGCCTCCCTTCCGGAACTGCAGCCCCGCCCTGCTCGGGATCTTCCTGGCGCGCCGGATTTCATGGGGATTGAAATAGTCAGATCATCCCGTCGGCGCATCTCGCGCCGCACCATACCGCGCGCGCCAACCCTCTGGATTACGCCGCCGCGCCGCCCGTGCCCGCGGCCATCGTCTTCTGCGGCTGCTGCTTCGTCTGCCCGCCCGTCGTCGCCGGCTGCGTGGCGCGCGACCGGCGCTCGTTCAGCTGGTATCGCGTGTAGAGCCAGGTCCGGAGGTCCATCGCGCCGATCTCGCCGAGATTGGCGTCCTGGTTGGCGAAGCAATACGCGCCGATGGCCGAGTCGAACGTGTTGATCACCTGGCGGGTGACCTGAAAACCCTGCTGCGCATTCACCCCGGGCTGCGCCGGGGTCGGGCGGTGCGATGACCGCGAACGGTTCTTGCTTGACGTTGCCATATACTCACCGCCATTGTCACGCGCGGCGGCGCCGCTTGTCACGTTTGGGCGGCGGCTGGTCCGCGATTTCGAGGCCGCGCCGCGCGAGCTCGGCCGCCGTCACGGGCGCGAGCTGCGGCGCGTGCTTCAGGTTCGCGCGGTGCGTGAACGCGAGCGTGGCGTCGTCCATTTCGGCGGCTTCGGCGGGATAGAACTCGTACACGTAATGGTCGGGCAGGCGCATACGGCTCATTGTGCCGCGGGTTCACGCCGCGGCGGCGCCGGTTGTCACGCGTCCGCGTCCTCGTCGCCGCCTTCATCGCGCCGCGCCGCCTCTTCGTCGTACAGCTCGATCGCCGCCTGAAGGGTCTCGACCTCATCGGCGCGCAGCAGAATCCGGCAGGCGTGCGCGTCGGCCAGCAGACGCCGCAGCACGCGCGCCCGCTCGGAGGCGGAAAGCAGCCTGCGCGCCGGGCTCATGATTCGAACTCAGCGCGGATCGGCATGTTCCTCTCCAGGCGCCAGCTCAGGCTCAATGGTCTGGCTATACGACCACTCCGCCAGCTCCGCAAGGGTTGTCTTTGACGGCAGCTTGCCGCGATTGAGGAACAGGAAATCTGCCATGAGCTCGTCGAAAGCCGCGTGCAGTTGTTTATGCCGCTCGATGTGCTCGTCGCGCGTCATTTTTTGCGCTTGTGGCATCACCGCTCCGCGCGCCGCCACTCGGCGTATTCGCGCTCGTACTCGAGGCGCTCCTTCACGCAGTCGATTTCGCGCGCCAGGCCCGTCAGGTCCGCCCGGATGCGCTGCTGGTTGTGGCGCAGCCTTCGCACGCGCGCCAGAATCTGCCCGAGAACGGCCGCGATGAGAATCAGCGACGCGTCGGTCGCCATCTCGAAGCCGGTCACTGCACCCGTCCCGGCCGGGCCGCGAACGCGTCCTCGGCCAGCGCCGCGCTCTCCATCAGCGCCGCCGCGAATTCCCGCGCGTCCGAAGGCGAAAACTCGAGCATCACGCGCGCCGGCGGCCCGAGCCGCAGCAGCACGAGGCCGCGCTCCGGGTCCGCGCCCGTGGCGAATTCGAGCGGACACTTCACGCGCGCCTCTCGCTTATTAACCGCTCCGCTTCCAGCGCCGCCCGCGCGATCTCGCGGCTCTGCTCCTCGACCGCCCGCGCCCAGCGCACGAACTGCGCCGCCGACCGGCGTCGGGCCGGCCGCTTCGAGGCGTGGATCCAGATTTTGAGCAGGTTGAGCGAGATGCCCTCGAGCTCGGCGGCCGCGATCAATTCGTCGGGCAGCGCGTCCGTTACGCTGATCGCCTCGCCCGAGGCTTCTTCGATCGCGCCCCGGACGGCGGCGCGCAAAGGATCGGCCGGGCCGTACTCAGACCACTGCATTGCACTTCAGGATACGCGATTACGGCGCGCTCCAGCGCCTCGATGGCCGCGTTCAACGCGCGGCTCGCCCGCTTCAGCTCCGCAAGGCGCGCCTGGCGGTACTGCCTGACCGTCACTTTCAATTACCTTAGCGATTTTTACTGCGGCGGCGCCTGCTCCACCGGCGGATTCGAGGCCGCCGGAACCGGCACGGGTACGCTCACGCACGCCTGATAGGTAGACAATTGCTGCGCCAGCGCGGCCAGCTGCTGGGCGAGGTACTGGATCGCCGAAAGCGTGGCCTGCGGCGCGGGAGCGGGCGCCGGAGCAGGCGTCGGAGTTGGCGTGGGCGCTGGATTGGCCGGCGCGGGCGGAACGATCGAGAGCGCGTTGATCGAGGGCGCGTGCGAACCCGGCCCGCCTCCCTGCGTCAGCTGGATCGTGAGGCCGGTCCCGCCCGCCACCGTCACGCTGCAGGTCTTGTCCAGCGCCGTATTCGCGCCCGCCGCCGCGAACACGTCGAGCCCGGCGACGCAATTCTGGCCGTTGATCGCGACGTTGAATACCTGATAACCGGCGCCCTGCTGGAACGCCCCGATGGCCGCGAACTTCAGGGTCACCGTATAAGCGCCGTCGGCCACGTTCGGATTCGAGTAAGTCAGATCCGGGGCGTAAGCGCCCAGCTCGGCCTGGTAGAGCGGCTGGTCTTTCGTGCCCGCGATCGTCTGCGCCGTCGAGTTCTCAAAAATCTGCCGGCCGCCGCCCGAGGTCCAGCCGTCGGTCGAAGCGTGCCACACGTTGCCGGCCGCGTCCTGATAATCCTGGGCGCCGAACTGGAGGTAGATCGGCGCGGTCTGCGCGGACGAGGCCGCGACCGCCAGAGCGAAAAGAAGAACGAGTCTCACACAGGAGGGTTCGACGCGGCCCGCGCGTCGCAGTTTTCGGGGGGCCGTTGGTGTGGACAACTGTGGCCGCGGGGCTGGCCCGGCCGCCTCTCCGGGGCGCCTGAGATCGTTGAGACCCTGGAGACAATCGGGGCATTGAAGTCGTTGAAAACACAGGCTGTACCCGACCTGTTCCCCACCTCGCGAAATCTCCCCATTGGTGCTTACAGCCAAAAACGGATTGCGCCTGGCGCGGCTAAGTGGTTGAATTTCCGTCGCGGGTCGAACTCTGACTGGTGGAAATAACTG
>JAFARZ010000081.1 GCA_019245115.1 Streptosporangiaceae bacterium | reverse complement strand
CGCACGATCCGCATCAGCCGATTGCCCTCATCATCATCAATCTCACGAACCCGCACACGACCAGCCATACCCGGCAGTGTGAACCGCCCAACCACCAGCGCCACTGGACTGCCGACAGGGCAAACCTAAGCTGCTACGGCACTAGCTGGCGTGGCAGGGGCCGGGGGACCTCGACTGCCAGCCGGGTTAAGGATATTCTTTACCTAGTGGGGTCCGGGGGAGGGTGCATGGAGTGGGAGATCCTGATGACTACGCAGGTCGAGGGATTCCTGGATGAGCTGTATGAGTCTGACCGGGACAGTCACCGGCTGGTGAACCAGGCGATTCTGGTGCTGGAGCGGAACGGGCCGGGTGAGGGCCTCCGCTGGTGGACACGATCACGGCGTCGCGGATCGCGAATATGAAGGAGCTGCGGCCGCCGTCGTCCGGGCGCAGCGAGGTGCGGATTCTGCTGGTCTTCGATCCGTGGCGGTCGGTGGTCTTGCTGGTGGCCGGGGATAAGGCCGGGCAGTGGGAGAAGTGGTACCGGACGGCGATCCCGCAGGCTGAGCAGTTGTATGAGGATTACCTGGCCGAGCGGCGGAAGGAGATGGGCCGATGAGCGGCGTGTCACGGTGGCGGGATTCTGGTCACCTGGAGCGGGCCGTGGAGACCGCGGGCGGCCCGGAGGCCTTTGCCGCGGCGGTCGCCGCGATGCTGGATGATGCGCGGGGCTGGCGGCTGGCGGAGCTGCGCAAGCGCCGTGAGCTGACCCAGGAGCAAGTCGCTGTCCGGATGGGGGTGTCGGTTGCCCGGGTGTCGCAGATCGAGCGGGGCGATGTGTCGACCCAGGATGTGCTGAACCGTTACGTGGAGGCCCTGGGCGGCACGTTGAAGCTGATCGCTGACTTCGGCGACGAGCAGCTCAAGATCGCCTTATCCGACAGCAGTAGCATCGGCCGCAGCCGTCAATGCCGGCGGGTGTGCGGCGGGGTCCGCGCCGTCGGGTACTGGTTCCAGGTACCGCCTGCGTGGGCGACCTGCCGGGTCGTGGTGGTCTGGTGGAACCCGAGCGCATCGGCGACGACGGGTGCGGGTGCCTGCAGGACGAGCTGGCGCAGCGCGGAGATGCGGGCTTGGCGCAGCGGCAGCCCGAGGGCACTGACCTGCTCCCGTAGCGTGGGGTAGCCGACTGGCTGGCCGGGCAGGAGCCCGGGGAACAGCCATGGTGATCCCTGGTCGCGGGGGAGTTGCCGCAAGATGTCCGCGAGCGGTCCGGGGACCGGTGCGGGCGGGTCTCCGAACCTGATCCTCATCTGGCCGTCGTTGTCGAGGATGTCGCTGACCGTCAGCCGGTGGATGCGGGTCAGCGGCTGGGCATAGAGGAGCAGCAGGCATGCCGCCGCGGTGGCGGGGCCGGGTTGCTGCCCGGGTGCGAGGAACTGGCGCAGGAGCTCGAGCCGCCGTTGCTGGGTGAGCGCGGTCCCGCCGGACTGGAACGCCACTGGCGGGATGTGCAGGTGCCGGGGCAGGATGTCGTTGCCGGTGGCCCAGAGCAGGAAGCCGCGGATGTGCTGGCGTTCGTGGACCTTGCGGGTGGCGTACCACGTGTCGATGCGGGCCTGGGTGAGCTCGCCGGGGCGGACACCGTCGTGGTCCAGCCAGCGCAGGAAGTTCTGTGCCTGGGTGAACTGGAGCATGGCGTACTGGCGGGCGGTGGAGCGCAGCGGCCGGGCCGCTGCGGCCGCCCGCAGGCGGGGTAGCTGGTGCCAGTGCGCGAACTGGCGCAGCAGCGGCTCGTGCGGGTCGCCGGTGAGGGCGGCCAGCCGCCGGCAGAACCATGCTTCCAGCTCGAGCAGCCGCGGATCACCGGCCGGGAGGACCCTGCAGCCGATAAGCCGGTGCCGCATATGCTTGGCCGCGACCGGTTTCGGCCAGGCGTTCAGGCCGTCGTGGGTGAGCGGGACATGCCCGCGCACCAATGCTGCCAGCAGCTCGACGACGTGCGGTTTCTCGGTCCATCGCAGTGCGGCGACCGGGTCGGCGGCTAGTGCTGCCGCCAGCGGGGCCAGCGCCGGGCACATGGTGCCGGTGCCATCGTCCAGCAGCCGTCCGAGCCGGCGCAGCACCCGGCAGCGCGGGCAGTGCACCTTCCGGCCGTGATACCCGGCGGGGTTCCCCGCGCATTCGCAGCTGCCGGCCCCGCCTGCTAGCCCGTCCGCGGTCATGTGTCCGGACCCAGCCGCGCCCGCCGGGGCCGCAGCTCACCCAGGCCCGAGACGGCTGCCCCGCCGACCGCAGTCCGGGCCGGTGCGAGGTTCTCGGCGCGGGTGATGACCAGCTCGGCCGGGGTGACCTCCAAGATGTCGCACAGCGCGGCGAGGACCGGCAGCGACAGCCGTTCCGGGGTCTGGGTGATCAGCCGCCACACCTGGACCGAGGACAAGACGATGCCCCGCTCGGCCAGTAGCGGGGTCAGGTCCGAGGCGGTGAACAGGCTGCGGGCGGCCATCGCTTCACGCAGCCGCCACTGATACGACACCTGCCGGCGGCCCTTCACTGGGCCGTCTTGTCCGGTAGGGGCGCCTGCATCGTCGCGTCTAGCGCCTGCCGCAGCGTGCGGGTACGGAAGTCCGAGGACACGCACGTGTAGATAGAGGTGGTGGAGGCATGCTGGTGGCCGGCCTGCTGCTGGACGAACAACGGGTCCCAGCCTCCCTCTATGAGGTGCGTGACATACGACCGGCGCAGCGAATCGAAATCCAGGCCCCCGGTCAGGCCGAGAGCTGTCCGGTAGTCGGTGAACCGCTTGTTGATCGTGCTGACGGCAATCCGCCCGTCCCGCTCCGATGGCCACAACGCCGCTGACCCGTCTGCCTCGGGCATCAGCGGCCGGACCTCCTCGGCCCACTGCTGCAAGATGCTACGTCTATACGGCCGTTGTCGCACTTGACGGCCGCTGGCTGGCGACCGGCGGCCAGGACGGGACAGTGCGGATCTGGGACGTGACCACCGCCGGGCAGCGTGTCGTCCTCGCCGGTCACCGTGGTGCGGTGTACGCGGTGGCGGTCGCGCCCGACGGCCGCTGGGTGGCCAGCGGCGGCGGTGACGGGACGATACGGGTCTGGGATACCGCGCGCTGGCAAGCCCAGGCCCTGATGAGGGTTGACGGGCAGGTCTTCACCTGCGCATGGCTCGATACCGACGCAATCGCCTGCGGCGGGTCGGCAGGCCTGTACGTATTCGACTTCCTCGGCGGGACCGGCCTCTCGCAGCCCTTACCAGCGGACGGTCAGGGATTGCAGACCAAGATGCGGCCAGCGAGGATGATCAGCGGGTCGGTAGACGGCCATATGCCAGGTAGCGGCGGTGGCGTAGCCGAAGTCGCTGGCCGAGGGGCATGAGCGCCCGTTCGGCCTGGTCGATTGAGCTGATCGGTTCGACCGCTACGTCGGTCAGGCCTGCGTGGGTGAGCAGGGCGCGGATTGGCTCAAGTTCTGTGAGGCTGTAGAGGGGGAGCCGGGCGGCGATTTCTGGCCTGTAGCTCTGCTGGGTGACGTGTCCGTGCCGGGCTCGGTGCAATAGCGTGCCGAGGTTGATCGCCAGGCGGTCACGCAGGCGTGTGGTGACCCAGAATCCATCGATGGCGAGGATGTGGCCGCCGGGTGCGAGCAGTTGCATCCATGTCTGTAGCGCGTGCTGAGGTGACGGTAGTGTCCACAGCAGGTGCCGGGAGACGACGGCGTCGAAGGTGCCGAGGCTGGGATCGGGGCGAGCGGCGTCGCCTCGCAGGAACGTGGCGTTCACGTCGCGCAGATGAGCCTGGCGCCGGGCTTCGGTGAGCATGGCCTGCGACAGGTCGACGCCGACGACCTCGTGTCCGACGTTGGCGAGCAGCAGGGCGAGGAACCCGGTGCCGCAGCCGGCATCGAGGATCCGCAGGGGCGGGGCGGCTGGCAGGAGCCGGTTAAGCAGGGCTGACCATGCTTCTTTCTCCTGTCTGGTGTGGAGTCCGTGTGCCCATGCCTTGTCGTAATCGGCGGCGAGTTCATCCCAGAACCTGGTGATAGCGTCCTGGAAATCTTCGGTTACGGGTCGTTCATCCACGGCATTTTCCATGCGTCTGATGTGCGGTTATAGACGACCTCATATGCTTACTCCCGGGTGGAGAGCCTGCTGCGTTAAGTTTCAAGTAGTGACGTGGGCCGGTCACGATGATACGTTGGTTTTCCAGGTCGCTGGTACTTATGGCAAGGGGGCAACATGGCAAGTAGCAGTGTTGATTTCGACCGCTTCATAGAAGCAATCGCAGAGTCGGCGCCAGTCGGCAATACGAAGCAGGGTCCTGTCACCCACACCGCGAGCACGACGCCCCGGGATTGGGCTCGGGTTCAGCAGCAGCTAGATTAGGCATCCGGCTTCCATCACTTTTATCAGTCGGCACGTCCAGGGTCCCGAGAGTTGTGCTGCTGACGTATTCTCGATCGCGCCTGTAGAGGCGCCTTGAAGGGCTTGCTGTATGGTCTCAGCTTTGCATGGTCCAGATACGGTGCCTGTGTCAGGTGATAAGCGGTTTGGATTCCCTGGACCGGATAGTTCGTTGTCAGTCATCTTGAAGCTGGCTGGCGAGACATGCAATATCAACTGTCATTACTGCTATGAGAAACGCAAGCCTTACGAGTCGTCTGGCCAGATCAGCCCGGAGCTGCTGCGGCGTTTCCTCGCGTTGTGCGGGGACAGGCCGCTGCGCGTCGAGTTGCATGGCGGAGAGCCTTTGCTGGTCAGGCGCACTCGTATGGCGATGCTGCTCGCTGAGCTGAGGGCCTACCGAGGGCCGGTGTCGCTGGCTATCCAGACCAACGGGACGCTGCTGAATGATGAGTGGCTGTCGTTCTTCCACGACGAATGGCCTGATATAGACATCGGCGTGAGTTTGGATGGCGATCCTGAGATCAACGATGCGCACCGTGTGGATTACCGCGATCGTGGGACATCCGCCAAGGTCGAGGCGGCGTTGCGGTGTGTTGCCGGGCACGGATTGACTGTCGGTGTCATCTCCACGGTCACCCGCCCGGCGCTGCTGCGTCCACGAGAGGTGATTGACTACTTCAGGCAGTTCGAGGCGATCCGGTTCCTTAAATTCAGCCCGTGTTTCGATTACAACGTCGAGGCCAAGACGTCCCGGGGCAACCGGCGATCTCTGCCGCTACTCAATCCCGCTGGGCCAGTTAATCCTGCTGGGCCGGGCAGTCCCGGCTGGGCGATCAGCCCGATCGAGTACGCGGACTTCCTGATCGAGGCATTCGAGGCATGGCGCACGGGCGCATATCAGGACTTCCTTATCGAGCCGCTGTATAGCGTCGTGCTGGCCCTGTCGGGTAAACGGGCCAGCTTCTGCCATTTCAGCGATACGAAATGCTCATCGGTGCTGACCCTCTACCCGGACGGGCGCATCGGCAGTTGTGACGAGCTGCGTATGCCCGACGCTTTGCTGGCGCACGCCGATCAGGCCGATACCATCGACCCCCTGCTGAGCATGGACACGAACCCGGCGCTTGCCGCCAGCCTTGACAAGCTCTACGACAAGTGCAACGCCTGCGATTACCGCGACACGTGCCGGGGAGGCTGCCTGGCGACACGCCTGCAATACCAGGGCACGGCCTACGACGACGAGTACTGCCAGCACCGCATAAAGATCATTGACTATGTCGCCGCTGCGATCAGCCGGTCACCTGCCGGACCGGGCATGCCGGGACGCTCTTGACCGCTATGAGACGTTCCTGGGTGGAACAATACCGGCTGGTGCTGAAGAACCCGGGAGTACGCCCGGTATTCGCGTTCGGGTTCATCCTCAAGCTCGCGGTGATCGCGATCCCCATCGTGCTGGCCCTGCACGTGGCGGTCGGGCTTGGTAAAGGCATGGGGGCAGCAGGGCTGGCCGTGGGCGCCTGGCTGATCGGGGTAACTGCCGGGTCGCCCTTGCAGGGCGCCGCGATTGACAGGTGGGGCCTGCGGCCGGTGCTGCTGCTCAGCGCGGCCGCTCAAGGAGTTTTCTGGGAAGCGGCGCCGCTGGCGTCATTCCCGGTGCTGCTGGCGGGCGCGGCTGTCTCGGGGGTACTGCTGATACCGGGTTCTACCCCCGTCAGGCTCGCGATCACGACGCTGATACCCGCCGGACAGCGGCAGACGGGCTTCGCTGTCGATTCGATGCTCACTGAACTGTCGTATATTGCCGGTCCTGCCCTGGGGGCGCTGGTGACCACGCAGATATCCAGCACGGTCGCGATGCGCGGCCTTGGATGCGTGGCGGTGGCCGGCGGTATCTCGCTCGCGATGCTGCCTCACCGCCCAGGTGAACCGGCTCCCGGCCCGCCCGGCGAGCCGGGACAGGAAGCACGGCCGGATCGGTGGATGAGCCTGATCGCCCTGCTAGCGTGCGTCATCGCGGCAGGCGCGGCCACGGGCGGGTTCGAGATCTCGCTGGTAGGGCTCATGCGGTCGGCGGGAACCGTCCGGTGGATGGGCCTGCTGCTGTCCGCGTGCGGGGCCTACGCCCTGGTGGGCGGGTTTGTCTTCGGCGCCTCCCGCCCGGCCGTCCGCACCCGGGTAACGACGCTGCTGCTCGGCCTGGTGGTCGCGCCGCTCGGCTGGATTGGCGACTGGCGCGTTCTGCTCGTAGCGGTCGCGCCGGCCGCCGTGCTGTCCGCGGTGACCCTGGCCGCTGCCGCGAACGAGATCAGCGGCATCGCCACGGCCGCCACACGGGGAAGGGTCATGAGTGTTTATGGTGCCGCTCTCGCGGGCGGCAACGCGGCCGGTTCGCCCCTGGCTGGTCTGGCGGTCAGCATGGGTGGCCCGGCCGCGGGATTCGTCACGGCCGGCGGTGTCGCTATCGCGGTCTCACTTGCGGCCAGGCTGGCGCTTCAGGCAAAGACTCCTATCGTGCCCGCGCTGGCAGATGACACCGTGGCCGCACCAGCGAGGTTGGAGAATTAAATGCCTACCCAGCCATTTGTCGTAATCGTTGACTCCTATGGTGCCGCTCGGGCGCTGGCCGGCCAGTTCCGCGGCGCGGGAGCCCATCTGATCCGGGTCCAGAGCACCGCCGGCGTTCCGCGGGTTTACGGGGAGTCACCGGATCCGGCGGGATATGCGGCCAGTGTCATACACAAGGGCGACCTCGAAGCCACGATCGGCGAAGTAACCCCCTACCGTCCGGCCGCGGTAATAGCCGGCAGTGAGATCGGGGTCGAGTTCGCCGACGCTCTCGCCGAGGCACTCGGTCTTGCCGGGAACGGAACGCCGCTCAGTGCTGCCCGGCGGGATAAGTACCTCATGATAGAGACAATAAGACAGGCAGGACTAGCCGCAGCTCGCCAGGCACGCGTCGGATCCGCAGCCGAGCTGATGGAGTGGCACACCGCTATCGGAGGCCGGATCGTGGTGAAACCGATCCGCAGCTCTGCCGGTGACTCAGTCTCCTATTGCGACACCCCGGCGCAGTCCGCTGCCGCCTTCGACCGCATACACGGTACAGAGAACATATTCTCGGACCGTAACGTGGGTGCGGTCGCGCAGGAATACCTGCGCGGAACCGAATATATCGTGAACACCGCAAGCTGGGACGGACATCACCGTATCTGCGAAATATGGTGCACCACCAGGATCTCGGTTAACAATATGCTTGACCTCGTTGATGCCGAATACCTGATGCCCCGCTCCGGTGCTGTGCAGGAGAAACTGGGTGACTACGCCACTCAGGTGCTCGACGCCCTGGGAATCCGGTACGGCGCGGCGCATCTAGAGATCAGGATGACGTCCCGGGGCCCGGTCCTCGTCGAGGTAGGCGCCCGGATATGCGGCGCCGACCTTCCCCGCTATGCCCAGATCGCGCAAGGCGACTCACAACTGGACTGGACCGTCATGGCCTACCTCGATCCGGCCCGGTTCCTCGCCACCTATCAGGAAAGCCGCCCACCCCAGCGCTTCTGCGCTTTCGTCGGACTCGTTTCACCCAGCGCCGGGATACTGCGCGGATACCGTGACCTGCCGGCCCTGCGTCGCCTGGAAAGCTTCTATGAGCTGAACATGACCGTACAGCCCGGCGCTCCAATCGTCCGGACCGTAAACGACCTGACATATCCCGGCATCGTCGTCCTCATGCACGAAAGCGAAGAGACCATACGACGCGACGCAAACACGATCCGCTACCTTGACGGGGCAGGCTTCTACGAAATATCACCGGTAAACGACAGCTCTGACTTCGGCCATAGCACTGAAAGTTGACCCCGAAGCGCACCAGCGATACGCACCAAGCCGCGCATATATCCGTTTCGGAGAGAACACTGCACCGATCGCATCGCGTGCTGGCTGATGCCGCTGCGGTCCCGGCTGTCAACATGATCAACGGCGACCGCCAATCTCGCCGCAGATGCCCATCCTCAGGATTCGGCTGACAAAACCGCGTCATTGCCGCAAGGATGGCTTGGCGGGTGATGGTAATTACAGCGGTGGGGGTGCCGATGGTTGCTGCGAGGGAGACGACGCTTCAGGAGCTCCTAGGAGGGCCGAAGCAGTATCAAGTGCCGCTCTACCAGCGTGCTTACTCATGGGGTCCGGATCAGCTCGCCAGGTTGTGGGATGACCTGCTCCAGCTCGCCGATGACCGGGCGGATTCGCAAGATGTCACCCACTTCGTCGGCTCTCTGGTCCTTGCACCGAGTCCCGCCAACGGCCCGGCCGGAGTCCAGGATTACCTTGTGGTCGACGGTCAGCAGCGTCTCACCACGTTCTCACTGCTTCTATGCGCGCTTCGCGATCACCGCGCTCGTGAGGAGGCCAGCGAACAGGCACGGATCAACGAGCTGTATCTGATGAACAAGTGGCAGCCAAGCCGGCATCTCAAGCTGGTGCCGACGCAGGCGGACCGAAACGCATATCTGGCGTGCGTCGACAGCACCCCGCAGGCCGGAGGTCCCGACCCTATCGGCGCCGCATACCGCTTCTTCATGGCTCGTCTAGGCGAAGCCGAGAACGAACAGCGACTCGCGCATATCGAAGACGCGCTCATCGGCGGGCTGGCCATCGTCGCGGTCACCGCTGGTCACGACGACAACGTCTACCGCATCTTCGAATCCCTGAACAACACCGGCCTGAAGCTGACCCAGGCGGATCTGCTGCGCAACTACCTGTTCATGCGGCTCCCCAGGCGCGGCGAGGCCGCTTACCAGGCGCTGTGGCTACCTCTGCAGCAGTCGCTTTCCCCGGAAGACCTAGAGCTGCTGCTCTGGCTCGATCTTGTCCAGGACGACCCGAGGGTCAAGCAGACGGATATCTATTCGGCCCATCAGGTACGGCTGGAGCGGCTCAGGACTGAGCTCGAGATCGAGGCGGAGATCGCTCGCTTTAACCGGCTCGGCGTACTTCTAAGGCTGATCCTTGATCCCAGCGCCGAAAAGGACACAGAGGTACGCCGCCGTCTTACGCGACTGCAGGCCTGGGGAACGACGACCGTTTATCCGCTCCTGCTGCGCCTGCTCGATCTGCGCGACCAGGGAAAGGCAGCGTCCGAAGAGATCGCCCGCGCAATGCTGTACCTGGAGAGCTTCTTCGTCCGGCGTCTCATCACCGGGCGAGCCACGAACAACCTCAACCGGATCCTGCTTTCGGCCGTCACAGAGATGGACCACGCCAAGCCGCTTGATGAGGCCATACGCCTCTATCTGTCCACCGGGCGTAAGTACTATGCGACCGACGATGAGGTCGGGAAGGCTGTCTCCGCCGCCCCGTTCTACCTGAATGGCCGGTCAGCTCAGCGAAAGCTCATCCTGCAGTGGCTGGAAGAGTCGTATGGCAGCAAGGAGCCAGTCACGCCGGACACTCTCACCATCGAGCACGTGCTGCCGCAGACGCCTACGCGGCAGTGGCGCACGATGCTGGGCGAAGATCTGAAGCCTGATGAGACGTTCGAAGAAGTACATGAAGCGCTCGTCCACACGCTCGGCAACCTCACGCTGACCGGATACAACCCTTCCCTCAGCAATAGTTCGTTCGCCGACAAGCGCGAGCTCCTGGCCAAGAGCGGCCTGGCGATGAACCAGGAGATCGCCGCCCAGCCACGATGGGGCCGCCCGGAGATAATGGCACGAGCGGCAGCCCTAGCTGACCGGATGGCCCCGGTGTGGCCTGGCCCCGTAGCAGCGCCCGCTGAAACGCCCGATCCCATGTGGGAGGTGGTGTCCAGGGCACTCGCCGAGATTCCCGCGGGAGCCTGGACCAGCTACGGCGACCTGGCGGCACTGATCGGGGTTCACCCGATAGCGATCGGCAACAAGCTCGCCACCAAGCCAATACCCAACGCCCACCGGGTGCTCCAGGCCACGGGCAAGGTGGCCGAAGGCTTCCACTGGCTGGATCCGGAGCGAACCGATGACCCTCGGGCCGTTCTTGAAGCCGAGGGAGTCGTCTTCGACGACCACGCCTGCGCTGATCCGCGGCAACGGCTCGGCGTCGTTGACCTGGCTCAGCTCGCCGGCGTCACAGTCGACGAACTCGAAGAAACGTTGCCTGACACCGAGAGGCTGGACGAGAGCAACCCCCTCGATAGGTTCCTCGCGCAACTGTCGCGCCAGCAGGATCTGCCGACCGTACATGGGGTCATCGCTGCCATTGAGAGCTGGGACGCGATCGGAGGTTTCATCCTGCTAGGCGCGGGCGGCGAGACGTCCTGTTTCCTCATGGCCCGCGACACGGATCATCGCCTCGGCAACATATGGCCGGTGACGTTCTATCCCTCCGGCAAGTGCGAGGTCGTGTTCCAGCACATGTCCCGGCGGGAGCCTTTCGACGACATCCAGCTCCGCATGGAATTCCTGGACCGGCTGAACAAGATCCCCGGCGTCGATCTGCCCCTAGCCAAGATCGAACTCAGGCCCGGGTTCCCGGTTTCAATCCTCGCCGACCGCAGCGCCCTGACCATGTTCATCGACGCGCTCCATTGGTTCTACGAGCAGGCGACGGCCAGCAGCCAATTCCCATGAGGATCTTATCGACACGGAAAGCGATCGTTCGA
Organism: Streptosporangiaceae bacterium; assembly: GCA_019245115.1. GTDB lineage: Bacteria > Actinomycetota > Actinomycetes > Streptosporangiales > Streptosporangiaceae > JAFARZ01. Next base: position 45,475 of record JAFARZ010000081.1, on the reverse strand, counting down.
TAACGTCTCGGTGGGGAGGTAACGCGGGTTGGGGATGAAACCGCTCAAGCCGGGCGATCCGGACAAAATTGGTGGCATCACGTTGCTCGGTCGTCTCGGCGAGGGCGGTATGGGCACCGTATATTTCGGTGTCGCTCCGAACGGCGACCGCGTCGCGATCAAAACGATCCGCCAGGACCTGACGGCGAACGACGAGGCGAAAGACCGGTTCGACCGGGAGATCACTGTCCTCGGCATGGTCGCCGGACCAAGGATCGCGGCTTTGCTCGCGGCATCCGAGCCAGACGAAGTGCCACCATGGTTCGCCACAGAATACGTCCAGGGCCTCACCCTCACCGAGTACATCCAGGAACGCGGCCCGCTCACGACCACGATGGCCGCCGCGCTCGGCATCATGCTCGCCGAAGGGCTGGAGGACATCCATGCTGCGGGACTACTGCACCGCGATCTCAAGCCGGGCAACGTGATCCTCGGCGCTGACGGGCCGCGGATAATCGACTTCGGCCTCGCTGGCCTCAAGGACACCACGGGCGACATCACGCATACCTCCGGAATGCTTGGCACCCCGGTGTGCATGGCGCCCGAGCAGGCCGTCTCACCCAAGGACCTCACCGCCGCCGTGGACGTCTACGCGCTGGGTGTCGTGCTCATGTTCGCGATGACCGGCCGCTACCCATATGAGCGGCCTACTGTCCCCGCGCTGCTGCTCGCCATCGCCGACCCCGCCACCGATCCCGACCTGTCCGGCCTCCCGGAGGAGATCAAGCAGCTGATCACCGGCATGCTCGCGCACCATCCCACGTCCCGCAGCATCCTCTCCGACGTCACGATTGAACTTAAGAAAATACTGAACGGCATTGGTGTCTCTCCTGGGAACGCTCAGCGCGAGTTCGCGCGGTTGACGTACATCGAGCGGGAATCGGACCCGCCGCCTGCGCCCCCCGCACCGGCGACGACCCGCAGGCGACTGCCGGGCAACCCGCACGTGCCCAGCGACCTGGTCAGCCGTATAGCCGAAAACCTCAGACTCGAGTACGCCCGCGGAGCGACGCTATGATCGACAGCGCTGCGACCCCGACCAGCACCCCGTACCCGCCCGGCGCCCGGATCGTGGTCCGCGAGGCGGAGTGGATGGTCCGTAGCTGCACCGCGACCGAGCACGACGGGTACAAGATCCGTGCGACCGGCGTGTCAGAGCTGGTCCGGGATGAGGACGCGGTGTTCTTCACCGAGCTGGAGAACCCGAAGCCGGTGCTGCTCAGGCCCGAGGAGACGATCCTCGTCCCCGACCAGACGCCGCGGTTCGCCATGTCCCGGCTGTTCCTGGAGGCCACGTTGCGACGCACTCCGCTCCCGCAATCTGAACGCGGCCTGGCGCTGCACGACCGGTTCCTGCTCGACCCGCTGATCTACCAGCAGCGCCCGGCCGAGCTCGCGCTCCAGGGCCTCCAGCCAAGGGTCCTTATCGCTGATGTGGTGGGGCTCGGGAAGACCCTGGAGATCGGGCTGATCCTTGCCGAGCTGATCCGTCGTGGCCGGGGCGACCGGATCCTGGTGGTTACCCCGCAGCAGGTGCTTGAGCAGTTCCAGCAAGAGCTGTGGACCCGCTTCGCGATCCCGCTTATCCGGCTGGACTCGGTCGGCATCCAGCGGATCCAGAAGGAGATCCCGGCGGGCCGGAACCCGTTCACCTTTTACAAGCGGATCATCATCTCGATCGACACGCTCAAAGGCGACGCGTACCGGCACCACCTCGAGAACATGCACTGGGACGCGGTCGTCATCGACGAGTCGCACAACCTCATCGGGGAGAGCAGCCTCCGTAACAAGCTGGCCAAGCGGCTCGCCAAGCACACCGACGCCCTGCTGCTGGCTAGCGCCACCCCGCACAACGGCGACGCGGAGTCGTTCGCCGAGCTGATCAGCATGCTCGACCCGGCCGCCATCGCTGACAAACGTACGTACGAAGCGAAGGACATCGGGCACCTCTATATCCGCCGTACCAAGATCAGTCCCGAGGTGACCAACGAGATCGGCGGCAAGTGGCGCGAACGCGGCCCGTCCGTACCTATTCGATGCCCGGCCACGCCCGCCGAGGAACGCGTCTTCGAGGAACTCGCCGCCACCTGGCTGAACGGAAAAGCCCTAGGTTCAAGAAGTGACCGGCGGCTCTTTCCGTACAGGTTGCTCAAGTCTTTTCTCTCCTCACATGTTGCGCTCGCAATGACGGCCGGAAACCGGCTGAGAGACGCGATGGATGCGACCGAGAGGGCCGCGCTCACCAGGCTCAAGCAACTCGCTGAAGAGATTTGTGCAGATCACTCTTCCAAGCTCGCGGCACTGGTCACCAAGCTGAACGAAGTCGGCGTTGGTCCGAACAGCCACATCCGGGCGGTCGTCTTTACAGAGAGTGTGGAAACCCTGAAATGGCTGTACAGCGTGCTGCCCGAACGTCTCGGGCTCACAAAGGCCGGTCAGGTGGAGATCATGTACGGCGGGTTCTCCGATATCGAGCAGGAGAAGATTGTTGAGCGCTTCTCTCTCTTGGACGAGCCGGTAAGGGTCCTGCTCACAACCGACGTGGCGTCTGAGGGCGTAAATATGCACCGCCAGTGCCACCACCTCATCCATTGGGACCTGCCGTGGTCGCTGATTCGCATCGAGCAACGCAACGGCCGGATCGACCGCTACGGACAGGAACACCAGCCCGAGTTCACCGCGCTGGTCCTCACCTCCCAGACCGATGGCGCCAAGGACGATACCACGGTCGCCGAGAGACTCCTGGAACGTGAAGAGCAAGCGCACCGCAGCCTCGGCACCGCCGAGGGCGTAACCCGCGAGTTCACCGTCCGCAAAGAGGAGGACCGCCTGGTAAAGGACTTGCTCGCCGGCAAGACGGTAGACGAGTCGATTGACGAGTCGAACGCAGTCGATGACTTCCTCGCGGGCCTACTTGAGGGAGTGGGCGACAAGCCGGACGTCCCCGAGCCGCCGCGCGCCGATGTGCCGGAACTGTTCACCTCGACCGAGGCGTTCGCCCGTGAGGGCCTGGACTTCGCTTGCCCCACGCTGCACGTCGACGACGACGGCGAGATGCTCGCCTTCGCCCCGCCGGACGACCTGGTGCAGCGACTGGCTGTCCTGCCACCGGACTACCTGAAGAGGCACAAGGTCGCCGAGCGGATGAAGGTGACGTTCAACCGGACGCTCGCCCAGCGCAAGCTGGACGAGGCGCGGCAGACCAAGACGCTGTGGCCGGACATTGCCTACCTGAGCGACCTGCACCCGATGATCGAGTGGCTCACCGACAAGGTGCTGCTCGGCATCGCCCGCCAGCAGGCCCCAGTGCTGATCGCTGACGTCGATGAACCGGTCTTTCTCATTCAGGGCGTGTACTCCAACACGCTGGGGCAGCCCACCGTCGTCGAGTGGATGGCAGTCACCGGGCTGCCGGACGAGCCGCGGGTGGCCGGTCTCATCGACACCCTCAAGCAAGCGGGCGTCGGGCCGGGCATGGTCAACACGCTTCGGTTCGGCGAAATCGCCCGGCTTCAGGAGCTAGTGCCGGTTGCGGTGAAGGAGGCCCGCGCCTACCTGGAGGCACGCCGTGAGGAGTACGACCGCACAGTGGATGAGCCGTTGAACAATTACCGGGAGCGCGTCCAGGTGTGGCGGCAGGACAGCCTGCTCGACGTCCCGGCCCAGTTCCGCACCCGCCGTGAGCAGCAGGTCGACGAGACCGCGGACCGGCTCAACGAGATGATCACCGAGCTTCACACGGCTGGTGAGCCGCTGCTACGGATCCTCGCGGTACTGGATGCAGTGCTGGATAAGGGTGGCCTATGAGCTACGACTCGCTGACCAACCGCGGTGACTACCTGTCCCCGCACTACCTCGCCGAGGTTCTTCCTCGTGAACTGGCCAAGAGGGACGGCTTGCGTTCGCAGTGGGTGGAGCGGGATAAGACGGGAGGCGCCACCCCGGTCAAGGAACTGAGAGGGCTACGGCGCGGCTACTTCGCCGTACGCCCCGACCTCGCCGATTTCGCGGAACGCACCGCCGCCGGTGAGCTGATCACCGACGATGAGCGCCGCACTCACGATAAGACCCTTAAGAAGACGAACGACGATCTGCTTCGCGCCCTGGGGTTCGCGGCATCCCGGGAAGTGGTGGACGTCGAGCGATCGGGGGAGACGATCGGGGTACCTGTCGCGTACCACGGGCAGAACGTGGTCGCGATCGACTGCGCCTGGGCCGCCGACACCGACGCCGCGCTCGGCGCCGACCTGGCTGGACGGCTGCTCGACCCGGTCCAGATCGGAGGCAGCGAGTGGATCACCACCGGTGCCAAGCTCGCCCGCTGGCTGTTCGACACCGACGAGCCACCCCGGTACGTGCTGCTGCTGCACGGCGGCGTGGTCATTCTCGCCGACCGGGTCGCGTGGGCGGAGGGCCGCTACCTCGCGGTCAGCATGGACACCGCAATCGACCGCGCCGACCAGGCCGAGCTGGAGACGATAGCCGCGCTGTTCAGTGCCGACGTGCTTCAGCCGCCCGCCGAGGGCGGCAGCGAGCAGCTTGCCCAGTGGGTGGACGAGTCCCGCAAGCACGCCATCGGCGTGTCCGGTGAGCTGCGCGAGGGCCTGCGCGAATCCGTGCAGATCATCGCCAACGAAGTCCTCGACCGCATCCGCTCGCACGGCCTGGCACCCGAAGAAGTGATGGGGCTCGGCGACCTGGCCAGGGAAGTGGGCCGGGAGGCGCTGCGGTACCTGTACCGGATCCTGTTCCTGCTGTACGCGGAGGCACGCCCTGAGCTGGGCATCCTGCCTGCCGACGACCAGGACTACGTCGCGGGCTACAGCATGCAGCGCATGGGGGAACTGGTCGCCCGCCGCCTCATCGGGGAGGAGGCGCGCACCGGATTCCATCTCTACGAATCGCTGGACCTGCTGTTCCGCATGGTCAACAACGGTCATCGGGCGCGCGGGCACGCGAGCACGGAAGGGCTGTCCGAAGGTGAGGGACTGCGGTTCGAATCTCTCAAGGCGGACCTGTTCGAGCCGTCGAAGACGCGGCTGATCGGCCGGATCGCCGACCCGCGTTACGACGATGCCGACGGTGGCGAGGCGCCGCTGCTGGACACCCGGCTACGCGACGAGGCCCTGTACAAGGTGCTGCGCCGGCTGATGCTGGCCAAGGGCAGCGGTAGGAAGGGCAAGAACCAGCGCGGCGGGTTCATCTCCTACGCCCAGCTCGGTATCAACCAGCTCGGCGCGGTGTACGAAGGGCTGATGTCCTATACAGGGTTCATCGCCACCGAAGAACTGTATGAGGTCGCCAAGAAGGGCGACCCGTCTGGCGGATCCTGGATGATCCCCGCGTCCAAGGTCTCCGGCTACGCCGACGACGTATTCGTCATGGAGAAGGACGAGAACGGGTTCGCGACCGGGGAACGGGTCCGGTACCGCCCCGGTTCGTTCGTCTACCGGCTGGCGGGCCGGGACCGTCAGACCAGCGCCTCCTACTACACGCCCCAGTCGCTCACCAGCGTCACCGTGCAGCTCGCACTGGAGCAGCGGGTCAAGGAGGAAGGCCGCCCGGTGACGGCCGCCGAGGTGCTGCACTGGCGGGTGTGTGAGCCCGCGCTAGGGTCAGGCGCGTTCCTCAACGAGGCCATCGACCAGCTCGCGGCGCTTTACCTGCGACTACGCGAGGAAGAGACCGGCGACCGCCTCGAACCGGACGAGCGCGCCCTCGACCTGCAGAAGATCAAGGCGTACATCGCCCTGCACAACTGCTACGGCGTCGACCTGAACGAGACCGCCGTCGAGCTGGCCGAGGTCTCGATCTGGCTCAATGTCATGCACCGCGGTCTACAGGCCCCGTGGTTCGGCCTGCACCTAGTGCGCGGCAACTCGTTGATCGGCGCCGGGCGACGGCTGTACCCGCCGGAGAAGCTGGCCAAGGGCGAGTGGCTGAAGTCCGCCCCCGAGGACGTACCGTTCTCGGCTGGCGAGATCCCCGCTGGTCACATCCACCACTTCCTGCTGCCCGCCGAGGGCTGGGGTGCGGTTGCGGGGGAGAAGGAGGCGAAGGAACTCGTCCCCTCGGAGGCGAAGCGGCTCGCCGACTGGCGCAAGGCCATCCGCCGGACTCCAGGCAAACCCGCGCAGGTCCGTCGCCTACAGGCGCTCGCCGGACGAGCCGAGTACCTGTGGTCCCTGGTCATCGAACGCCTGCGCATCTCCGAACGCGAGATCAGCCGCACCATCGACGTCTGGGGCGCGGAGGATCTCCCGGTCGCGCAGGAAGCCAAGCCCCGCGACGAGATTCTCGCCGACCTGACCAGCCCCGGCACCCCGTTCTGGCGCCTGAAAACGGTAATGGACGCCTGGTGTGCCCTCTGGTTCTGGCCAATCGACAAGGCCGCCCTGCTTGACGGCTCCGACGATGTCTACGCCGCCGAACCCCAGCCCGAACCGGTCGTCCCCGAGCCAACCCCTGTCTTCCCCACCACCTACGTGAAGGCGTCTCTCTTCGACGACGAACCGGAGCAGCTCACCCTGGCCGCGGCGCCCAAACCCCGCATCGCGAAGAGGCCGTTGGCCACCCGCCGCTCCGTGGTCCCATTGAAGGACTTCGAGGACTGGCTGGAGTTCGCCGAGTCCGTCCTAGGCCGCCAGGACATCCCAGCCGATTCGCTGATCGGCAACTTCACGCGCCTGCAAGACCTGTCCGACTACGAAGACCAGCTAGAGCTCTACATGGGCATGGACCCCTTCTACCGCCTATCCGAGCGCTTCCCTTGGCTCGACACAGTGGTAGAAATCTCCCAACAACAAGGTTTCTTCCACTGGGAACTCCAATTTGCGCAAGTCTTCAGCGAAGGCGGCTTCGACCTCCAACTCGGTAACCCCCCCTGGGTGCGCCCAGACTGGGATGAACCAGCAATTTTGGCGGAACTAGATCCATGGTTCATGCTTGCGGAGAAACCTCTGGTCAAAGAGTACCGAGCTCGTAAGGGGGTGGTCATTGCGCAAAAACGGGCACGGATGTTTTTCCTAGATGAGTTGACGATGATCTCAGGTATCGCTACTTTCTTGGCGGATACAGCAACTTATCCGTTGATCACTGGGACGCGGCCGGACTTCTATCGGGGATTCATGTATCAGACATGGGCACACGCTGGGCCAAGCGGAACCGTCGGCTTGCTGCATCCAGACACGCACCTCGAGGGAGTAAGAGAGAGCAGGCTACGTTCTGCTGCGTACCACAGGCTGCGTATGCATGCCAGCTTCGTTAACGGTGGCAACTGGGCGTTCCCGCCTCCGATCAGCCGAACACTCGAATTCGGTATGCACGTTTATGGGTCGCTGGCCGACGTTCGCTTTATGCAAGCGAGTTCTTTGTATGGCGCGACAGTATTCACTGAGTCCCTCCATCATGACGAAGCTGGGGAGTTGCCGCGGATCAAATACAAGAGACATTGGGATATTCGGCCACACAAGGCTCGAATTATCCAAGTGGATCAGGTTAGGCTTGAGCTTTGGCGGGCGCTGCTCGATCGATATGATCAGCCATTGGATGAAACACCACTAGTTCACGTCATTACGACAGCCGAATTGGGGGCGATGGCGAAACTCGCTCGTTTCGATAAGCGCCTCGGTGATAATAGTTCGCGGATCAGTATTGGCTTTATCGAGGCAGAGGCGAAGAAATATGACCTGATTCGTGATCAGGTGAGTACGCCGGGAGTTTGGTCTGAGACTATCCTGCAGGGCCCGCACTTCTTCGTTGCCACGCCTTTCGCCAAGCAGCCGCCGCATATGGGAAATTTCGACGATCCGCATAATCTCAGAACGCTTCCAGTTGATGCGGTCCCGGCGACTAAATATCGCAGGGCGTGTGATCCGGTCCGTTACCGTAAGGCCCAGGATCAGTGGCTAGACTACGGTTCAACACAACCCGTCTCGCGTCCGTATAGTGAATTTTATCGTATTGCATGGCGTAAAATGATAGCTGATAACGGAGAGCGGAGTCTAATTTCAGCGATTCTCCCGCCGGGTCCAACGCATATAGATTCTATTTTGAGTATGGCAATGAGGTCGAATCGCGAAACCGCGCTGTCTGCGGGGTTCTGGGCATCTATATCTCTTGATTACCTCCTGCGTGTCACTGGTAAGTCGAACCTCCACTCGTCAGATGTTCGAATGATGCCCATGCCGGATCTGGATCATCTGCTTGCGGGATCACTTATGTTGCGTACGCTGCGCCTCAACTGCCTGACGAATGCCTACGCCGACCTGTGGGGTGAGCTGTACGACCCAATATGGCGGGCAGAAGGCTGGGTTTATGATTGGCCAGGGATGGATCCGCTCGGTCAAATCAGCGCCGAGTGGACATGGGACACGCCCTTGCGGACTGAGTACGCTAGGCGGGCTGCGCTTGTCGAGATCGACGCGCTGGTTGCGGTGTGGCTCGGGTTTAAGATCGAGGAATTTCTCGCGGCCTACGAGTCCCGGTTCGGGGTGCTGGCGGGCTACGAGGAAGAGATGTACTTCGACGCGAATGGCCGGAAGCTCGCGGCGAACCACAACGCTTACGGGCTCGGACAGACCAAGGAGCACTGGAAGCAATTCGAGCTATACCTGGAGGATCCGGACCGGAACTCGCCACCCGACGGCTATACCGCTCCGTTCTACAAGGCGGACCGGATCGCGGAGTACCGGCAGGCACATGCGGTCTTCAAGGATCGGCTACAAAAAGCACGAGATGTGCGGTCCTGAACTCAGAACCTGCTCATGCTCCGGGCGGGCCGCACAGGCAGCAAGCAGTCCAGCTCCATCCCTGGGCACGTGCCGCACGGTAGTAATTTTCTGCCGCTTCACGGTATTCTTCCCTATCCGGCCTGCGGTCGAAGTGCCGCCCGAGGGCGACAACGGCCACGGGTCCCGAACCTGCCAGCTGTCAGAGCAGCCGCGGCGCTTTGCGCATGGCCGCCAGAGGTCCACTGATCATCGATAAGCATGACCGGCTCCCCGCGCATCCGCCTGGTGACCCGATAGCGATTGTCGCGCGCGTCACGGCAGCCGGGCGGGTAGTCCGGATTCGGCACGAGCAGTTCGGCGTACCGGTCGGACGTAGGTTTGATGATCTCTGTCAATATGCGTGGCAGCGGATGATCCGCTCGTCCGCGCGTGCTGGGCACGGCTGTTATGAGGGGGTACTCGGCCACCCCTCCGTATTCCGCCACGCAGCCTTCATGATGTTCCAGCCAGCGCCACAGCACTGCACCGAGACGTAGCGCGAGGCTGTCCCGGGCGGCGGAGCTGGAGGAGTTCTTGTAGCTGAACAACTCGTATGCCCACTGCTCATGCTTGACCGCCAGCGCTATCGGAACCACGACATCTGCTGTATGCGAGAGCACCGTTCGATGCGTATTGCACTACTGATAGCACTGGCTCCAGCCAGGAAGAATCGCCTTCTTGCAGACGACGCAAACGCCGTCGCGGATGGTCAGAACTGGTATGAGGAAGTTCTCGTACCTCGCAGTGACTTCGCTGACTGTTGCCACAGAAGGTCACGCCCAGACGAGATCCTGGTTAACCGCCAGGGCTGACTCCAGGTGGCTGATCACATCACACGCAGAGCGGACCACGGTCGTGTTGGGCCGCTCGGCGTACGTGCGAGCCCAGTCGTTCCCGAGCAGGGACTCGAGCAAGAAAACCTGCCGGCCGTGCTCAAGGGCAAGGCGAGCCTGCATGCGAGCGCCGCTCTTGTATGGAGCCTCCACCACTACGGTGGCGGCGCAATAGCCGCTCATGACCGCATTCCGCATCGGGAAAGAGGTCTTGGTCGGAGGAGCATCCGGGAGGAATTGCGAGATGACCAGACCGACGTCGCTGATCCGCTCCTGCAGCTCGGCATTCTCCTTCGGATAGCTGTGGCGTAGTCCCGTCCCGATCACCGCTACCGCTCGCCCGCCCGCCGAGAGAGCACCGCTGAGCGCACCTGTATCGATCCCTGCTGCCAGTCCGCTCACTACCGGGACGTCGGCACGGGACAGGGCTCCGGCGAGCTGGTAGGCCTCCATAACACCGTGTGGGCTGGCCTTCCGGGTACCGACGATGGCGATGCTTCGCGCGTCTGCGGCGTCGGGTCGGCCTTTCATCATGAGGAACGGCGGTCTCTGGTGAACGGTCAGCAGTTGGGCCGGATAGTCCGGATCAAGGAGGGTTACAAAGCGCATCCCTTCCAGTTCCCAGGACGCGATCTCACGCTCAGCCGCTTCGGCCAGCGCCTCCGCGCCCTCGTCGTTCTCGAGCAAGGACATCTGGCCGGGTACACCGTCGTGCAAGACCTCCAGCGCAGAGCCCACCGCCTCGACATCGTCGGCGATAGCCGACCAGGATCGGCCGGAGGTACGTAGCAGCGCCAGAAGCGCACCTCGCTCAGTAACACTCATGCCAACATCCTATTCGAACTCACGATCGACAGCATGGATCTGCACGAAGTCATCACTGTGATGATGCCCTAGATCGTCCCGCGCTCACCACATGCCGTCCACTACGGCGTTTCGCCGCGGAGCTGCGGATCTTACTGACCGAAAAGCTCGCCTGATGACGCCGCAGATTCCAGCGCCTCGTGGAGCATCCTCAGCTCGTCTTCCTCTAGGTCTGAAATTAGCGGAAGGACTGACCGCATCAGCGAACCAAGCGGGAAGATCGCATTGGTGGGCCCAATGGCAGTCTTCTGCCCAAAGTCGATCCCAACGTTGCGGTCGCCCTCAATTGTCGCCACGGCTTTCTCGACGGCCGTGATCTTGAGATCAGCAGCGGCTTGCTGCAGGCCCGGATCGTCGAGCACGTCAGTCCCGTCCTTGGACTCATACGTGACCGCTCTGTCGTTCCGTCCGAACTGAACCTGTGTAATCGGCGCCCGCCCAGCGAAGGCCCGCCGTCTCAGCTCAGGCAGGTCAGGAACTGGTGCGTCGTCTGGTGGCGGCATTTCCTCGGTGCGTCGGGCGGCTATGTACGCGGTCCAGTTCAGTCCGCGCAATGCGAGACATCCTTTAGCCACGACCCAGCGTGGAACCTTATCCGATTCTCCTAGACGGAACGGCTCATCGACAACGCGGAGCCCCCTGGCCTGCAAGCTGTCCAGATTCGCTGAAACAAGTGCATGCAGATTTTGAGATGGATCGTCGACCCGGACCCGGCCGAGTTGCGCGGTGGTGAGTGTTCGGCCGATGCGCCGCCAGAAATCAATTGGAGCTTGCTCCATTGCCGACAGGAGGTACGAGAGGTCATCGTCGGTCAGGGTCCCTACCGACGATGCCGTCGGGAACTTGGAAGACGCTCCGCCGTGCCCTTCCCAGACGGCCCGAAGCACGCGCGTCAGCCGTCCCGACTGCTCAGCATCCAGGCTGCCCTCTATGGCCTGTACAGCCAGCCGGGTGTCGGGCTCCGAAAGCTCGCGCGATGCGGTAAAGCCGGCTTCTGTCTTCTCGGCGAGATCGGTTATCTCCGCGGGACCGGACACTCCGCGCCCCCCCCGGACAAGAGCCTGACTTAGCAGGCCAAGATAGGGCTGCTTTGCGCGAACCGACGATACCGCGGCGACGCCCGACGGATCGGTAATCCAGGTGTCGGTTGCCAGCGCCTGAGCAGTCAGCTTCCGCCGACTATCATCCGGCAAGAGATCTTGGCCTGCTGGAGCCAGGTCTTCCAGCGTAAAGACCATCGGCTTGTGCGCGGAGACGTAGGCGATGCCGTTGAGTAGCCATTGGTCGCTTGGATTCGGCCGCACGTATACCAGCCGTTCTCGGCTCTCCGTGGGCCATCGAAGCACGATGTCCGGGACGAAGGTGTGGTTGAAGTAGTCAGTGAACGTGACAGAAGCGGAAGGATCTGCGGCGCGGATCTCGCTCGCGACCGCTCGCTTGATCGCCATGACCATGCTCGACGCGTCTTGCAGTCGCCCAGCGGCTGCGATCGCGTCCTGAAACTCTGTCCTCACGCCGCCCCCCTCCTCTCCAAGGTAATCATCCTGACGACCTCGACATAGTGGTTCGCGGAGAGAACCAACTGCTCCTGCTTCTCGCTGAGTGTGACCAACCAGATTCTTTCGGCGACTCCTACGAGGAGATCTGCGGAAAGCTTGGCCGCAGCCTGGCTCTCATCCTCCAAACCAAGTGTCCGCCTGCGGTTGGCCTCGTGCAGCACGGACTTCCTGACGTTCTCTGCCGTCGCGTGCTGGTCCCAGCGTTGTGCCTGGAAAGGAGACCACGACAACCACAGGAAGTGGTCGCAGCGGTCGGGTCGCGTCTCGAGCGCCACGTAGCACTTCGCCAGGAAGTCGCGGAAATGCGTCGGAAGATCGTTTTCTTTCTTATATGCCTTGACTTCGGCAACAAAGGACTGGTTCTCAAGGGTATCGCCCCTGAAAGTCCCGCCTAGGTCGAAGCTGAATCGTGCGCCCGGGCCGTCATCGCGACCATGCGGCCACTGGAACTCCAGCAGCTCACCCGCGGGCCGGTCGTGACGCGTCCAGCACTGATCGACACGGGTTGTGAATTCCAGCCACTGCTTCGCGCGCTGAAGTCCTGTTTCCCCGAGGTCGTGTGCTTCTTCCCCAGCCACGATGCGAGAGTACCGCGTCACGAGATGACTGAGCGGATAGGTCGCTCGAACATGTCGGCTAGGCCGCCGCCCCCGCAGCGCCCAGGGACGCGCAGGGCGCCGCATGCGATCACCGAGGCGGCGACACGCTCCTTCTACGCAAACAGCACATTTGCCAAGAACGCGACATTCAGCATTACAGGTCCAAGTGGTGTCAGACGGACAAGTGGCAAATGGGTGCGCACGGTGGCATTATCGAATGCGCAATGCCGGTGAAGGGGAGTGGTCATCCACCGTCACCGGTGGCGGCAGGGGAGGGGATATCCGGGTGAGAGAGACATTTCGGTGAGACCGACGCTCGCGGCCGAAGAGCTCACGACGAACCTCACGCAGTACCTCTCTACTACGTTCGCGCTGGCGGATCCGCCGGTGCGGGAGGCGCTGGAGAAGTTCCTCAACCATCCGGTGAACGGGATCTTCCGCGGGCCGTACCTGCGGATCCGGACGCCGTTCCGGCCCGCCGCAGATGACTGGCGGGACATCCTGGAATGGGCGCCGGACAAGCCCGCACCGTACCTGCACCAGGTGCAGGCGTGGCGACGGCTGTCCAGTCTAAACCACGAGCCACAGCCGACGCTGGTGACGACGGGCACCGGATCGGGGAAGACCGAGGCGTTCCTCGTCCCGGTCCTTGACCACTGTCGGCGAGCGAAGCATAACGGTAAGCGAGGCGTGAAGGCCGTCCTGCTTTATCCGATGAACGCGCTGGCCACCGACCAAGCGATGCGAATAAATGGCTTCCTCACCCGGCCCGAACTCAAGGACGTAACCGCCGGTTTGTACATCGGCGAGGCGCCGGACACTAGCTACCCGAGAGTCTTCACCGAACGGTCGGAGATCCGCTCCCAGCGGCCGGACATCCTGATCACGAACTACAAGATGATGGACTTGCTGCTGCAGCGCGGCGGCGACCTCGCGCTGTGGCAGGACGCAGACATCGCCTATGTGGTGGTGGACGAGTTCCACACCTACGACGGCGCGCAGGGCACTGATGTGGCGATGCTGCTCCGCCGTCTGGCCGCCGCCACGAACCACTCACAACCTGGCAAGCCCCTCGGAAACATCTGCCCGGTTGCGACCTCGGCCACGCTTGGCGAAGGCGGCGACGAAAAGCGGATCCGGGAGGTCGCCGAGCAGGTCTTCGGCACCGAGTTCGGCGAGAACTCGGTGATTACCGAGCAGCGGCTGCCCGTCGAGGAGTTCCTCGGGGAGATCGACTACTCGCTGCCCCTGCCGGCCCCTCAGGAACTGGCCAACCTTGGTGATCCACGCGTTGACGACCAGGCGATGACGGAGATCGTTAAGCTCGTTACCGGCCAGGACATCACCGACCCTGCTCAGCTCGGCAGCATCCTGCGCACGCACATCCTCACCCACGCACTGCTGGACGTGCTTGGCGACAAGCCGTCCACATCTCCCGAGATCCTCGAGCAGATTCCCCGGAAGGGCGCCTACAACTGGGGTGGGGCGTTCCGGCGCCACCCACGGCAGACGGCGGCAGCGCTCGCGCGGTTCGTCGCCCTGCTCTCCGAAGCACGGAACCCAGAAGATGCACCCCGACCGTTCCTTCATATTGAGACTCATCTGTGGGTGCGGCCGCTCAGCCGGGTGCTTCGGGTCATCAGCCCCAACCCGAGGTTCGGCTGGTTCGGGGAGGCGAGCCTGGAGGCGGAGACCACGATGGGCGGCGTCCCCAGGGACTCCCTGCCCGCTGTATACTGCCGTCACTGCGGTCGCTCCGGATGGGCAGCACTGTCTCCGGAGAAGGACCCGCACAAGCTGGTTCCGGACCAGGTGAAGATCTACCGCGCGGCGGTGTCCAGCAAGCGCCTGGTCCGCCCGCTGGTTGCCGCGACGAAAGAAGAGGCCATCGCCTGCGCGGCCGGCCAGCACGGCGCTGTCGCAGTCCACATGCTCAATCCCGAAGGCGACCGCATCCGCCCGCTGAACCCGGCCAAGGACCTCGGCAGTGACGTCGTCGAGGTACCGGTACTCGGGGACATACGGCACGACAAGGATGGCGTCTACGCCGCCGAGCATGACCGGTGCCCGGCGTGTGGCATGGACGACGGTATCCGGTTCCTCGGTGCCGGCCTGGCCAGCCTGGCCTCGGTCGCCATCACGGAGCTGTTCACCGGCGGCCAGCTCCAGGATCCGTATCGGAAGACGTTGCTGTTCAATGACGCGGTGCAGGATGCTGCGCACCGCGCTGGGTTCGTTGCAAGCCGGTCCTACTCCTTCTCCCTCCGCACACTCGTCGCGGCCATCTTGCACGACGGCGGCGGTGCAGCGAACCTGAATGACCTGATAGCGGACGTGATCACCAAGGCGAGCGCGCCCCAATGGCTGACCACCGTCGTCCCGCCTGACCTGCACGGCCGCCAGGATGTAGACCGGCTGCTGGCGGGTGAGAATTCCGGGACGAAGGACACCTGGGAGCTGATCGCTCAGCGGCTCGCATTCCAGATGGTTCTCGAATTCGGGCTCCGTTCCCGGATGGGCCGGACTCTGGAACTCACCTGTACTGCCGCTGTCGAGGTCCCGCTCAAGGCCCCGGAGCGGATCGCCGCGCTGGCCAGGGACCTCCAGATCCGAGGCCCGGCCACGATGTTTAGTGACCTACCGGAACCAGACCGCTACATGGTCCTGGTCCGGGGCATCCTGGAGCGGCTCCGGATGAGCGGCGGCATCACCCACCACTGGCTGGAGAACTGGATCGGCAACGCCGGTACCAAGCGGTACAACGCGATCTGGGGACGCCGTCCGGATGGCATGCCCGCGTTCCCGAGCGGTGTCTCGGGCCCCCGGTTCCTGACCAGTCAGCGTAAGCGGGGCAGCGAGTTCGACGCTGCGGACACCCGTCAGGGCTGGTACGCGGATTGGACGGCCCGCTGTCTCGGGATCGGCGCGCAGGAGGCGACTCTTTACCTGCCGAAACTGCTCCAGCTTCTCGCGGACGAGGACGTGCTCGCGGTGCGGACCGCCAGCGACGGCGCCACTCGCGTCTATGGCCTGCGGCCGGGACACGTCCGGGTCCGCCTGCTGGATGCTGCTGCGGTTCTGGGCGTGACGCTCGGCTGCGACACCTGTCACTGGCAGCAGGTTGTCCCCCCAGAACGGCGGCCTGAATGGATCAACCAGCCGTGCCCCCGGTACCGGTGTACCGGGACGCTCACCGAGGCGGTCGACCGGGATTACGAGAAGGACTATTACCGTCAGCTTTACTTCGACCGGCAGCCGTACAAGGTTGTCACGGCTGAGCACATCGGTGCCATGACCCGCGCCCAGCGGGAGCGGGTGGAGCAGGCCTTCCGCGACGGCACCCGGTACAACGACCCGAACGTCCTGTCCTGCACCCCCACCCTGGAACTCGGCATCGACATCGGCGACCTGTCCGCGGTCATCCTCGCGTCGGTGCCCCGCCGTCCAGCCAGCTACGTGCAGCGTGCGGGCCGCGCCGGGCGGCGGACCGGGAACGCGTTCCTGGTCACCTTCGCCGGGCGCCGGGAACGTGAGCAGTATTTCCTCGCTGAGCCCAGGGACATGATCGCGGGCGAGATTGTGCCCCCCGGGTGCTACCTGTCCGCTGTCGAGATCCTCCGCCGCCAGTACCTTGCCCACCTGGTTGACCTGGCGGCCCGGGACCGGTTCTCCGGGATACTCCCGATGCCGCGCCGGGCGTCGGTGCTGTTCGGCGAGACAGGCTGGCTGAACCAGCTCCGCGATGCCGCCCTCGCCGAGGGTGCGGAACTGGCCGAGGCGTTCCTCGCGCTGTTCCCCGCGCACCTAGATCCCGCCGCCGCGGACGAGCTACGCCACTTCGCCGTCGCTGGGCTGAAGGACAAGATCCGCGACGCCGAGAGCACCTGGAACCGGCGGCTGGAAGACCTGCGGGACCGGATCACCGCGATTAACGAGGCGGTCGCCGCCCTGGTGCCGACCGACCCGGTGCAGGCCGCCCAGATCCGCGAGCTGAGCGCCGAACTCCGCGGCGTGCAGAAACAGATCGGTGTCATCAGCCGCACTGACGCGCACGGCGCTATGACCGAACTCGGGCTGCTGCCCAACTATTCGCTGATCGACGTCTCGACCACCCTGGAGGCCACCCTCACCTGGCAGGACGAGGACAAAGACGGGAAGAAAGTCTACCTGGGCGAGCTGCGCGAATACAGCCGCCCCGCCCGCCAGGCCCTGTTCGAACTCGCGCCCGGGAACCACTTTTACATCCAGGGCTACCACCACAAGGTCTCCGGTCTGGACATCGGCCGTCAGTCCCGTCCGCTGTGGGAGCAGTGGCGGATCTGCTCCGACTGCGGTTATGTCCGCGAGGAGTTCGCGTCCAGCGACACGAGCCCTTGCCCACGCTGCCACGGTACGCAGCTCGGCGATGCCAGCGCGCTGCACAAGGTGCTGCGTCCGGACCGGGTCACCGCCCATGACCGGCGCGACGACGCCCGGATCTCCGACGACAGCGACGACCGTGACCGGCAGTTCTACGAGCGGGCATTTGCCGTGGACGTCGATCCCGAGCACATCGAGCCGGGGTCGTGGCGGCATGCGAACCGGACGTTCGGCGTGGACTTCACCCGCCACGCGATGGTCCGCACCTTCAACCTGGGGGTCCGGCGACCGGACCTCCAGGCGACCGACCGGTTCGCCGGGCAGGACACCCGGATCGGGAAGTTTTTCACCTGCGATTCGTGTGGCGGCACGACCACCGACAAACCGGCCGGACCGGACCACGCCGACCCGCTGATCAGCTCCGGTTACAGCCAGCCCAGTCACCACCGTCTGTGGTGTCCGCAACGGCGCGCCACCGGTCCCGGCGACCACACCGAGCTGATCCTCGCCCACGTGCTGCACACCGAGGCGATCCGGGTCCTGCTTCCGGTTGCCACTGCCATGGTGGACGAGCGGGTCGCGTCGTTCGCGGCCGCGCTGATGGCCGGTGTCGCAAAGAAGTACGGCGGCGATCCCGACCACCTTGTGATCATCACCGCCACCATGCCCGACCAGGAGACCGGGCGGCGGCGCCAGTTCCTAGTGCTGCACGACACACTTCCCGGCGGCACCGGGTACCTCCACCGGCTTGCCGATCAAGAAGAACTCCGCAAGGTCCTGGTCAGCGCACGCGAGGTCGTCGCCGCGTGCCGGTGCGCGGACACCGGTCGGCGCGCCTGTCACCGCTGCCTGCTCAGTCACATCGATGACGACAAGTGGCATCTGGTCTCCCGTGCCGAGGCGCTTTCCATGCTGGACGACTTGCTGGGAGACTGGGCGACTACCTCGGTGGCCAGTACCCGGGAGATCTCGCTGGCCGGACAGGTGGAAAGCGAGCTGGAGGCCCGGTTCTGGGAGGTCCTGAGGCGCTGGGCGGCGGCAGAACCCGGCGTTTCGCTGACCCCCGCCGCCACCGTGAACGGGCGGTCCACCGCTGCGCTACGGACAGACAGCGCGCACTGGCAGGTCACCATGCACCATCGGGCCAGAGGCACCATCCCTGATGTGGAGTTCGCGCGAACCGACCAGAACGCGCCGAAGGTCGTGGTGTACCTGGACGGTTACAAGTACCACGCGGCGCCCGATCACAACCGGATCGCCGAGGACGCCGATAAGCGGGCCGAGTTGCGCGCCGACGGGACCGTGGTGTTCCAGTTCGACTGGGAAGCCGTGGGTGACATGGCCGAGGACGCTATCACCGAGGACATGCCATGGCCGCCGTATCAAGGCAACGCGCAGAGACGGGCCCGTAACGCGTACCAGGGAGCGGGCGGTGATCCGGCGGAGCTACCGGACACAATCTGGTGCAACCCGGTGCGGACCTTGCTCGCGTACCTGACCGATCCCGACCAGACCCGCTGGCTGCGCCGCGCCGAGGCCGCTGTGGCTGGGCTCTTCAGCGGCCCTACCCGGGTGAATCCGGAATCATTGACAGAACGAATTGTGGTGTCTCTCCTGGGACAGCCGCTTCCCGCGGGTGGCGACGGCCCTATCGGGCTCGCCCGGGTCACGGACGACAACGACTGTGCGGTCACGGTCATCCTCGACCCACGGGCCAAGAATGAGGAGAACCCGCTGGGTGGGTGGACCGCGCTGACGGTGCTCGATGACCGGCTGGCGGCGATCTCGGCGGACAAGGCGACGCATCGGCGCCGGTGGGCGGCGTGGCTGTACTGGGGGAACATCGTCCAGTTCCTGTCCGACGGGGCCGGTGACGGAGACCAGATCGCCTACACCAACCTGGAAGCCTTCGATCCCCGGCTGCTTGTGTGCGCGCTCAAGGTGGCGAACTCGGCGGGACTGCGCACCTATTACTCGGCTTACCCGGCATCGCGGCGCAGCCAGGTCGAGGCCGACCTGTGGGCGGCGACTGCCTCGCAGAGCGGGTCGCATCCGGTCGGCGTGGACGTGTCCTGGCCGGTTGACATGCTCGCGCCCGAGGTCGGGCCGCTCGTGCACCAGCTTGCGGGCCTGGGCGTTCCCGCGCCGGCGGAGGATCAGATCGGGTACGAGCTCAACGACCAGGGGTGGCAGGCGGAGATCGCCTGGGTGACTCCTCGGGTCGCGATCATCGCCGAAGGGGACAACGGATGCGTCGCCGCGTTCGCGGCCGCGGGGTGGGACGCACGCGTGGCGGGTGACTGGCCGCCAGAGGAGCTGGCCGCGCGGATCATGGGAGGGGATCGGTAATGGCCCGGTTGCGCCTGACGGAGAAGGCCGACAAGGAGATCGACAAGCTGGACCGGTCGGTCAAGGGCGCCATGTGGGACTTCATGCGGAAGTTCCGTCAGGACCCGGCCAACCCCGGCCTGCGGTTCAAGCAGCTCAAGGGGGACTCACGGCTGTATTCGGCGCGGGTCACCGACGACTACCGGGCGCTCATGCTGCACGTGAAGGACGACGAGTACATGCTCGTAACCGTCAAGCACCGACGCGAGTCCTACGACAACCCTGACCGGTACGCCTACCAGATAAACCAGGTCACCGGCGGTATCGATTTCTACGACATGGCTTCAGTCGCCGAGACCGTTCCGGCCGCACCGGAGCCCACGAAGCCGGTGGGCCTGTTCGCTCGCTACTCCGACGCCCAGCTCATCGAGCTGGGCGTGGGCAGGCCGCTGCTTTCGACGATCGCGAAGATCACCACCGAATCGCAGTTGCTCGAGCTTACCGAGTGCGTCCCGCGACTCACTGCCGATGTCCTGTTCGCCTTGCATGACGGTGCTTCCGTCGAGGAGGTGATGGACCAGGTCACTGCCCCGGTCGCAGCGGCGGAACCCGTAGATCCGACCGATTACGCGACGGCGGCCGACCGGCCAGCGTCTCTCGTCACCACCGACGATGAAACGCTGCAGGCCATCCTCCAGGGCGGCTTCGAACGCTGGCAGGTGTACCTGCACCCAGTCCAGCGGCGGGTCGTCGAACGGTCATACAGCGGACCTGCGCGGGTCGGCGGGGGACCGGGCACCGGAAAGACCATCGTCGCGCTCCACCGCGTGAAATGGCTGATCCAGCGGTTGCCTGCTGGTAGTCCCGGTAGCTCCGGCAAGGACGTGCTCCTCACGACGTTCAACAAGAACCTTGCCGCCGATCTGCGACAGCGGCTGCTGCTGCTCGGCGGGCCGGAACTCCTCGACCGGGTGGACGTGGTCAACGTCGATAAGCTCGCCATGCAGGTTGTCAGCGAGACGCAGCCGGGCACGCGGCTTCACTGGATGGACGATGATAAGGCCATCGAGCTGTGGCGTGAGGTGCTGCTCGGGCTAGGGAGTAGCCGCTGGGACGCCGAGTTCCTGAATGACGAATGGTCTCAGATCGTGCTCGGTCACGCGATCACCGCCAGGCAGGAGTATTTCCAAGCCCGCCGCGCCGGGCGAGGGCGTAAGCTCAACCGGGCGCAGCGCGCCGAAATCTGGGAGCTGGTCGAGCAGTTCACCAAGCGGCTGGACGAGCAGAACTTGTGGACGTCCCGCCG
This sequence comes from Streptosporangiaceae bacterium, assembly GCA_019245115.1. Classification (GTDB taxonomy): domain Bacteria; phylum Actinomycetota; class Actinomycetes; order Streptosporangiales; family Streptosporangiaceae; genus JAFARZ01. The sequence goes on along the minus strand of JAFARZ010000081.1, from coordinate 24,817 downwards.
CATCGCCGCGCACGCGGCACGGCTGGAACGGGAACTCGCGGCCACTCGTGCCCCTCGGTACCGGCACATCGTCGTGGATGAGGCCCAAGACCTCAGTTCGGCGCACTGGATGCTGCTGCGAGCCATGGTCGGCCGGGGCCCGAATGACCTGTTCCTCGCGGGTGACACTCACCAGCGGATCTATGACAACTATGTGTCCCTGGGCAGCCTCGGCATCGAGATCCGGGGCCGTTCGTCACGGCTGACCCTCACTTACCGCAGCACCCACGAGATCCTCACGACGGCGTCGCGGATTCTCGGCACCGAGGCGTGGGACGACATGGACGACGGCACGGACAGCCTGGACGGGTACCGTTCTGTGCTCCGCGGCCCGCAGCCGGAGTTCTGCGCGTATGGAAGCTGGCAGGAAGAACTCGACGGCGTCCTCCGCCAGGTGCGGGAGTGGACCGATGGCGATGCTTCCATCGCGGTGGCCGTGCCCACCAAGAAACAGGTCGAGCAGGTCGAGAGCTATCTGACTGCTCAGGGAGTGCCGGCCGGGTCGATCGGCCCTGACGGGCCGCGTATGCCTGACGGCGTGCATGTCGGGACCCTGCAGCGGTTCAAGGGCCTGGAATACCAGCGGATGATCCTCGCCGGGATCACCGATTCGGCGATCCCCGGCCAGTACGTCTCTGCCCAACCCGGTGCCTCCGACCCGGCGCGTCAGCATCGCGAGCTGATGCGAGCGCGATCGTTGCTGTTTGTCGCGGCCACCCGGGCACGTGACGCACTGGTGATCTCCTGGCACGGGCAGCCCAGCCGCTTCCTGTCCCGGTGTCATGAGGGCCGCTCTCGACCGATATAGCCTCGTCAATGCCGGATGCCGGATGCCGGATGCCGGATGCCGGATGCCGGTGACCAGACCGCCTGAACGCGCCATCCACATGCACCGCGTCCTGGGAGAGTAATCGGGCGATGAGGGGTTCGCTCGCCGCTTCGTTCACACGTTCGACGTCATCCATTGCCCGTGACCCATCGCCGATCCGCGGTCCGAGAAGTAGAGATCTGGCACGCGTCGAACGACAGCAATCATGCTCTGTAGACCTTCATGACTTTCGCTGGCTCCTCGGCACCTTCAGTGGTCCGATCGGCGTGCAGTTCGTCCGTCAACCTTCACCAGACAGGTGTTCGCCGTTAAATTCAGGATCTATGGTTAATCGGTCGTGCTGACCGAGCATGCGTTTGGGAAGGCAAGCAAGCGGCCGTTTGGTGGATAATGGGATAGAGGTGGCGACGGAGGCTGGCGGTGCGATCCGGAGACACTTGATGCGGTTAATTTGCGAAAAGAGACATAGCGCTCGGACTGCGCGGCTATGGTGTTGTTTCGATGGCAACTCTGGAGCAGAAGCGCGCGAAGATGCGGCGGATCTTCCGTGGCCAAGAGGCCTATGGGGAGGGCGCCGCTGCAGAGCAAGCAAACCGTTACCGGCTTACGGAGATGTACGCCGATGCAGTCGCGGCGGCGAAAGCAAATTCCGCAGACGTGCATCGGCCCGAGGTGGATCTGCTGGTGAGCTTGTCCGGCTTTTCGCCCGAGACCACGCTGCTAGCATACGAACTGATCCAGCCGCCGCGGCTCCTGGTTATCTCGTCGGACAATACCAGGCAGCAGGTCGATGTGATTCATAAGAAAATCGGAGACCGACTGGAGTTCTCGCAGTTCATGCATGAGTATGTCGATCCTGTCAATCCGATCGACATCTATGAATTGGTCAAGAAGGCGGTGCGCCCAGTACGTCCCAGTGATCCGCCCCTCAAGGCGATCATCGATATCACTGGTGGCAAGAAGGTCATGAGCGCGAGTGCGGCACTGGCCGCATCGCAGCTTGATCTGAAATTGTGCTACATCGATAGCGAATTCGACCCGGAAATGCGGCAGGCTATCCCTGGCACCGAACGGCTGTGCATCTTGTCCAATCCCACTGTTTTGTTTGGTGATAAGGACATGGACGCTGCGGTCCAGATGTTCAAGTCGGGTGGCTACCCCGGGGCGCAGGAACGATTCGCTGAGCTGAGTGAGCGTATGTCCGAGCCCGCCCGGGCGCGCTATCTATGCGACCTGGCGGCCTTCTACCAGTCCTGGTGCGATCTTGACAGTGAGAACCTGCCAACCAAGATCGAGCAGGTAAAGATCCGGATCGCTGACCCGCGTTCGGGGGTGCGGCCGGAGACCGCCAGGCGGCTGGGCGAGCAACTCACCTTCGCGAGCGCGCTTGTCGCTAAGGACAGCTCGGCGCAACTCCTTAACTCCTATCTGCTGGGTGAGCATTATTTCCGGCTTGGCCGGAATGACTTCGCCGCGCTGCTGTATTACCGCACGATCGAGAAGAGCCTCGCTGAACGGTTGCGGCGAGGTTATCAGGGGTTCAACGCGAGCAAGCCCGAGTATCGTCTACTTGACCCTGACGTCAACGGTCTGACCAGCCGGTACGGGGAACAGGCCATGACCGTGTTCGGGAGTAGCCGTCCCATCGAGCAGCTACCCTGGCGGGTGCAGCTTATAGAAGCGGCAATTATTCTTTTCGTGCTTGACGACGAGATGCTGCCGCATGTCAGCATCAAATCGCGCAGTGGGATCAAGCACCTGCGGATGCTCGCTGATATCAGGAACCAGTCTGTGCTCGCGCATGGCGAGATCCCAGTAGGCGAGAAGGATTGCGACAAGCTGAGAAAACAGGCGCTGCTGTACCTCCGAGCGTTCTGGCGGCTGCATGAAGTCGACCGCGACGTGGAAGAGCGGATCGAGACGCTCCGGTTCGTCACCGAGGCCTAGCGGATGGCCGACACTTTGCTGGCCCCTCCAACGAGCTGGGCGGAGGAGGCCCGTGCGCTACCGGTCGAGTCGCTCGTACTGAGCCATTACCCCAACAAGTTGACCCTCCCAGCAGGGCGGATATTCGCCGACATCGAGCGGGATCTTAAGCGTGGCGCGTGGCTGGTGCGCGAACGCGGGGGACGGCACGAGGCTTTCCGGCTTGGCGGCGCTGAGTTTGAGTTTCGGGTAACGCGTAGGCCAGGCAAGGACGCTCTGGCACGCGGCGAGACAGTCTGGATGGCCGTCTTCGACAGGGTCGACGAGGCACGCTCTGTGCCACCCAAAGCGCACCGCCTGCGGCCAGCGACGGTGCGACTTGCGGAGATCTTCGAGGAGGCCTGGTGTGATCTCGCGGAGATCGAGGCGCGTGTCATCGAGCGCGAACAGCGCCTGCACGGCTCGCGTTCCCGTTTCGGAGCTGATGACCGGGGATCGCATGGCGAGTTGCACCGCGCGGTGCGGAAGCAGTATGGCGAGCTGGCGACGCTGATCGAACTCCTGGAAGAGCGTCCGGTCACCGCGGAGGTCGCGGCCAAGGGCGTCATCGTTGCACCGGAGCGGTCGTACCGCATACCGACGATCGTGGTGGACACGAGCCCGCAGTTCTCGGAATCGTTCCGCAGGCAGCGAGTCAAGCTCATGAGGGCGGCCGGGAAGTCTTTTCACACTCAGGTGACAGGAGCCCGGCGCACCCGCTTGGAGATAGCCGAGCCACGGAACTGGCACGCTCAGCCTGGCGCTGAGGTCGAGGTATCTGTCGTCCCCCCGTTCGGGATGCGGCAGAACGCTGAAGCGCTGAAGAACTTCTGGACTGGGAACGTCGAAGGGTCCTGGGATGACCTGGCCCGGTTGCTATGCCGGCCGAAAGCTCTCACGCTCCCGCCGGACGGCCTGACGGAACTGACGTTCTTCTACTCCGACCATGACCCTGACCCCAGGGTCCCGCGGCTCAACGACGAGCAGCGCAAAGCGGTCACCGGCGCGGTGGCGAGTCCGCACGCCTACCTCATCCAAGGACCGCCGGGAACCGGGAAGACCGAGGTGATCAGCGAGATCATCCGCCAGCTCACCGGCCGCGGCGAACGCGTGCTGCTGCTCGCACCGTCCCACGTCGCCGTAGACGAAGCGCTGCACCGGGTCGGCCGCAAACCAGGCGTGCGACCGCTGCGGATTACCTTCAGCGATGACAAGGTCCGTGAAGGGCTTCGGGTGTTCCTCCCGGAGAACGTCGGCATCGAGACGGCAAGCCGGGTGCTGCGTCCTGTCGATTCCGGCCAGGAGGCCCGCTGGGCGGACGAGCGGCGCAGCATCGAGCAGGCTCTTCGCGCTGCCGAGCATCTGGCCAGCGCGGACCAGCGCCGCGCGAACGCGGTCACGGAACTCCGCGCCGCCGCCTCCTCTGCGTCCGAAAGCACCGAACGGCTCCGCGTCAGGAGAGCTAGTGCCGAACAGGAGATCTCCGCTCTGGCGAGTGATGCAGCCAAGGCGGGAGAGCTCTTGGATGGGGCACAGGCCACGCTCACCCTTGCCGTCCAGGTGGAACAGAAGCTCCGCTCACAGCGAGAGGTGCGGCTATCTGCGGTCCGGGACACGGCGACGGAACTGGTCCGCCAAGGTGAAATCGCGATAGAGGCGGGCCGAGCAGAACGCCAGGCAGTCACGCGGCACGACCAGTCACTGGCTGCCCTCCAGGCCCGCCTGGCGGCTGCGGGGAGGGCCCGGAGCGGCGCCGAGTCCGCCGCCCGAGAAGCGCGTGATGTGACCAACCGAGCCTGGACCCAGTTTTCTGCGGCAAAGAACCAACTGGACGCGGCAGGTCCGCCAGACACGATGCTCGGCCGCTTCGCGGCCCGGCTGGGCGTAGGGACTCTTGCCGAACTACGGCGCTCTGTGACGGTGGCTGAAGAGCAGTTCATGCGGGCGCGCGACGTGCTCAGCGCACGGGAAGCCGACTGGCGGCAGGCCGTTGTCTCCCATGACCAGCTGACCTCCAGCGCCAGCGCGGAAAAGAGCCTTCTGCAAACCGAGGTGCGACGCCGCACCGAAATGCGCGAGATCGCGGAGCGCGACTTCGGTAGTGTCTGGCGAGCATTCACCGCTGCTGTCGCGGCCCTAGGGGCGGACTTGCCCTCGCCAGGTCCTGGGACCGCAGTCTGGCAATGGGTCGGGCTGGCCCGGACCGTCCACGTCCAGATCGCTGCGGTGCTGCCACCCAGGTCTGGCAATGCCGAGGTAACCCCGCCAGCCAGGTGGGACGTGCCGGGCACATGGGAGGAGGCGTGGGCCGAGACGATACTGCGCCAGGTAACCGAGCTAGCCGACGCCCTCGCTGCCCGGCAACGGAGCGCGGCTGCCCAGGACCGCGCTAGACGAGATCACGAAGATAAGACCCGGCAGCTGCATGAGGCGCAGATCTGGGCGGCCGCGGAGATCGAACGGCTAACCAACGAGTCACAGGCTGCTCAGGCCGCAGTCGGCCGGTGCCGGGCCGCTCTGGATGCCGCCATCGCTGACCGGGATAGGCTCGCCGCGACGCTGCCAGCCATAGCGAATGAGGATCCGGCCAGCCTGGAACGGCGCGAACGCGTGCTCGGGCAACTGCCCGTCCTAGCCGCCAGATGGCGTCAGCTGACCGCCGAGCGTACGGACGCTCAGCTGGCTGATGACATTCAGCAGTCCCTAGTCCGCGCCACAAACCTGGTCTGCGCAACGACCAAGGGCATCGTCGGGCGGGGCAGCCAGGTGGTGCGTCACGCCGACTATGACACGCTCATCGTGGATGAGGCCAGCCGCGTCACCGAAAGCGAGTTCCTCATCGGCGCGATAAGGGCGCGGCGGTGGGTCCTAGTGGGAGACCAGCATCAGCTTCCGCCGCACGTAGACACCGAGGACGAACACTTCCTCCACGCACTCACTGCCTTGCACCGAGTCGCGTCGGGCCGGTCGCCTTCGCTGGAACAGGCCGTCAAAGAACTCAGCGAACTGTGGAAAGAAGACGAAGAGCTGCGGAAGTTCCGCGATGCACCAGTGCAGGAGCTCGCTGAACAGCTCGAATCGTCGGGTGCCTGGCAGCGCACGTTCCAGGAGCGGTTCGCCGACGCGCACAAGCGCTTCTCCGCCGGCAAAGACGGGGACACCGACCGAGCCCTGCTGGGCGCGATGGTCCGATACCTCGTGCAGAGCCTCTTCCAGCAGGCGGTGGCGGCGGCGCCGGATTCATTGCGACAGCCACTCGTCTGGCAGCGGAGGATGATCGCTCCGCTGGCGCAAGTGGTGAACGTACCCATCTACGGCGGATTGTACAAGTCGCCCAGCGCCGGGGAACTGGCCGCAGCAGGCGTTACACCGCTGGTCACCTCGCACACCTTCACCGTTCCCGGCGTCTTCGTTGACACCAGCCACTACCGGGACGCCGAGGAGACCCAAGACAACCACGGGTTCTACAACAAGCGGGAGATCGAGCTGGTCATCAGGATCTGCGAGATATACAACGCGGAACTCGCCGAACGGCGCGGCGCGTCGCCAGTGACTACCAGCGTGCTCACCTTCTACAGCGCCCAAGCGCGCAGGCTGGAGCGAAAACTGCTGCCTCGCGACGACCTGCGGATGCTTGACTGGCAGGTCATCGACGTCATCGACCGCATCCAAGGCCAGCAGAGCGACCTGGTGATCATCAGCTTTACCCGGGCCAAGGAGCGGTTCGGCCGGCAGTACGGCCAGTGGCTTATGGACACACGACGGCTGAATGTCGCGTGCACCCGGGCTAGGCGCGCCCTCGTGCTGGTCGGACACGGCGACACGCTACGGCGGCTCGGCGGCGGCTCCGACGACCGGCAGGCGAAACGCGCCAGGCAGTTCTATGAGAACCTCTTCGGCCTGGTCGAGGCTGACGAGCATTTCATCCGCAAGGTCAAGCTGTGACCGTCGGTTTTGAGTGGCGCGGGCAACCGCATATCGCCCGGACGGCCAGCGTGCAGATCCGGGAAGCGCTGCTGCCCATGTTGATGTGGACGTCGGTGCCGGTGACTCGGCGGGTCGACCAGGACCTGACGATCGTCGATCGGTTCATCCTCGAGGCGGCCCTGGCGCTCGCCCCGATGCGCGCCGAGGACGTGGAAGAGGTCACGGCGATTCCTCGGGACGCAGTGCTGCGGATCGTCGGCCGTCTGGCCGGCCTGGGCCTGCTGCGTGCCGACGGCACGGGATTCGTGGCCGTCGAAGAACAGGTCAGTGCCGCTCTTCAGCAGCGGGCGGTACCGCGGTACATCCCGGCTTACCTCACGTTTCTGTACCTCCCGGATGGCGACGACCTCATCGCTTACGCTTCGGGGCAAGGGCAGGCCGCTCCGCCGATACTGCACCGGGCTGAGCCCGTGTCCGACCGAGCCTTTCCGTCCGGATTCGGGGACCGGCCACTAGCAGATTTCGTCCGTGACCGGATCCGTGAGCGCCGGATCGCCAGGCTGGCTGACGACATCGTTGACGCGTCACCCGAAAGCGCAGTCAGGATTCCCCCCGCCTGCCCGGTTTATCGTTGCGCAGGACACGTCAGGCGCGCAGGCGATGATGTCACGCTGGTCCTGGAGCTGAAGAGCACGACCGGAAAGAAGGACAGATGCGCCCTTCCCGGTGCCGTCGGCCAAGCGGCCCTCTGGGAAGCCGCAGCGTCGCGCGCACCCGAGGTGGCTCAGACCTGGGAAGGCGTCGTTGTCCCGGCCCAGGAGTCTGCCACCCGGTGGCGGTTCACGCTCGACCGGCTGAGTGCTGGAGCCGCGGTCCGCGCGGGCGTGGCCGTGAGCCGGCCAGCCGGGCTCTCGATCACCGTTCCGCCTGCCTGCGTCGCCGAGGTTGAGGTGGCCTTCTCTCCCGCCGACACGGACGCCGCCCAGGTCTTCGCACTCGACCATGCGATACGTGAGGTGACCGATACCGAACACACGCGACTCCGCGGTGACGCCGCCACACTAGCCGCCGCCCGAGCTCGGCAGGAATACGGACTTGCGGACGATGCCGTGACCACCGCAGATGTCGAGCATCGCCTGTGGGACGACGCCTGCTTCCGGCACGTATATGCGCTTCGCGAGCCGCTGGATTTCGCCTATGACTGATTTTCTAGCTGACCCTGCCGCACCGCGGCGTTCCGGCAATGAACCCAGCATCCAGCGCATCGATCTGGGCCATCGCACGGTGGCAGGCGGCTTCTTCGCCTTGCGACGTGATGCTCCGGCCCGGACCCCGTTCGTCCCAGAGGTGTTTGCCCGGCACGACGAACCGTACCGGCACTGCTTTACATATGTGGGCGGCGGCTCGACCATCCGCCGTGAGCTAATCGACATGATCGACCACGCGCGGACGAAGATCTTTATTGCCGCGCTGACGCTTGGCGACAAGGAGCTGCGCGAGTCCCTGATCCGCGCGGCAGGTCGGCTGCACGGCGGTGTATACGTCGTATCCGCGCTGGATGACAAGGGACTGGAAGAAGCGATCAATGAGTACGACGACTATCCCGATGTAGATCGTCAGCTTGAGCACCGCAACTTCCGTGAGCTGACTCGATATGGAATCTATGTGCGTGGTTACCGTGGCTTGCACGCGAAGTTCGTGGTCGTCGACGACCAGATCGCATTGGTCTCCAGCGCTAACCTCGTCACGGCATCCTTCACCACCACCGGCGAGAACGGCGTCGTCGTCACCAACCCAGCCGACGTCGATGTCCTTGCCCGAGTATTCGCTCGGCTATGGCAGCTCAGCCAATGGGACATGCCCCCAGACGCCCGCAACCCCGGCTCCATCGACAAGCGCACCGGATCCACTCGCGTAGCCGCTCCCCAACCAGCCGTATCCGGTACCGGCCCGATCTGGACGTGGGAAGACCGCGAAACCGATCATCACATCGCCACTACCATCGTGGCCATCGCTGACCGAGCCCAGCGCGATCTCACTCTGGCGACCTTCAGTATCGCCAACATTAGCTATCCCTTGCCAAGGGCCAAGACGAGACCGGACCTACTGCTCGAGCCGGTCCAACGCGCCGTGCAACGCGGAGTCCAGGTACGCCTGCTGATGCGCGGCCGCAACTTCCTGCCAGCAGCACGGGCGGAGGCCACCGCTTTCGCCAAAGCCGGGGCGCAGATCATCCCTGACCGGAGCAACCACGCGAAGGGCGTAATCGCCGACCGCACGCTGGGCGCGCTGTTCTCCGCTAACTTCACCATCCCGCGGGGGCTGACCGGTGGCATCGAGGTAGGGATGCGCCTGGACGGCACTTCGGCCCTAGCCGAGGCATGCCGGTACTTCGACCATGTGATGGCCGAGGCCAACATGGAGTTCGTTCAGGATCCGCCGCTCGGAGATCTCGCGGACACGCTCTACGCGGAAGCCCTGACCCGTTGGCCGCTGCCCCGCACGCTTCCAATGATCGCCGAGGATAGAGACTGGCGGCAACTCGCAGCCGAGCAGGGAGTAGTGCCATATGAGCGAGTCGGCGATGCAGTGACACTCTACAGCGGCAATTCCGAGTGGAAGCTGCGGAAAGAGGATAGCACCTGGCGGCTGATTCAAGAACGCAACGGGCAGCGGAAAGACAACACGAGCAAGGACGCTGCAAGCATCTTTGAATCGTGGCTCAGCGGCAAGGTCCCGGCGGGAACCCAGCGCGGGCTGTGCCCTGCCGCACTGGTACACACAGACATTGACCTAAAGAGCGATGTGTGACAACCTTGCTATTAGTTGGGCGGATTGACGCCTGCACGCGTCACATAAGCGTTATTTAGAATCGATGGAGAATGCCGAATCGGAGTGGCTTTACCCATGCTATGGTAGTTCTCTTGTGATCGGTGTCATAGAAGGTTGGCTGTGGTCATCCTTTACGTCCTCCCACAAAGGAGATGACTGAGAAGACGAATACAACGGTTGCAGCGAAAACGCCCAAGCAGTATTCGATTGTATGTGGCATGGAGCTGTGGTCCGCTCGCTGGAGGATGCCTGCGACTAGTGCAGCGATGACGCCGATTAGAAAGGCTATCGCTGCGAGCAATATGCGAATGATTGCTGACCGGGATGGCGGTGGAGTGGTCAAGGCAAATCCCAGGGGCCAGGTGCGACCAGTAGGCCGCTGGTGAGGCCGTCGGTAAGCATGGACCACCACTTCTCTGCGGTTTCGGCTAGATTGCGGTGGGCGGCGATCTGCATGTCGACCCTGGTCAGAAGATCGCTTACGCGCCTCTGCTCGCCTGGCGGCGGCAGGGTCACCGGTAGCTTGCCTAGTGACTTGGCGCTGATAGATGGGATAGCTGTCGCAGATTCGGTTCGGGCCTGTATCCATCTCTGAGCAGGATCTGAGGACAGGAATGCCAGAAGGTAGCCGGGGGCTACGCCATCGTTGCAGCGAAGCCGCATCAGATTGGTGCCAAATAGCCAGCGTTCCTCAGATTCAGTCATGAGGGCGACAGGCCCAACTGAGCCGGTCCTCACGAAGAGAATGTCATTTTCTTTGACCTGGAACCGTTCCAGATCACGTGCGGCATCCACAGTGATTCGTTCTGCATTGCCAGCCAGGATCCGGCGATCACGGAGATTGCTTGGGACGATGAGCGGAACACCATATTCAGCACGGCTTGCCTTCTTTACTATGCTGTGAGAAGGTCCCGCCTGAATTTGGCATATTTCGTCGAGTTTTACCTTATTCCAGTCGGAATGGAGGCCTGCTCCATCCTTTTTAAGGTTCTCGACAACTATACTTGACGACTTCTCGTCGGCTATCCGAGCCTCTTGAATCCTGAGCTTCACAGCGTCGGCTAGTTCCGTAATAGACGCAATGGGGAAGTCGGCGAGACCGGATAGCTGGCTGGAAAGGTAATCAGAGGGGTCTAGCGAGTAATCTTGTTCCTCGATTTCTCTTATTGAGGCCGCCGTCGCCTTCCCGATGTCCTGCATAACACCGGAAAAATCCTCTGCTCCGGCCCGCCAAGAGCGCAGACATTCACTTATTGCTTCGATCTCTGTTGGAGTCAGAATCCGTTGTCTGCCCCGCTTGGATCCAGCTCTGCGGATGTCCATAAACAGGATAGAATCGGGATGTGCCGACGGGGAGCGGAGACCCCAAATCATCGTCGGGATGGCTGTCGTCGTGAAGAGCTGACGAGGGAGGGCAACCATGAATTCAACAGCTCCCCTCTGGATCATTCTCCTCCGAATGAGCTGCTCACGGGAATCGATGGATACCGCAGCCTGGTTAGGCATCAGTACGGTGGCCCGCCCTGGTCGTCTTAGCGAAGCGATGATGTGCTGGAGCCATGCATAGTTTTCGTTGTGCGCTGGAGGAGGCCCGAAGATCCAGTCTTCTTTCCAAGATTTGGCCGTAGCAGATCCCTTGCTGTTGAAAGGAGGATTTGCCAGGATCCAATCCACTCCCGGAGTTACCGGATGGTTCCAGGGAGTAGTCGTTCCGCTACTGAGATCTACTTCGCCACCGTTCAGCAATAGGTTCATACCTGCGATTCTGAGCATTTCGTCAGACGGGCTTGATCCAGAGAGCTCGACCCTTGCTCCTGTCTCAAGCGTGCCAGCGAGAAGTTCACCGCCACGCACATAGGGGTCGTGGATTCGGATAGTTCCTTCGAGCTGCTCCTTCATCGTCTGGACGATGAGTTTAACCACCGACCGGGGAGTAAAGAATGTTCCATCATTTGCGCCGACCCAGGCGCCGAAATGATCGAGCAGCGCTGGGTAGTCCTCCGGCTTGAGGTACTCGCACAGGCCCACCACATGCGCAAGGTCGTCGATGGCGTTCCCGCGGAGCTCATCAAGTGCGGCTGAGGTCCCCAGAGGTAGTCCGTGCTCCCGGAGGACGACATCGGTCCAGCGGCCGATCATCCGCAACAGGTCTTGAGGGGCGCTCTGCGCATCGACCGCTTTGCGGACCTCCTCACGCACTACGGCCCACGATGATCGTGCGCGATGGCGCAGGAAGACAGAGGAAACCAGAAGGTTAATGTAGGCGGTCTGCAATCCTCCACCACAGATCCTGTGGGCGAGCGGCCCGAACAGCTCGGTGAGGATGGCCTCTGACTTGGCTGTCTCGCTTTCGCCCCTGGGACTGAGCTGATCTTCCATCTAGCCTCCTTACTAAAAGCGCCGAGCGGAACGACACCTTCAGTCTCGGCTGTCTCGTGGCGGAAGGCAAGTGCGCATCATGATGCGCACTTGATGCCCGCTCGACGGTGCAGCGGGCGAGGAGCGAGGCGCCCCGAGACTGATGACCTTGGCCACGGCCTGAAGTCGCTGTATAACGAGCGCATGAACCAAGGCCGACGTGTGCTGGGATGCTGAACTAGGCTGGAGTAAGCGCTTGTCTGTACGCGTCCGAACGTGGTTATCCGATGCGGCTGGTCACCTCTGACCAGTCGGGGTCTTGCGTCGCGTCCCGGGCCACGACGACGAATATTCGGCCTGTCGCGGCAACCTGGATCGGGTCAGCGTCTCGTTGCGTGGCGGCGTTGCGCCTGCGGCGTGGTGCTCCGGCCTGCTCCGGGGTGAGTGGCTGGTCGAGCACACCGAGGAAGAACCGCAGACTGGACGGGGCGATCAGGTCGGCGGTAGCCCAGCTGCCCCGTACGTTCCGTCCGTAGACCAACCGCGCTGGGCCTGGTGCGCTTTGCGGGGCCGTTGCGTACAGCTGGTCGGTGATTTCACCGGCACGCTCAAGGGCGCGAGGTCTTATGGACGCCAGCCGCTCAAAGTGCCGTCCAGTCTGTATTTTCACGAGGTCCTCTTCCTCGGCGATGACCATCTCGGGGGCTGTCTCCAGGTAACCGGGGACAGTGATGTCGAAGAGGTCGACCTGAGCGTTCGCTGCTCCGGTGTAGGCATAGGTCATGGTTACGGGGTGGAGGTCGTTCACGCCGGACCAAGCCACGATGTCAGCGAGGCGGTCCCGTTGATCCTTGCTCGCGAAGTGCACCGGCCTGGCGGATGACCGCCCGCGTGCCTCGCCCGCGAGTCGCTTCTCTTGCCCCTGGTCGGTGAAGTCAAAGAGCAGGTCTGGCCGGATTCCGGAACCTGGGTACTGCGTGGCTACCTTCGCGGGCAGCACGTCGAAGTTGTGGAGATCGGTGTCGTCTAGCTTCCATCGGTGGTGGCGCTCGGCGGCTGCGGTGAGCATCCCGAGGCCGAACGATTCGGATATGAACCGCTTGACGTGCCCCGAACTTGCTCGGAATTCGTCGTGCCGGAGGGTGAGCGGGCTTCCGGGCTCGTCCATGAGAAAGCTCAGCAGCAACCGCAGTTCGTGCTGCATCACGCGGTAGGTGAGCTTACGGTCCGCCGGGACCGCGAGTGCGTTTACCTTGACGACCTCGGCGAGATCGATGTCCCATGTGCTTTCATCGGCAGGCCAGATGTCCGCGACCTCAAGGTCGCCGCTATCCCCGAAGTACGTCGCGACGTTGAAGCGCCTGACATCAATCACGCCCATGCCGCGGACATTAGCTGCCGCCCGGATGCGCCACAACCTACGATCCGACCGGCACGGAGCACCTGCGGCCGTCGCGCCCGATCGCGTCGAGGGATGAACACCGCGTAGACAGTGCCCGTCGAGTCCCATCGAGTCGTCTATATCGAAGCCAGACGGGCCAGTGCGTCGTCGCGAATCTGCAGAAGGGTGTCGGCTCGCCGCAACTGACCGGATTGCCGGTGCGCGCGATGACGTTGCTCCTTGGTCCACGCCCGTTGTGGCTATGGCCCTGCCAGGTTCTCAGATCGGTCACCGTTACTTAGCGCTCTGCTCTACAACCGGCAGCCGACAACCGCGCCATCGGGCGCGCAATCTCCGGTCAGTCCCTCAAAGGCGCATTTCCGCGTGCTGAGTGACAGAGGTTAGGCACGGCGAAGATTGCGAATATTGCGATTGTTTCAGATATTTCGTTTAGCGGGTATGATGGCCTTCAGGAGGTAAGCGATGTCAGGCAGGACGGGCGGTGTGATCAGACCGGGGGATGCGGATGCGGAGCTGGCTAGCCGCGCCGCGCGGCGGATCAGGGACTACCTGGCGGCTCATCCCGGGACTGATCCGGTCACGATCCGGGGCGAGCTAGCCGGGGATGACTCCCTGGTCGTTCCGCGCGAGGCGACGGTCATGTTCGCGCAGATCCTCGCGCTGCTGGCTGCCGGGCAAGGCGTACAGCTCATTCCGGATGCCGCTGAGCTGACCACACAGCAGGCCGCCGACTTCCTGAATGTGTCCCGGCCGTACCTGATCGGGCTGCTGGAGGCAGGGGAGATCCCGTTCCGCCTGGTAGGCACGCACCGCCGGGTCAGATTCGTGGATCTGCGTGAATACCGGCGAAGGGATGACCTCAGCCGCCGTAACGCGGCGGACGAACTGACCCAGTTGAGCGAAGAACTGGGACTGTACTGATCGACGGTCTACGACGCCAACGTTCTTATCCGAACACGTTCCGACCGTGGAACGCGGAGGACAAGTCACGGGAGGACTTCGTCCTGGAATACGTCGGCACTGGCAGGGAGACCGCCGTCGCGAGCATCCAGCACATCGGTTGGGTGGGGCTGACTATGGGGAGCCCGCCCCGTGTCAGCCGATCCAGTTCACGTGGATGAATGACTACGCGCTCCCCGCGGATATCAGTCAGGTAGACGAGCATCAGCGGGCCTCGCTGGACGTTCGTCGGCACGGGCAAACGCGGCCTCTTGGCGTCCGGCTCCAATTCTGGTAATCGCTTTCGACGATCCGCGACCGGATGCCGCGTGGCTCCGTCCGTTGTACCGCCGGACTTGCTGGCGCGCAGGAAAGGTCGATGGTGGGACCAGGATTAGCTGTCGTCCAAAGCAGGCTGATTTCGCGGGAACAGCAAGGTTTGGCGTGAACGGCGGTACCGGGCACCGGTGCTGCGGGGACTGCTGCCGACGAGTTCCACGGTTCCCTCCTGGCGCATGACCTTCAACCAGCGCCGGACAGTCTGATCGCTGAGACCCGTTCGTGCCGCGAGTTCTGCTCGTGACAGCGTCTCGTCGCCGAGTGCCGTGAGCAGGGCCGGGCGGCGGTCTGCCTTGGATGGCGATCCGGTGTGTGAGTTGAGTCGCGGGGACAGCCGGTACTGTGCCCAGCGGCGGGTCCCGGTCTGGGTGATGAGTTCGCGGGCGACGAGGTCTTGGAGTTCGGCGGTCGCCACCCGGGAGTCCACACCGGTTGCCGTCCGGTAGGCGCGGTTGTCCAGGACCTCTTCATCGCGGAGCATGGCTAGGGCGACGCACTGGCTGTCAGTGAGCCCGTGTTCGCCTAGGCCGGTGATCCACCTGACTGTTTCCTCGGACAGGAGCGTGTGGTTGGGGAAGGTCACCGTGAAAGATGAGATCCGGTCTTCGAACTGGGGCGGGCTCATGCCTGCGGTTCGCAGCGCGTCGAGCATCGAGCGGATACCGGAGCCGCGGTTCTCGCAGACCGTCCGTGTCTCGCCGGGTAGCGGGACATCCTCAAGCAATTTGATGAGAGTGGCGTTCCGCGCGGACGAGATGCCCTCTTCGCCGAGGTTGTCGATGGTGACTGGGCCGAACAAGCCGCCCGGGTTCTTGATCACCAGCCGGTCTGGATACATCTCTATCTGGATCTGTGTGCCGCGTGCGCTGCTGGATAGATCCCGGTGGACCAGCGCGTTGACGACCGCCTCGCGCAAAGCTGTCTCGGGGTACTCCCATATGTCCTGTCGGCCGGCGTCAGCTATCAGTGCCCGGCGTGACATGTTCCGCCGGATCGCGGCCAGTGCGTCGCGGGTCATCACAGGGATGGGCCCTTCCAAGGTCACGTTGTCGAGGAAGCGCTCTCCCGCTACGGACTGAGTACCCGTGACGGTTGGGTAGTGGACGAAGGTGACCATCAGCTGAGGAAACTTCTCTTGGGGATAGGTGCCGAGAGCCAGAAGCCCGGCCAGGGAGACGGCGTCCTGTCCTGTCTGGTCGGTTACGAGGACTTTGGCCCGACGCAGCACAGCGAGCCGATCGAGATCCTTGAACGCGTATGGTCTGCTGGTCCGCAGGCGCGCCATCAAGGTCTCCAGGCTGGCCTGGTCAAGGTCTTCAAGCCCGATGCCGGACACAGCCTGTTCATCGTCTCGCGGCTGCCCCCGCGAGGACAGCATGATCTGAACCTCGTAGGACGAGAGCCGTCTGTCACCGTCGCTCACCCGCACGAAGCTGCCTTTGGTCATTCCCGCACCTTTGTAGAAACACGGTTTCTGGGCGGGATCAAGCTCAGGGATCTCCGCGACTACAAGCTGCTGGCCTTCGAACTGATGGATGCGTATCAGTGGCCGCACCGCGGGTTCCATCTCCGATGAACACATCGAAGCGAGATCGGCCGCAAGCTTTGCCGGGTTCCGTAGGCCCGCGGTCGCGAATCCCTGGCCTTCATCGAGTCCCAGGATAACGACCCCGCCGAGAGCGTTCGAAAAAGCTGACAGTGTCTCGCGGAGTGACTTGGGCAAGCCGCCGCTGCCGTTCTTCACCTCGATGTCGGCGATATCAGCGCCAAGCAGGCGCAAGTTGCTGATGATCTCAGCCAGTTCGCTGTCAAGCACTGCGCTCTCCGACCCTCACGGCCACATGCTAACTGACATGCTAATTAGCATGTAGTGAGCATGTGGTGTTCGCGTGCTGGTTTGCGCCTGGCGGCACAGTCGACGGGCTCAGCCGGTTGCCTCCCTCCAACAACTGTGACCAGGCAGCCGGTCAGCGATCCTGTCGTGGTCGGGTTCGCCAATGCGGGTGTTAGCCCGCACTGGTTTCCTGCCGAGGGCGACTGCGGGCTGACGATCAGTCATCCGAGGACGGCTGACTCGGCCCATGAAAGGTCTATCAAAGGTCAATCTGGCGTGCACGCCAGCATGGGCACGCGAGGCACCTTGCGCGTTGCGCTCCAGGGAAGCGACCGCGTCCGTCCGGCAGCAGAGCCCAGGGCACCCGGGATCCGATCCTGCTCCGGGTACGCCGGTCGCTCTGTCGTCGGCCACTGCCGGTCGACTTTGCGCGGCTAGCCTCCGGGCTCACGGCCTGCGTGCTGCTAGCCCAGGATTTCGCGATCTGCGTTCCGTGGGTACGGCATGCGCGTACGACTGAACACGGCAGATGAGCGCATGCGTGCAGGGTCCAGCTGCCTGCCCTCATTCGCCTCGATTGCGGGCTGATCCACGAACGCGAACGGTACGCCGAGGGCTGTCTGGTGCCAGCACTGCGCCGGTCAGGGCAACCGCCGATCTGGATGCACGTCCGGAACGACAGCATCCCGGTAACCTGCTGAGGGTGACAGCCAAGAAGCCAGACGGCCTGTCCACCACGGCCGCCGGTCACGTTTCCGGCCCAGCACCGACTGCGGCCGTCCCGCAGGTGGCGTCAGGTTCTCATCAGATTGGCGTCAGGTCACCTGCCAGGAATGCCAGCAGCATAATCCGGATCTGCCCGGCAACCTTCGGGCGCCGAAATAGCAGGCAGGAAGACCGCTTCGACTTCACCCGGCTCCACGCGGTAGCCGCGGATCTTGACCTGGTCGTACACCCTGTGGGGCTCGCAAACTCGGCTCTGTACTCTGAGCTGGGATTTCACTGGCAATGCGATGAAGATCCGGCACTGTTCCCGAACGCGTTCAAGTTACTGAGCCAACCCCGTAAACAAGCCGAGCCTTGTTCTCCGCACCGGTTCCGAACGGTGCAGGTCAGGGGCACGGATGGTATTTTCGGCACCCACAGGGCCAGCGCGGCTAGGATCGCCCGGTCGGCCCAGGATGGTCTTGGGCTCTTGACCTGGCGCTGGAGAACAGCGACCTGATGGCGCAAGGTTATGATCTCGGTGTCCTTGGCGCGGTCGGAGCGGGCGAGCAAGGCAAGCCAGCCGAACACGCGCAGCACTGCTAGGCAGGCGATTCGTAGTGGCACGGGTACTGACAGTGCCTGAGCAAGTGGCCTCCGCGCAGCCAGTCGGTCAACCTGGCTGGTCTTCAGCCAGCTCAAGACACCAGGTCAGCGACTATGACACGATTGTCGGCACCCACAGGCTCTTTCTTACGAACGGACGGTGGTATCACCTGCCCGCTATGCGTACCGGCAGTTCGGCTAGGCTGCGCATGATGATGTTGGGCACCCGGGGAGGGGTGCCTGTCGCCAGCTCGATGTCCAGTGCGGCCAGTTCAGCCACTGCGGCCTGCGCCGTCAGCCGGGCCAGCGGAGCACCCAGGCAGAAGTGAATACCCAGGCCGAATCCGAGGTTGCGCGGGTTCTCTCGGGACAGCAGCAGCTCATCGGGATCCTCGAACACCGCTGGGTCACGGTTGGCCGCCCCGATAAGCAGCATCACCTGCTCACCCGGCTGGATCACGTGATCGTCTAGCGTTACCTCGGTGAGGGCCATCCGGGCGATCATCTGCACCGGCGCGTCGAAGCGCAGCATCTCTTCCACCGCGTCCTCCACCCGGTCCGGGTTGGCGCGGAGCCAGTCCCGCTGGGCGGGCCGCTGCAGCAGGGCGAGCATCCCGTTGGCGATGAGACCGTGAGTGGTCGCGTACCCCGCAGCAAGCAGCAGTGTGCAGGTTACCTGCAGCTCGTGCATGGTCAGCCGGTGCCCTTCGTCCTCAACCGCGAGGAGCTGACTGATCAGGTCATCGCCTGGGTCGCTGCGCCGCCGCTCGGCCAGTGCGGTGAAAACCTCGCCCAGCTCGGCGCGGGCACTGTCCCGCTTGGCTATCTCGTCTGGCGTGAGGAACAGGCTAGGGTCCAGACCACGGGCGATATCGGCGGTCAGCACACGGAAGCGGGCCTCATGCTCGTCGGGCACGCCCAGCAATTCCCTCAGCAACTGGCCGGGCAGCGGATGCGCCACCGCGGACATCAAATCCACTGGCGCATCGTCGGCCTGCTCCCGCGCCGCCGCGATGAGGCCAGCCGCCAGCCGTTGGGCCGTCGGCCGCAACTGGTCTATCCGCCGAGCCGCGAACGCCTTGCTGACCAGCCTCCGGATCGCTGTGTGCTCGGGCGGATCCGAAAAAATGAAGGGACGCACGAGGGAACCGTCGGGCGCGGTGCTGAAGTGGTCGGCGACCGCTGCCCCGTCACCCCACCCGAATCGGGAGTCGCGCAGCACCGCGGCGCAAAGCTCGTAGCCGGAGACCACCCAGAGCCCAGCGGGTGTCCGGACTAGCCGGCCCTGCTCACGTACCCTGCGGTACGCCGGGTACGGGGAAACGATAAAAGCAGGATCAAATGGATTGAACGGCAGCAGTTGTGCAAGAAACTCAGAGTCCAGCATGGGGGCTTGAGTCACGGTCTTCCGCCTTCGTCCTAGGCTAATTCTTAATTATCCAGCCGGTACAAGTTGCACCGGCATGTGCAGCGTCACGGTGTGCTTGTTACTCGGGGCCCACGTCACGTCCCCGTCCACCCTGATCTCCGCGACCCGGTCCAGCATCTCCTCCAGCAGCAGCCGGATCTCAAGCCGACCGAGCTGGTCGCCGAGGCAGAAGTGCGTTCCATCGCCGAAAGCGAGATGCGGGTTGGGTGACCGCCGGATATCAAAGGTGCCGGGATTGCTGAAGACCGACTCATCGCGGTTCGCCGACGCCCACCACAGCGTCACCTTTTGCCCAGCCTTTATCTGAGCACCAGCGAAGTCGACGTCTCTCGTCGTGGTGCGCCTGTTATACGGGGTGGGGGAGGACCAGCGCAGCATTTCCTCGATAGCAGTGGGGATCAGGGAGCGGTCCTGGCACAGTGCCTGCCATTGCTCCGGATGCCGGGCCAGCGCGAGCATACCCGCGGCCATCGCATTGCGCGGGGCCTCGCTGCCCGCCAGCAGGAGGAAGCAGAAGAAGGCATGCCGCTCATATTCAGAAAGCGGGCTCTCGCCGTGACCAGAAGGGATGTCCTGGCGGGACATCACCGACATGAGATCGGCGGCCGGCTCCGCGGCCTGCTTCGCGGCTACCAGCTTCTGGCTGTATTCATAGATCGCGTACGCGGTGGCCGCCGCCTGGTCGTTGACCTTGCCTGATTCCCGGTCGTCGAAGCCTGCTACGGCCTGCGCCCAGGTCAGCAGGTCCGGCCAGTCCTCCCGCGGTGCTCCCAGGATGAGCGCGATCGTGCTGATCGCATACGGGGCCGAGACATCCGGCTGAAAGTCGCAGGTGCCGCTGGCCAGCGCCCTGGTGACCAGATCACGTGCCAGCTCGCGGATCTCAGGGATGCGCTGCTCCACGGTCGGCCGGGTCACCGGCGGTTGTGCCAGGTGCTTGATCAGCTCATGCCTTGGGTCGTCGAGCATGTTGAGCAAAACGCCCGCGTGGACCCCCGTTTGCAGGTCGTCGATGTGAGTTCCGCCGCCGGCGCGGCCGCCGCCGCCCTGCGACGAGAACGTGGGATCGGCCGCAGCCGTGCGGATGTCGGAGTACCTGCTGAATACCCAGAAGCCTTCCTGGTCAGCGGTCTGACCTGGTGGGTGCCACAGGACGGGGGCCTCCCGCCGCAGCCGGGCGAACACGTCGTGCGGGAATCCGGTGGCGAACCTGGCGTGATCGGTGAGATCGAAGCCGTCCAGTACCGGTGGGTGCTCTCCGGAGACGGCAGGACTGGCAATTGCCATCGGCTCCTCGCCTGTTCATTGTCAGCTCAATGGCTGGGCACTGCCATTGAAGGGGTCGGCAAAGCGCGCCCGTCGCGCCAATGCGCGCGGCCCGCACCAAACTCGGTCCACAACTACCCCACGCTTCGGCGTGTCGTCATGCCCCCTGAATGGGGGACATGACCGCCTGCCGCGGTTCTGCTTAGGATCGGCGAAGCCTCTGCGCGGGGTGCCAGGGGCGGTTCCCGGATGGGTGTGGGAGGGGCTTGCGGTTGCCGGGTTGTGATCGTAATGAAGCGGGACCTTTTCTTGATCGTCATATCGCCATTGTCGGCATGGCGTGCCGGTTCCCCGGCGCGCCGGACTGTGCTGCCTTCTGGCGGCTGCTGCGCGAAGGGACGGACGCGATCACCGCGGCGCCCGCGGATCGCCCGGCGCTGCGCTCGTGGCCAGGCGGCTATCTAGACGGCACTGGTGAGTTCGACGCCGCCTTCTTCGGCGTCGCCCCCCGCGAGGCCGTGGCCATGGATCCGCAGCAGCGCCTCACGCTGGAGCTGTGCTGGGAGGCGCTGGAAGACGCTGGAATCCCGGCGGGGAGACTGAGCGGCGGCGGGGCCGGGATCTTCCTCGGCGCCACCGCTGATGACTATGCACGGCTTCAGCGAGCCGCTGGCCTGGTCACCGAGTACTCTACGACTGGGCTGAGCCGGAGCCTGATCGCCAACCGCGTGTCCTACACCCTCGGACTGGGCGGGCCAAGCCTGGTGGTGGACTGCGGACAGTCCTCGGCGCTGGTCGCCGTACACCTCGCGGTCCAGAGCCTGGTGAGCGGTGAGACGAGCATGGCCCTGGCCGGGGGCGTCCAGCTCAACCTCGCCGCGGAAACCTTCGAGGCCAGAAGACTGTTCGGGGCACTGTCGCCGGATAGCCGCTGCTTCACCTTCGACGAGCGGGCGAACGGCTACGTGCGCGGCGAAGGCGGCGGAATCGTCGTCCTGCGACTGCTCCGCGACGCCATCGCCAGCGGCGACACGGTCCACGCTGTGATCCTCGGCAGTGCCGCCAACAACGACGGTGGCGGGGATACCCTCACGATGCCGCGTGAGCAGGGCCAGAGGGCGGTCATCCAGGCTGCTTGCGCCCGGGCCGGCGTGTCGCCGGCTGAAGTCCAATATGTTGAGCTGCACGGTACCGGCACCAAGGCGGGCGATCCAATCGAGGCCGCCGCGCTCGGCGCCGCCCTCGGCGTCCACCATTCCCCGGGGGATCCGGTCGCGGTCGGCTCGGTCAAGACGAACATCGGCCACCTGGAGGGCGCCGCCGGTATCGCCGGCCTGATCAAGACCGTCCTGTGCGTGCAGAAGCGTCAACTGGCCGCCAGCCTCAACTTCCGGCGGCCGCACCCTGCCCTTCCACTGGCCGCACTGAACCTCCGGGTTCAGGCAAGCACCGGCCCCTGGCCCCGGCCGGATGAGCCGCTGGTGGCGGGGGTCAGCTCATTCGGCATGGGCGGGACGAACTGCCACATGATCATCTCGGAGAGCCAGCCGGCCCCCGCCGCGGCCGAAGGCCCAGGCAGATCAGACACCGCGGCCGAAGGCCCAGCCCAATACAGCGCCGCAGCGCCGCCGGGGCGGACCAGGCCTGCCGCGCTGCCGTGGCTGATCTCCGGGCGCAGCGACGCCGCGCTGCGTGCTCAGGCAGCCCGGCTGCTGTCCCTGGTCGGCACGGAGCCAGGACTTGACCCGCCAGAACTCGACCCGCCAGAACTCGACCCGCCAGAACTCGACCCGGCTGACGTGGCCGGCTCCCTCGCCATCACTCGGTCGGCTTTCGAGCACCGGGCCGTCATCCTCGGCGCGGATCGGGCTGCGCTGCGCGCCGGGCTGTCCGCGGTGGCGGCGGGCGATGAGGCTGCGAACGTGGTGCGAGGAGTCGCGGCGCATCACCGGACCGGCTTCCTGTTTTCCGGCCAGGGCAGCCAGCGGCTCGGCATGGGACGGGAACTGTACGCCACATTCTCCGCCTACGCCGACACCTTCGATGAGACGTGTGCGGGCCTGGAAAAGCACCTCCCCGCACGCGTCAAGGACGTGGTGTTCGGCGACGATGCGAAACTGATCGACCAGACCGGGTTCGCCCAGCCGGCGTTGTTCGCGGTCGAAGTGGCGGTCGCCGCACTCTTGCGGCAATGGGGAATCCGGCCGGACTATATGGTGGGCCACTCGGTCGGGGAACTCGCTGCCGCGCACGTGGCTGGCGTGCTCTCATTGGCCGACGCCTGCGCCCTCGTAGCGGCGCGCGGCCAGCTCATGCAGGCTCTTCCGGTCGGCGGTGCCATGGTCGCGGTCGCGGCATCCGAGCAGGAGGTGCTGGCGTCCCTGGCCGAGATGGACGACGGCGTCACCATCGCGGCGGTCAACGGGCCGGCCGCGACGGTGCTGTCCGGCGCCGAACCGGCCGTGCTCAAGGCCGCGAGGCGATGGGCGGAACTAGGGCGCAAGACCAGCCGCCTGCGCGTCAGCCATGCGTTCCACTCGGCGCTGATGGATCCGATGCTCGAGGAGTTCCGCCAGGTGGCGGGCAGTCTTAGCTTCCGGCCGCCGCGGATCCCGGTGATCTCCACCCGCACGGGTGAGCCGGCGGACGAACAATGGTGCCAGCCCGAGTACTGGGTCCGCCAGGTCCGGGAGCCGGTCAGGTTCGCCGCCGCTGTCGCCACGCTGGCGTCGCGCGGGGTCACCGCGTTCGTGGAGACCGGCCCGGGTGCGGCGCTGGCTAGCGCGGTGCGGCGATGCGGGATGCCGCCGGAGGCGGTGATCGTCGCGGTGCTGCCACGTTCCGGCCACCCCGAGTCCAGGTCGGTGCTGACCGCGGCGGCGGCCTTGCATGCCGGCGGCGTCGACGTGGACTGGGAGTCCCTGTTTGCGGAGGTCGGCTGGCGCCGGATCTCGCTGCCCTCCTACCCGTTCCAGCGCCGCCGCTACTGGATCGAGCAGTCGCACGCCGCTGATCCGGCAGCCGCCCCGGTCCTGCCGGAACCGGCGCCGCAGGCGACTGCGGTCGGCGAACCGCCAGCGACTGCGGCCGGTGAGCCGCCAGCGGAACCCGCGGCCCGGTCCGGTGGCTCGGGCCGGCTGGCCGTCCAGCCGGAAGCGGCGCGCAAGCAGGCGGTGCTCCACGTTCTGCGCGCCCAGATCGCGGCCGTACTCGGGCACGACGGGGCGGGTGACATCGATCCGGGGCGTGCGTTTACCGACCTTGGATTCGACTCCTACAGCCTGGTCGAGCTGACCGCCCGGCTGTCTGCGTGGGCCGGGGCCAGCTTGCCGGACACGCTCCTGTTCGACTACCCGACACCGGCCGGTCTCGCCAGCTACTTCTGCGGCGACGCGTCTGGATTGGCACGTGTTCCCACGGCGGGGGTCCCCACGGCGAGTCCGAAGCCCGGCAGCGACGAGCCGATCGCGATCGTGGGCATGGCCTGCCGGTATCCCGGTGCGGCCACCTCGCCGGAGGAGTTCTGGCGGCTCATCGAGTCCGGCATGGACGTGATCGGCGAGTTTCCCGCGGACCGCGGCTGGGACCTGGAGACGCTCTTCGATCCGGACCCGGCCAGATCCGGCGTGTCCAGCACGCGGTACGGCGGTTTCCTTGGGCAGATCGCCGATTTCGACAGCGGCCTGTTCGGAATTTCGCCGCGGGAGGCGCTGGCGATGGACCCGCAGCAGCGGCTGCTGCTGGAGGTGGGATGGGAGGTGTTCGAGCGGGCCGGGATGGACCCGCTGTCGCTACGGGGCAGCCAGACCGGCGTATTCATTGGCGCCACCGCGCAGGACTATGCCCCCCGGATGCACGAGGCCGGCGGCCTTGAGGGTTACCTGCTCACCGGTAACACGCCCAGTGTCGCGTCTGGGCGTATCTCTTATGTGCTGGGGCTGGAGGGCCCGGCGGTGAGCGTGGATACGGCGTGTTCGTCGTCGCTGGTGGCGTTGCACCTGGCGTGCCAGTCGCTGCGGTCAGGAGATTGCTCGCTGGCGGTGGCGGGCGGGGTGACGGTGATGGCGACCCCCGGCATGTTCGTGGAGTTTTCCCGGCAGCGGGGGTTGGCGCCTGATGGGCGGTGCAAGGCGTTCGGGGCGGGAGCTGATGGGACCGGATGGAGTGAGGGGGTGGGGTTGCTCCTGCTGGAGCGGCTGCCGGATGCGGTGCGGAATGGCCGGCGGGTGCTGGCGGTGGTGCGAGGGTCGGCGGTGAATTCTGATGGCGCCTCGAACGGGCTGGCGGCGCCGAACGGTCCGTCGCAGCAGCGGGTGATCCGGGCGGCGCTGGCGGCTGCTGGCCTGC